>JBAURN010000313.1:0-18427 GCA_049581225.1 Solirubrobacteraceae bacterium
GCCTTCGGCGAATGGGGGTCCGCGCAGCCCGGGCCGAGCGCCACACAGGAGGCCCCGAACGCAAGCGCGGAGCGGAGCACGGTGCCCACGTTGCCTGGATCGGCGACCCCGTGCAAGTACACGCACAGAGGACCCGTGGCCTCGCCGAAGCGCTGCTCGTAGACGCCGATCGCGCGCGTCCCCGATCCCAACGTGGAGACACTCGCCAATACATCCGCCTCGACATCCTCGAAACCGGGCCCTCCGATCGCGGTGCCGGCCAATCGGAAACCTTCGACCGCCGGCCTGCCGGCCGCGATGGCGGCCGCGATCAGGTCCTCCCCCTCTGCCAGGAACAGGTTCCTGCGCGCGCGGTCGCGCGAGCGCCGCAGCTTGCGCAGCTCCTTGATCTTCGGGTTCTGGTGTGAAGTGATGGGTGTCATGGATAAAAAAAGGGCGCCGGTCCCGAAGGAGCAGCGCCCGAGAGGTTCCTCTGTCGACTGTCCGATCAGGCAGCCGACGCCTCGCGGGCGGTCTCGGCAAAACGTCGGAATGTGTCGGCGTCGCGCACAGCGATGTCGGCCAGGACCTTGCGGTCCAGCTCGACGCCGGCCAGCGTGAGGCCGTGCATGAACTGGGAGTAGCTCATCCCGTTCTGGCGAGCGGCCGCGTTGATACGCGTGATCCAAAGCCTGCGGAAGTCACGCTTGCGGTTGCGCCTGTCCCTGTAGGCGTACGCGTCGGCCTTCATCAAGGCCTCCTTCGCACGCTTGTAGTTGGAGTGGGCTTCGCCCCTGAAGCCCTTCGTCAACTCAAGCGTCGCCCTGCGCTTCTTGCGTGCGTGAACCGAGCGCTTGACCCTCGTCATTTGCCGACCCCCAAGAGCTTCTTGACACGCGGCGTGTCGTGATCGGTGAGGATCACCGGGTGCGCCAGGGTGCGCTTGCGCTTGGGCGACTTCTTCTCGAGGATGTGGCTCGAGTAGGAGTGCCTGGCCCGGACCTTGCCGGTACCGGTCACCTTGAAGCGCTTCTTGGCGCCGCTGTGGGTCTTCATCTTGGGCATGAGATCAAAGGTCGGGGGTCCCGGCCAGGCAACCTGCGGTCGCCTGCGCCACCCGCGAAGCGCTGATTATGACACGGCGCCGTCGGAAGCGCCGTTCTGACTCTCGACCGCGGGCTCGACGAGCTCCGGGGAAACCTCCTCCGAGGCCTCGACAACGTCCACGGCGGTAGCGACCTGTCCGTCCACGACCGCCTCGACCCGGCCGTCTGTTGGCGCCTCGATTCGACCGTCTGCAGGCGCCTCGACTTGACCGTCTACCGGCGCCTCGACTTGACCGTCTACCGGCGCCTCGACTTGGCCATCTGCCGGCGCCTCCGCATGACCGTCCGGGGACGCCTCGACATGTCCGTCCGCCCCGTCGGCCTTGCCGGCCAAGACCGCCTTGGAGGGGGCCAGCATCATCGTCATGTTGCGCCCGTCCTGGGTGGGGCGCTGCTCGACCACCCCGAGCTCGGAGAGCTCCTCGGCGAGCCGGTCGAGGATCATCACGCCGCGCTCTGGATGGGTGACCTCGCGGCCACGGAACATGATCGTGATCTTGACCTTGTCCTTGTGGCGCAGAAAGCGCTCAACGTGGTGCTTCTTGGTGTCGTAGTCGTGCTCGGCGATCTTCGGCCTGAACTTGATCTCGCGGACGGTTATCTGCTGCTGGTGCTTGCGCGCCTGCTTGACCTTCTGCGCCTGCTCGTACTTGTACTTGGAGTAGTCGAGGACGCGACAGACCGGCGGTTTGGCCTCGGGGGCCACCTCCACCAAGTCCAGGTCGCGTTCCTGGGCGAACTTGAGCGCGTCGGGCGTCTTCATCACGCCGACCTGGTTGCCCTCGTCGTCGATCACACGCACCTCGGGCACGCGGATACGCTCGTTGATCCTCGTCTGGTCCCGCTCGGGGGGCCGGCGGTCGAACCTGCGGGGAACGGCCACTAGTTTGTGGTGGTGCGCGTCAAGTTGAGACTACGCGCCGCGCCGTGAATGGATTCCGAGCTTCAAGGCGGCCGAGTATAGCGGGCGCGACCGCGCCCGCAAGGGCTTTTTGCTCACGCGGCACACAACTGTTCCCAACCACTCGCCCGCTGGGCCTAGCCGACATGCTCGCGCTCCTCTCGCGCACGCGCCTGGCCAAGGAGATCGTCGATCAGCTCGACCACCGGCACGCTGCCCCGATCGCCGCCACGATGCTCGCCCGCCAAGCTCCCGTCGTCGGGGGGGCTCGAGCGAGTGCGCAGCGACACGCTGTCGCTCTCGGCCTCGCGATCTCCCACGATCAGCATGTTGGGGATCTTGCGCAGCTCGGCCTCGCGGATCTTGCGCCCGATCGACTCGCCGCGATCGTCCAGCTCGACACGCAAGCCGGCCGCCCGCAAACGCTCGCGCACGCTCACCGCATAATCGCTCAGGCGCTCGGAGATCGGCAGCACGATCGCCTGCACCGGCGCGAGCCACAAGGGGAACTCGCCGCCATAGTGCTCGATCATGATGCCGATGAAGCGCTCGTAGGAGCCGAACAGGGCGCGGTGAATCATCACGGGCTGGTGCTCGGCGTTGTCGGCGCCGGTGTATGTGAGCCCGAAGCGCTCGGGCATGTTGTAGTCGAGCTGCACCGTGCCGAGCTGCCAGGAGCGCCCGAGCGAGTCGGTCATGTGCATGTCGATCTTCGGGCCGTAGAACGCGCCGTCGCCAGGGTTCAGCTCGTAGCTGAGGCCTTGCGAGTCGAGCGCGTTTGTGAGCGCTTCCTCGGCGCGATCCCACAGCTCGTCCGAGCCCACCCGCTGCTCGGGTCGCGTGGAGAGCTCCAGGCGCACGTCGAAATCGAACAGGCGATAGGTGGCGAAGGCGAACTCCAGGCAACCCGCCACCTCCTCCTGGATCTGATCCTCGCTACAGAAAATGTGAGCGTCGTCCTGAGCGAAGTGCCTCACGCGCAGCAACCCGTGCAAGACGCCGGAGGCCTCGTTGCGGTGAAGCAGTCCCGGCTCCGAGTAGCGCACGGGCAGGTCGCGATAGGAGTGGCGGCTGCTGTTGAACAGGTGGGCGTGCCCGGGGCAGTTCATCGGCTTCACGCCCATCTCGCGCTCCTCCACCTGCACGGTGAACATGTTCTCCTTGTACTTCCCCCAGTGCCCGGAGATCTTCCATAGCTCGGCGTCGTAGATCAGCGGAGTCTTAACCTCGCTGTAGCCGCGCTCCGATCCCATCTCGCGTGAGAGCGAGACCAGTGCGTTGTACATGCTTGTGCCCGCGGGCAGCCAGAATGCGGCGCCGGGCGACACGTCGGAGAAGTGAAACAGCCCGAGCTCGCGCCCGAGCTTGCGATGGTCGCGCTGGGCGGCCTGCTCGAGGCGCTCCAGATACTCGCTGAGCTGAGCCTTCGTGTGAAAGGCTGTGCCGTAGATGCGGGTGAGCATTGTGCGTGTCGAGTCGCCACGCCAGTACGCGCCCGCGACCGATTGCAGCTTGAAAGCACCCACCGTCTTCGTGGTGGGGGCGTGCGGGCCACGGCACAAGTCTGTGAACGGCCCGTTGGTGTACAGCGACACGGTTTGCAGCGGCCGGTCGGACGGCGCCGCCTTCAGGAGATCGTCGATCAGCTCGACCTTGTAGTCCTGGCTCTCTGAGACGAAGCGCTCACGTGCGCTCTGTACGGATACGTCCTCGCGCACGAACGACTCCGCCGCCCGCACGTGCTCGGCCATCTTCGCTTCGATCGCGGGGAAGTCGCGGTCGGAGATGGAGACACCGTCGGGAAACTCGAAGTCGTAGTAGAAGCCGTTCTCGATCGACGGTCCGATCGAGATCTTCACGCCGGGCCACAGTTCCATCACGGCGCTTGCAAGCACGTGTGCCGCGTCGTGGCGAACCAGGGCGAGCGAGGGATCGCCGCTCTTGGCCGTGAGGATCGCGATTTGCGCCCCGTTTGGCAGAGGGCGCGCAAGGTCTCGAACCTCTGGCGATTCACCGATCTCGGGATGGCCTACTTCAACAGCCAGAGCCGCTTTGGCAAGACCGGGTCCGATCGCCGCGGCGGCATCCGCACCGCTGGCGCCGTCGGCGAGCTCCAGCACTTTGCCGTCGGGGAGTGTGGCTGTCACAGACATTCGCTACGCAGGCTACTCAGCAACGAGCCATAGGGCATCGTCGCCGAGCGTCACCAGGCGCCAGCGCAGCTGCACGCCATAACGCCATTGCAGCACCGCAAGCGCGGGGCTTGCCGAATAGGCCCAGGGGCAACCCGGATCAGTGAAGTGGGTGACCTCGATGACGCTCATACGAGCACGCGTTTGCGGAAGCTGCGCAGCCCGAGCGCGAGAAAGCCCGCGCAGAAGGCCACGAGCACCGGATACACCGCCCACAGCGACATGTGGGGAATTGGAGTGAGCGCGGCGCGCATCCCCTCTGCCACGTAGATGAGCGGATTGACGAGCACGATGATCTGAAGCCAATGGATGCCATAGACCTGTACGGGAGCGAGCTTGGTCCACTGGTAGTAAGTGCCACCGAGGAAGGTCAAAGGCAGCACCACAAAGCCAAACATAAGGCCGATGTTGCGCGGCTCGAAGATGGTGCCGAGCAACAGCCCGAGCGAGGTCATGGCCACGCAGGCGAGCGGGATCAAGGTCAGCAACACCGGCCAGTTCACGGTCAAGTGCGCGTGCACCCCCGGGGCATGGATGACCGCGGCGATCGGGAACACGATCACGGCCGCCAGCGCTCCCTGGACAGCGCCGGAGAGGACCTTGGAGACGGCCACCAGCCAGATCGGGCACGGCGCCTGCACACGATCCTCGATCTCGCGTGTGTAGCCGAACTCGGCGGAGAGCTGCAGCGCCACCGCCTGGATGCCTTGGAACATGATCGAGATCGCCACCACACCGGGCACCAACACTGTCGCGAAGACCGACTCGGCCACCTTCCCTCCACCCCCGCCGACGCCCTGGCCGATCGAAGGGAACACATACAGGAACACGAACACGAGCAGGAACGGCTGGATGATCGTGCGCACCACGAATTCGCCAAAGTTCTTGCGCAACACGACCAGATCGCGCAGGATCAGCGCGCGCAGCGCGGTGCGGCTCGCCGCGGTCATCGAGCGCGTCGGCTTCAGCGTGATCGGCGCGTGGCCGGTGGACCGGTCGATCGACTCAGAGGGAGTGGTGACGGGAGTAGCCATCAGTCACGCAGCTCCTTGCCGGTGAGGTTGATGAACACGTTCTCGAGGCTCGGTTCGGCAACAGACAGGTCGGCCACCTCAAAGCCACCCTGCTCGGCTACGTCGACCACCCTCGGCACGAGCCGACTGGCCCCTTGCACGTGCAGCTCTACGCCGCCCTGGACCACTCGCGTACGCGTGGCACCCTCGATCCCGCTGGACAGGGCAGCGGCGAGCGCATCCATGTCGCCATCGGCCTTGACCGTTACGATCGTGTCGGCGTCGACCGACTGCTTCAAGTTCGCGGGGGTATCGAGCGCGAGGATCTTGCCGTGGTCCATGATCGCCACGCGCTCGCACAGCTGGTCGGCCTCCTCCATGTAGTGGGTCGTCAAGAGGATCGTCTGTCCATCGCGGTTGAGTTCGCCCAGGATCTCCCACAGCGCAAGACGGCTCTGCGGATCGAGCCCGGCGGTGGGCTCATCCAGAAACAGGACGGCTGGACGGTGAAAGATCGCCCGCGCCACCATCAGGCGTTGCGCCATGCCACCGGAGAGCGCGAACACCGAAGCCTTGGCCCACTTCGCGAGCTGGAATTGCTCGAGCAGCTCGTCGGCGATGCGCGTCGAGTCGGCCGCGCCGATGCCAAACAGGCGACCGTGGAAGTACAGGTTCTCCCACACCGTTAGCTGACGGTCAAGCGTGTTCTGCTGGGAGACCATTCCGATCAGCTGCTTGGCGAGCGCCGGACTTGAGATCACGTCGACCTCGCCGATCCAGGCTTGCCCGGAAGTCGGGACGACGCGGGTAGTGAGCATGCCGGCGGTCGTCGTCTTGCCCGCCCCGTTTGGCCCGAGCAGGCCGAAGATCTCACCGGCCTGGACCGTCAGATCCAGGCCGTCCACAGCGGCGAAGTCCGTCCCTGCATAGACCTTCGTGAGCCCGACGGTGCGGATCACCTCGACCCCATCCGCCTCGACGGCCAGGGCGGCCCCCGGAGGGGATTCAGTGCTCAAACGATCCATTCCGTGAGTGTATGACCCGACCCCGAGACTTTTGCGCGGCACCCTGGGCTGAGGTTGTGCTGTTCGTCAAAGGGTGCCCTGCGCGCGAGCGCGCACAGGGCACCGCCTCATGCGACAAACAACATCAACTGGAGGCCAGCCCCTTGGCGGCCTCGTCCAATTCGGCGTCCAGCTGCTCCGCGTCGGCCTTCAGTTCCTTTTCATAAGTCTTCAGCGCCCGCGCCGCGGCCTTTTCGATCTGCTCGCCCAGCTTTGAGCGTCCAATGACAATCAGTGTCGCCTGGCCCTCGTCGAGCAACTCGCCCAAGTCCTTGAGGTCGCCGCGCGACATGCCGCGCCACAGATGCCCTACGACCCCGCCGGCGGCACCGCCGACGACCGCGCTGCCGATGATGCTCGGCGGGAACAGGATGCCCGCGATCGCCCCCACAGCTATGCCGGTCCAGGCGCCGTGTTGGGTGGGCTTCTCGGTCTTGTGGACATGGACCTTGCCGTCCTGGCCCTTCTCTACGACCGCGGCGTCGAACGTGCCGATCACGCCGGCGGCGTGCAGGTCGAACACCGCCTCGTAGTCCAGCTCAGCGTCTGCCGCATCGTCGTAGGCGGCAAGAAACACGAATACAGGTCGGTCGGCCATAGTGGCTCCTTTGTCGGTAGACGTAGATTGCCGCTCTCGCACGGGACGAGGCTTGGCTTGCAAGGTCCTCCCAGAGACGCTGAAGCAGCTTTCAGAGCATGACATCACCTCGATCGTGTGACGGCCCGCCGGCAAGCCGCGTTGCAATGAGCTCACCGTGTCTTAGGGCACCCTAACTTGTGTGATAGCTTGCCCGTGCAATCCCGACTAACGCAATCGGATATCGTGGGCGCGCCTCGCGAGAATCCGTAGGAACAGCCCCAGGAGGACGCCAGGCCAATGCATCGCATCAAGCTCACGATCGCCCTGCCCCTAGCACTCGCAGCGACGCTTGCGTTGACAGCTTGTGGAGGGTCCAAAAGCACCACGACGACCGCGGCGTCTACCGGGGGATCGCTTTCCGGCCAGTCGATCACGCTCTACAACGGCCAGCACGAACAGACGACCTCGATGCTGGTGGCGGCCTTCGAAAAGAAGACGGGCGTGAAAGTGAGCACTCGCTCCGGAGACGAGGCCGAACTCGCCAACCAAATCTTGCAAGAGGGCTCGAACTCCCCAGCCGACGTCTTCTACACCGAGAACACACCCGCCTTGGAACACTTGCGCGAGCAGAATCTGCTGGCGCCCATCGATCACTCGACCTTGGCCGCCGTCCCAGCTCGCTACAGCTCAGCCCAGGGAGATTGGGTAGGCGTCTCCGGACGCGTGGCCGTGCTGGTCTACAACACCCAGCAGATCTCACCGTCCAGCTTGCCCAGCTCGATCCTGGCGCTTGCGGAACCGAAGTGGAAGGGCAAGCTTGGCATCGCTCCGTCGGAGACCGACTTCCAACCGCTGATCACCTCGATCACCAAGTTCGACGGCGCCGCCGCCGCCGAAAAGTGGCTTGAAGGGATGAAGGCGAACAGCAAGATCTACCCCGACAACGAGACCGTCGTGGCCCAAGTCAACAACGGCGAGAGCGCCGTCGGGCTGATCAACCACTACTACTGGTACAGGCTGCGCGACGAGGTCGGCCAGAAAGGCCTGCACTCGGCCTTGGCCTACTACGCCCCACACAGCCCTGGGGATCTGCTCAACGTGTCCGGAGCAGCCATTCTGAAGTCCAGCTCACACCAGGCGGCGGCACAAGCCTTCGTTGCGTTTCTCGTCAGCGCCGAAGGTCAAGAAGTGCTCGCCCACAGCCACAGCTACGAGTACCCATTGCGAGCAGGCGTGGCCCCAGCCAAGGGATTGCGAGCATTCGCAGAGCTCCAGCCGGCCGCGATCTCGCTGTCTGAACTGGGCGACGGCTCGGCGCCATTGGAACTTGAGCAGAAGCTCGGGCTGCTCTAGGGCCGCGGATCGGGATGGACACGCTCGCCTCGCCCACCCCACACCCGGCCGGCCGCTGGCGGCGCGTGTGGGCTGGGCGAGCAAGCCTGCCCCTGACGACAACGCTGGGCGCGGCGCTGGTTGGCGCCCTGGTGCTGTTGCCGCTCGTCTTTCTCGTCGTCGAGGCCCAGCAATCCGGTTGGAATCAAGTCGAACGCCTGCTCTTCCGCCACAACACCGCGGTGCTGTTGTGGAACACGCTGCGCCTGGTGCTCGCAAGCGCCTCGTTGTGTCTGCTGATCGGTGTGGCGGCGGCGTGGTGCGTGGAGCGCACCACGATCCCCGGCAGACGATTGTGGGCGGTAGTGCTGGTGCTTCCGCTCGGCATTCCCGACTTCGTGGTCGGCTTCGGCTGGGTCTCGCTCGACCACAGCCTGCACGGTTACCTGGCCGCGGTGATGATCATGACGCTGTCGCTGTACCCGCTCGTGTTCCTGCCGGCGATGGCCGGCTTGGCCGGTGTCGACCCGGCCCTGGAGGAGGTGGCGCGCAGTCTCGGGATGGGCCCCTGGCGGGTGTTCTTCAAGGTGACCTTGCGCCAGATGCTGCCCGCCGTATTGGGCGGCTGCCTGCTGGTGACGCTTGGACTCTTGGCCGAGTACGGGGCGTTCGAGATCCTCCAGTACCAAACGTTCACAGTCGCGATCTTCACCGAGTTCAAGCTCGGCTTCGACACAGCGGCGGCGTGCGCGCTGTCGCTCGTGCTCGTGGCGCTCGGCATCGCCGCGCTCGCCTGCGAGCTGATCCTCGTCGGCAGCGGGCGACTCGCGCGGATCGGCAGCGGCACGCGGCGCAAAGTCGCAAAGGTCAAACTGGGCCTGCTGACGATCCCCGTGATGCTTGGGCTGCTCGCCCTCGCGGCGTTGGCGCTCGGTGTGCCGCTCGCCGCTTTGGCCTACTGGTCGATCCGGGGCGGGTCGACAACGCTGCCCTCAGCCTCGATCCTCACCGACGCACTGCACACCGCCGAGCTGAGCGCCGCCGCCGCCGCGCTCGCGACGGTCATGGCGATCCCAGTCACGGCAGCCGCGATGCGTCACCGCAACCGTCTCTCGACCACGATCGAGCGCCTGGCACTGTTGCCCCAGGCGCTCCCCGGCTTGGTTGTCGCGCTCGGATTGGTGTCCTTCTCGGTCCGCTACGCCCTGCCCTTCTACCAGAGCGCTTTGGAGCTGATCGTGGCCTACGCGATCCTGTTCTTGCCGCTCGCGGTCGTTGGCGTGCGCTCGGCATTGGCGCTCGCCCCGACTCACTACGAGGAGGTCGCCCGCTCGCTCGGACGTCGCCCCGTCTCGGTGTGGGTGACCGTCACCTTGCCGCTGATCGCCCCAGGCCTGGGGGTCGCTTTCCTGCTTGTGTTCATCTCATCGTGCACCGAGCTGACGGCCACATTGCTGTTGCGACCGACGGGCATCAACACGCTGGCCACCCAATTCTGGGTCTACACGAGCGACTTCGCCTACGGCGCCGCGGCCCCATACGCGGCGTTGATCGTCGCCATCTCGGCCGTCCCCGCCTATCTGCTGAGCCGTCGTGTGGCGAAGCCTTCGAGGACAATGCCCTCGTGAACATGACGAGCGCGCTCGAAGTGCGCGAACTTTGGAAGGGGTACACCGGCAACGAGGTGTTGCGCGGCCTCGATCTGGACGTGCCCGAGGGGTCGCTGAGCGCCGTGCTCGGACTGTCGGGATGCGGCAAGACCACGCTTCTACGCGTGATCGCGGGCTTCGAGAGCGCCCGGCTAGGGCGAGTCTCACTGTCGGGACGGGTACTCGACGACGAGCGCACCCACATAGCCCCGGAGCGACGCGACATCGGATACGTCCCTCAGGAGGGCGCCCTATTCCCCCACCTGGACGTGCAAGCAAACGTGGGCTTTGGCCTCTCTCGCACCGAGCGAAGAGGCAACACGGTCGGCGAGCTCTTGGAGATGGTCGGGTTGAGCCCACTGGCCAAACGCATGCCCCACGAGCTTTCCGGCGGCGAGCAGCAACGCGCCGCGCTCGCACGAGCGCTGGCGCGCAAGCCGGCCCTGCTGCTGCTCGACGAGCCCTTCTCCTCGCTGGACGCCACCCTGCGAGGCGCGGTGCGCGAGGAAGTGAGCGCCTTGGTGCGCCGACAGGGAACGACCACGGTGCTGGTGACCCACGACCAGGAGGAGGCACTGTCGCTCGCGGACTCCGTGGCCGTGCTGCGCAACGGACAGATCGTCCAACAGGGCTCGCCCCAAGACATCTACGCGACACCCCAAGACGCGGGCCTGGCGAACTTCCTGGGCGACGCCAACCTCGTCGAGGCGAACCTGGGCGACGGTCGGGCGCAAACCCCATTGGGGATCCTCCAGTTGCGAGGGCAAGCGGCACAGCAGAAGACCCCCAGGCAAGGGATTGTGGTGATACGCCCGGAGCAGCTCACGGTACGAGCCACCGACGAAAACGAGGAGGGCTTGCGAGGTGTCGTCGAGCGCTGTCGCTACTACGGGCACGACGCCCTCCTCACCATTCGCCAAAGCGACTCGACCAGCCCGATGGCGCCGCTGCTGGCCAGGGTTGGAGGCGAGCACGCCCTTGCAGTTGGTACACATGTGACCGTGACGGCAGCCGGCGCGGTCAGCGCAATCGAGGAATCATCCACATGAGCGCGACCCAGGCACCTGTGATCGCGCTGCGAGGCGTGGTCAAGCGCTTTGGCTCGATCGTGGCCGTGAACGGCCTCGATCTTGAAGTTCAGCCCGGTGTGTGCTTCGGCCTGCTCGGACCCAACGGAGCGGGAAAGTCGACGACGATGCGGATGCTCACCGCCCAGACGATCGCCGACGAGGGCGAGCTCTCGGTGCTCGGCTACCGGTTGCCCCGCGAATCCAAGCAGTCGCGCCTTGAGATGGGGGTCGTGCCGCAGCTGGACAACCTCGACGTGGAGCTGACCTGCAGGCAGATCCTGACTGTCTACGCGCGTCTTTATCGCGTCCCTCGCGGTGAGCGCCCCGCGGCGGTGCAACGGGCTTTGGAGATCGCCAACCTCGTCCCGCGCGCCGAGACGATCGTGCGCGAGCTCTCCGGCGGAATGCGCCGGCGCCTGCTCGTGGCGCGCGGCCTGATACACCAGCCGCGCCTGGTCTTGCTCGACGAGCCCACCGTAGGCCTCGACCCACAGGTGCGCCAAGAGCTGTGGTCCCTGATCGACGGACTGCGCGCCGAAGGCGTCACCGCCTTGATGAGCACCCACTACATCGAGGAGGCCGAGCGACTCGCGGACACGGTCGCGGTCATGAGCAAAGGCCAGATCATCGCCCAAGGCACCCCGGCCGAGCTGGTCAAGGCCCACGCCGGCGAGCAGGTCGTCGAGGTCTACGGGCCGCCCGAGCGCTTGCTCGAGGTGAGCGATTTGGCTGCCAGCGAAGGATGGACGAGCCGGCGCAGCGGCCCCGCGGTGGCGATCATGCGCGCGGAGTCGCTCAACGGCGAGGCGCCCGAAGGAGTGCGACGACCGGCCAACTTGGAGGACGCTTTCGTGGCCCTAACCGGAGAGGAGATCGAATGAGCGCCGAGCCTCGACGCATACGCCGACTCGAACCGGCTGCTTTGGCCGGCGTGATGAGCCGTGACGTGGCGATCTTCGGTCGCTATTGGAAGGCCACCACCTTCTCCTCGATCGTCCAACCCACGATCTACCTGCTGGCGTTCGGCCTCGGCTTCGGCTCCCTGCTCCCCCACCTGGCGGGCGTCAAATACGTGCAATACGTGGCCACCGGCGTGGTGGCGACCGCGGTCCTGTTCTCCTCGGCGTTCCCCGGCATGTTCAACACGTTCATCCGCTGGCAGTTCCAGCGCACCTACGACGCGGTCCTGGCCGCGCCCGTCGACGTCGAGGAGCTGATCACCGCCGAGATCCTGTGGATTTCGATCAGAGCCGGCGTCTACGGGATGGCGCCCCTGCTGGTGGGGATCGCTTTCGGCCTGGAACCGACTTGGGGGATGTTGCTCGTGCCCTTCATCGGTTTCGTCACCGGCTTCGGTTTCGCCGGCTTCGGCGTCACGGTTGCCGCGGTCGCCAAGACGATCGACAACTTCAACTACATCACCAGTGCGGTCCTCACTCCCATGTTCCTGGTCGCGGGCACCTTCTTCCCTGTCTCCCAGCTGCCCTCGGTGCTGCGTGCGATCGCCAAGATCAACCCCCTCTACCACTGCGTCCAGCTCGTGCGCGACGCCTCCTTTGACCAGCTCAGCTCGAGTGACTTGGTGAACGCGGCTGTTTTGATCGCGTTCGCCGTGCTCATGTGGCGAATCGCGATCTGGCGGCTCGGCAAGCGGCTGATCGACTGACTACGATCCTCCCATGAGCACGCCAGGCTACGCCGCCGAGACGCCTGCGACGCGCACCCAGTCCCTGTTTGGGAGAGTGATGGGACTCGTGGCCGTCACGGTCGGGTTCGCCACGCTCGGCGTCTACATCGCCCGCGAAATGGGCGGCGCCGGCTGGTTCATCGCCTGGCTGGTGGCGCTGGGCTGCTTGGTCGGACTCAACGTGGCCAACGCTCGCGGCCAGCACGGCCTCGCCTTGACGCTCCTGTTTGCCTTCGGACTGTTGCTTGGCGCGAGCATTGCCACGACCGTCAACTACTACGCGACGACCGACCCGACCGCGGTACGCCAAGCGCTTGGGGCGACCGCCCTGTTCGTAGGAGGCCTGGGCGCCGGCGGCTACGCGATCCGCCGCGACCTCTCCTTCCTCTACCGCACGCTCTTCTTCCTATTGCTCGGCCTGATCGTGGCCGGGATCGTCTTGATCTTCGTGCGCATCCCCGCGCTTTACACCGTCTATGCCCTGCTCGGGCTCTTGATCTTCGGGCTTTACACGGTGGTCGACTTCAATCGCCTGCGCCGCGCCGGCACTGACGAAGCGATTCCCTTGGCCGCGGGGATCTTCTTGGACGTGGTCAACGTGTTCTTGCTGTTCCTGCGCTTGTTCGGCCGTTCTTAGCCAGGACCCCGATCGCACAGTCGGCCGCCGAAAGGCGGACATCCACCGCGCGGAGGCAGGCCGCAAGAGCCGGCTCAGTAGTAGTCATAAACCGCCATCGACCAGTGGGCCGAGTCGTGGCCACCGGAGACCTTCAGCCGGTAGAGACCTGGGCCGCTGTCGAAGGTATGGGTTTCGCTTTCCCCTTCGCCCAGTTCGAAGCTGTCGAAGGTCGAGCCGGTGTGGAGGTCTTCCACCTCGGCGCTCGGACCGAAACACACGAGCAGCAGCGTGCAAGACCCTTCGTAGCTCATGTGGTAGGCGATCTTCCACTTGCCGCCCAGGATCTGCAACGGAACTGACGCGCCGTCGTCGACGCCGGAGAAGCCGGTGAGCTCGCGCCAGCGAGGAGCCTCCGCGACATGCAAAGCGACCGTCGAGCCCGGGCGCACGCGGGCGGACGGAGCCGGAGACTGGTGGGTGACCGCGTCCGGCCTCGAGCCCGGCGCCGCGACAAGCCTCACCGCATAGTGCAGCCCGGCCCGCCTTATCGCGCTCTCGGCTGTCGCGGAGGGACGCCCCACCACTTCGGGCACCTTCACGCCTGGACGAGAGGTGTTGAGAAAGACACGCCCCGCCACAACCAAGGCGAGCATCGCCGCGAACAGCGCCGCCAGCACGACCACGCGCTGCGAGCGACGCGGCGCGTGCTCCCGTGCGGGAGCTCTCGGGGGGCGGACCATAACCCTTGTGGGAGCCGTACCCGGCACGCCGACATCACCCAACGCGCGGGCCATTGCCGCACCGTCGCTGTAGCGCTCAGACGGAGCCTTGGCCAGGGCTCGATCCACCACTTCGCGAAGCCCCTCCGGGACCGTGGCCGGCAGTGGGGGCGGCTCGTCTTGGACGTGACGCAAACCCAGCTCGACCACCGACCCGTGCTCGAAAGGCGGGTTGCCGGCAAGCATCTCGTACAAGACGATGCCAGCGCTATAGACGTCTGTGGCGGGACTAGTCGGCCTTCCCCGAGCCTGCTCAGGAGACATGTAGCGCGGGGTGCCCGCGATCGTGGCAGCCGGCGCCTGCGAGGTTCCCTCCGCCAGGCGGGCAACCCCGAAATCGCCGACCTTGACCTTGCCGTCGAGGCTGAGCAGAACGTTGGCCGGCTTGACGTCGCAATGCACGATCCGCTGGGCGTGGGCGCTGGCAAGAGCCGTGCACAATCGCTCGGCCACCTCCAGCGCCTGCGCCCACGGCAGCGGGCCCTCTCGCAGCCTCTCGGCGAGGCTCTCGCCGTCGACCAGCTCCGCCACGTAGTAGGGCCCCTCCTCGGCGTGCCCGATGTCATAGATCTGCACGATCCCCGGGTCGCTCACGCGCGCCAGCATCTGGGCCTCGCGCTGAAACCGCTCGACCCAAGCGCTGTCCTCGGCCCACCATGGCTTGATCACCTTTACGGCAACCGGCCGCTCCAAGCGAAGATCGATCCCCTTGTACACGCGTCCGAAGGCGCCTTCGCCGATCAGAGCCTGCAGCTCATAGCGTCCGTCCAAGGCGCGGCCGCAAAGGTCAGGCGTACGCAACATAAGAGAGAGTATGCGTATCCCGGCCCCGACACGAGGCACTTGTGAGTCAGGGAGCCTGGGGAATTTTGGCCTTGCCGCGCTTGACCCTTGGGGCCGAGGGCGGAGGCACAAGCGGCCCGATGTCGCCGTCGGGCGCCTCGTCCAAGTCGACGATCACGGGGGCGTGGTCGCTCGGCCCGGTGCCCTTGCGGGCCTGACGATCCACCCATGCCGCCTTCATCCTGTCGGCCACGATGGGAGCGGCCAGCATCAAGTCGATACGCATGCCCAGGTTTTGATGGAACATTCCGGCGCGGTAGTCCCAATAGGTGAAGACCCGCTCCTGTGGCCAACGCTCGCGCACGACATCGCGCAAGCCGAGCTCCTGCAGCTCGGCGAGGGCCGCGCGCTCGGGCGGCGTGACATGAGTCTGACCGACGTAGGCCTCGGGGTCGAACACGTCGAGGTCGGTGGGCGCGATGTTCATGTCCCCGCACACCATCACCGCCTCAGGCCCGTCCTTGACAGCCTCTCCCAGGGCGGTAAGCCACTCAAGCTTGTACTTGTAGTGCTCGGAGTCCGGGGTCCGTCCGTTCGGCACATAGACCGAGTGCACCCGAATCCCCTCGCAGCTCGCGGAGATCGCCCTTGCCTCTTGGTGGGGAAAGCCGGGGGCGCCAGCAAGACCTTCCACGACTTCCTTCAAACCCACGCGAGAGAGGATCGCCACGCCGTTCCAACTCGCCTCCCCGTGCACCGCGATCTCATAGCCGCGTCCCGAGATCTCCTCACCAAGCAGTTGATCGAACGCCTCGTCGGTGAGCTTGGTCTCCTGCAGGCAGACCACGTCAGGCATGCGTTCGTCAAGCCAGCCCAACAGGCGGGGCATCCGCTGCTTGGCCGAGTTCACATTCCAGGTGGCTATCCGCACGCGAGGTACCGTAGCGACGCTCAGGGACGCACTCTGGATGCAGGATGTGAGCAAGTAGCTCGAGACCGTCGATCAGTCGTGGGCCGGGACGGGAGAAGTAGGCGGATGCGTTCACCGCCACCACTCGTCGCGCACCCAGAGCAGCCAGCTCTGTCGCGTAAGTCAGCGCCTCTGCACGCGCCCGAGGCGCGTCATAGCCACAGGGCGTCGCCACCACGACCTCCGGCTCTGCATTGGCTACCGCCTCCCAGGAGGCGGTGACCGAGGGCGCGCCGGGCGAACCCAGCACATCCTCTCCGCCCGCCAGCTCGACGAGCTCGGGGGTCCAGTGACCGGCGATGTAGACCGGATCGAGCCACTCGAGTGCCGCCACCCGCGGGCGGGGCCGCCCGCGCACCGCAAGCTTGACCCGATCGATGCGCGCGGTCAGATCTCTCGCCAATTTCGCTCCACGCTCTCGGCAACTGGTGGCCTCGGCAACCGTGTGGACATCCTCAAGAGTTTCACTCAAGGTATGGGGGTCGAGCGAGATGACCTGAGGGCACGACGGCATCTCCTTGGCAAGCTCCGCGACCTCGGTGTAGGAGACAGCGCACACGGGGCACAGTGCCTGCGTGACGATCAGGTCGGGCTCTAGCGCGGCGAGAGCATCGCCGTCGAGCTCATAGATCGCATCGCCGCGCTGGGTGCGCTCACGCACCGCCGCGTCGATCTCCGCTGCGCTGAGACCTGCGGGCAGCACATCGCGCGTGACCCGCTCGAGCACCGTCGCGGCAGGTGGGTAGTCGCACTCGTGTGTGACCGCCACCACCTCAGGACCAAGCTCGAGCGCGAATAGCAGCTCTGTGGCGTGAGGGACGAGGCTGACGATGCGCATGCCAACGACTGTACGCGCCCACCACGCGAATCGGCGCCATACTGCTCCATCCGGGCCGGGAAGCAGTAGTCACGGCCGAGACGCAAGAGCCAGAATCGGTGGCCGACATGCCCGATTGGCACAGGCTTCAGATAATCGCCCGCCCGCGCGCGGCGGATCCAGGGATGTTCATCCTCAAGAGCGCGCTTCGAGCGGCGATAGTGATGCCGCTCGCCTTTGCGCTGTCGCTCGCGGTATTCGACGCCAAGCAGATGGCTCTGTTTGCGGCCTTCGGCTCGATGGCGCTGCTTGTCTTCGCGGACTTCGGTGGCTCCCCACGCGCGCGCCTGCGCGCCTATCTGCTTCTGATGGTTGCTGGCGCCGTGTTGATCGCGCTCGGAACGCTCTGCTCGCGCTCGACATGGCTCGCGACGATCGCGATGGGCTTGGTCGCCTTCGCGATCCTGTTCGCCGGCGTGCTCGACGACTATGTCGTGGCCGCGCGTGCGGCTGTCACGCTGACGTTCGTGCTGCCTGTGATGGTCCCGGCAGACGCGGCCGAGATTCCCACACGATTGGCCGGCTGGGGTCTCGCCGGAGCCCTTTGCATCCCGGCGGCACTGCTGCTGTGGCCCGCTCGTCCGCGCAGCGCGCTGCGTCGAGAAGTGGCGCAGGTGGCACAGTTCCTGGCTGGTCTGGTCGAAACTATGTCCAGCGGCGACCGTCCCGCTGCCGACGCCGCAGCGCAAAAGACACATACGGCAACAGTCGCCGTACGTGGCCGCTTCGTCTCGATGACACAACGCCCGAGCGGGACGACCGGTCCAACTGCCGCGCTGGCCCGCCTTATCGATGACCTTGGCTGGGCGTTGCGAGTCGCCGAACACCAACCGGCGCTGGCGAGCACAGCCGCTCCGTGTCCCGTCGAGCGTGCCGCGATCGAGACGGCGACAGCCGCGGTGTTGCTTGGCATCGCAGCGCACCTAGAAGGCGGCAGATCGGACCTGCCGCTCGAGATGGCCCGACTGAGAGAGGCCCACGAGGTCTTCGGCCGGGCTCAACTGGAGCACTTCGAGCAGATGCAACCCGATCGCGACGAGGCTGAGGCGGAGATCGAGCTGAACGAGGCCTACCGTTTGCGCGCACTCTCCTATGGGGTCCTGCAGGCGGCCCAAGACGCCCTGCAAGCCTGTGAGGATCGTGCCAAGACGATGTCGCGGCAGACGCTGCGCGTGCGCATCGACACCGCTCGCCGCCTGGTGCTGGCGCACGCCAACACCAGGTCGGTGTGGCTGCGCAACAGCTTGCGCTGGGCCGTAGGGTTGGCGCTCGCGGTGTTGGTCGGGCAACTGGCCGACCTGCAGAACTCGTTCTGGATCGTGCTCGGCACGATGTCGGTGCTGCGCTCGAGCGCACTCTCGACGAGCGCGACGATCGCCTCGGCGTTGCTGGGGACGCTTGCGGGAATAGTGCTCGGCGGGCTGATCGTGGTCGCCGTGGGCGCCGATCACGACGTGCTCTGGGCGGTGCTGCCATTTGCCGTGCTGCTGGCCGCGTATGCGCCTCAGGCGATTTCCTTCGCGGCCGGCCAGGGCGCCTTCACGATCGTCGTGCTCGTGCTGTTCAACCTGATCCATCCCGCCGGCTGGAGAGTTGGCCTGGTGCGCGTCGAGGACGTCGCGGTCGGCGCCGCCGTCAGTCTGCTGGTCGGTCTGCTGCTCTGGCCGCGTGGGGCGACCACGATCCTGCGCGGCGCGATCGGCGCGGCATACGACGGCGCGGCCCGTTACCTCGACGCGACGATCGTGGCGCTGCTCGGCGACGGCGAGCCGACACAGTCGAGTCTCGCCGCCCGCGAAGCATTTAATACCGCGCAGTTGCTGGAT
>JBAURN010000314.1:0-12411 GCA_049581225.1 Solirubrobacteraceae bacterium
GCTGTGCACAGCTCGGCGCGCGGCTGTCGTGGGCGGCGGCAACTCGGCGGGCCAGGCCGCTGTGTGGCTGGCGCGTGGCGGGGCGCTCGTCACCCTTTTGCATCGCCGCGGCAACCTGGCGGAGACGATGTCGCGGTATCTGATCGACGAGCTCGATCGCTACGGTGTCGCTGTGCGCGATCGCTCGGAGATCGTCGGCCTCGAGGGAGAACACGGTCAACTGCGCGCTGCCACTCTTGCTGATGGAGTGCGTCTGCCATTCTCGTTCTTGTTCCTGTTTCTCGGCGCCAACCCTTGCACCGAATGGCTCGGCGATGTACTCGCGCGCGACGCCGACGGCTTCATCCTGACGGGCGCCGACGCAGGCGCCCAGGGTCTGCTCGAGACAAGCGTGCCTGGCGTCTTCGCGGCAGGCGACGTGCGTGCCGGCTCGATCAAGCGTTGCGCCACGGCTGTCGGCGAGGGCGCGACCGTTGTCCAGTTCGCGCACGAGCGCATGCGTCGACTCGCGGATTCGCCAGGCTTGGTCTCTTGACGCAGTCCACTTAGAACGTGGGGCCCTCGCGACGGGACTGGGCTGGACTCTCTGGCGAGACCCCCGACGCCGAATCGGCGACCGAGAGATCCTACGGTTAGGAGGCACAGGTCGCTACAGTCGAGCGGCATGACGATCGAGTGCATGGATCATGTGGGCATCGTGGTCGACGATCTCGCCGCCGCGACGGCTTTCTTCGTCGAGCTTGGACTCGAGCTCCAGGGCGAGGCGTCAGTCGAGGGCGGTTGGGTGGACCGCGTGGTGGGGCTCGAGGGTGTCCGGGCGGATATCGCGATGTTGGAGACCCCGGACGGCCACGGACGGGTCGAGTTGGCGACGTTTCAAGCCCCATCGGGTCCGACCGGCGACCGGCTCGCGCCGGCAAACATGCCGGGCATCCGCCATATCGCATTCCTGGTCGATGACATCGACACTGTGGTCGCTCGATTGCGAGCCCGCGGTGCGGAGCTGGTTGGCGAGGTGGAGCGCTATCGAGACATCTATCGGCTCGGCTACGTCCGCGGCCCGGAGGGGATCATCGTCGAGCTGGCGGAGAAACTCGGCTGAGCGCTCTGGCCGCCGGCTGAGATCTGGGGCGCGAGGTTCGTTGCGGCAGTTGAGCCCGACAGCGGCCGCTCAAGGTTGGCTGCCTGCCTGTCGATCCAGTGCTCACCATGGTCGAAGACCGTCTACGGCTGGGGTCGCTCATCTCCGCCGTCGCCTCAGCGCTACTCGCGGTGTCTGTTTTCCTGCCGTGGTACGGAGTCAGCCTCACCGCCGGTGGCGTTGCCTCCGCCCAGCAGACGCTCAACAATGTGGCGCAGCAATACGGAAACGCCACCTTTCAGGACCAGGCGAAAGCCATTGGTCTTGGGTTCAGCGGATTCGCCGGCCGTCAGCTCACCACACTCAGCGCACATCAGGCGTTGAAATATCTCGACGTAGTTCTTCTCATACTTGCGGCGATCGCTTTCGTCGTTGCTCTGTTGCGCCTCGCGGACGCCTCGCGGTCAGGCCAGACGAGCGGTGGTCAGGTCGCCTTGATCGGGCTGGTGGCGACCGCCTGCGTCCTGTTTCGGATGGTCGATCGTCCCGCGCCTGCGGAGCAGGTCTTCTCTTTGTCGCTGGGCTGGGGCATCTGGCTTGCGCTCGCAAGCTCTATAGCGATAGTGATCGGGAGCCTGTGGTCAACTCTTGCGGGGAGCCAAACCCCTTCCGCCGGCTCACTGGCGTCAGCGTGGGACGGACTGTCGGGCTGGACGCCCGACGCTTGACCTTGCTCGCTTTTCTTGCGTCGCCTCAAGGCGCTCCGAACCAGCTCGCCAGCGCCTCGCGCAATCCTCCATCTGTGCCCTCGCCCACCCAGGCGACGTAGTGGATGTCCAGCCCGGAGATGAGTCCGGCGATCCGCTTGCGGGGCTCGTCCATGCTCACCAGCTCCGACACCACGTCGACCAGCGGCTTCATCCGCTCGTCCTGGGGCTGGAGCGTGGTCTGAGCCATCGTGTGCCGAAGCGCTCGGGCAACGATTGGGTGGCGCTCTTTCCTGGTAGGTGTCCAGAAGGGTCTCCGGGGAGGTCCCGTTGACCACCTGAGCCAGCTTCCAGCCCAGATTCACCGCGTCCTGCACACCGAGGCTGAGACCCTGTCCGCCGGCGAGGTAGTGCACGTGTGCCGAGTCCCCGGCCAGCAGGACCCGTCCCGCGCGATATGTGGTTGCCTGGGCCTGCTACCCGCGCCCCCCGGCGAGCGGCGTCACGTAGCGGAGAAACGCGTCAATTCCCAGCGGCTTGCCGCTTGCGCGCTCCACCAGCGGCATGGTGTCGAGTCGGCGCCCATAGCGATGCACGTGCTCACCGAGCCAGCGCTGGATCGGCTCCACCCGGCTCGCTTGTAGGTTCTCCTCTTGGGAGCCAAGCTCCACCTCCAGCGCCTCCCACAGCTGCGCCGCGATCAGGCAGCCAAGTGCGTAGCTGGGGAAATAGCCGAATGCTCCGGCGCTCCAGTGCACGTCCTGCAAACAGCCCTGCGTGTCCGAGTCGATCTCGATGCCGAGCAGCCGTCGCATTGTCTCCCGCCAAGCTTCCGGCAAATCTGTCACCGCGAGCCTGCCGTCGATGAGCGCCAGCTCGAGCTCGAAGCGCGCCACGATGTGCAGTGGATAGGTAAGGGGGTCGGCCGACACTCGAATCGGGGAGCGCTTGACTCCAACGAGGCTTGCGTGCAACTCCTGCGCGCTCACATGGAAGCCGCCGCCGGCCAGCTCGTCCGCCATCGTCCGGGCAAACGAGGGGTTGCGCGCGACATGGTTCTCCCAAAGCTTGCTCTGGGACTCGTGGATCGACATCGAAGTTCCCGTCCCAAGGTTGGTGCGCATCAAGGAAGGGTCGATTTGGCGCTCATACAGCGCGTGCCCATACTCGTGCAGCGAGCTCAGCAACGACTCAACGTCCCCGTCGACGTAGCGCGTTGTCATGCGCGAGTCTCCATGCCCGACCCAGGCGGTGAAAGGGTGTGTGGATACGTCCAGTCGCCAGCTGGAGTCCTCCACCCCCAATCGCCGCATGATGCCCGCGACCGCGGCGCGCTGCGCGTCCTCGGGGACCGCGAGTGGGCGGACGGGGGAGTGGCGTTCGGCGTCGTCGATCACCGGTGGCAGCTGCTCGGCGAGTCCGCCGAGAACACGCTGCAGATCCACCACCGTGAGCCCGTAGTCGAAGTCGCTGAGCAGCGCTTCGTACGGGCCTTGGCCCGCCTCGGCAAGGCAGGTTCCGCGCTCGCGCGCGAGGGCCACGCCCCGCTCGAGCGCCGGTGCGAACATCGCAAAGTCATTCTTCGCGCGCGCCCGCTGCCAGATCTCCTGTCCGTCGGCGCTCGCCCGCGCGATCTCCGCGGCAAGCTCGCTGGGAATGCGCCGCGCGCGCTCCCAGTCGCGGCGCGCCACACACACCATGTCGCGCTCCACCGCATCCAGATCTGACTCTGACCCTTCCAGCTCCTTCAGACACTCCCCGATCTCAGCGGCCGTCGCGCGTTCGTGGGCGATCCGTGCGAGCGCCGCGAGCTGGTGCGACCTGGCCTCGCCGCCCTGCGTGGGCATCATCACCAGCTGGTCCCACTCGAGCAGCATCCCGATCGCCTCCAGGTCGGCGAGCTCCGCCAGCCTGCTCCGCAACCTTTCCAAGGAAGTGCGGCTCTCAGATGTGGCGCTCATCTCGCGAGAGTATGGCGGGAAACTACAACGCGTCCATCGGGCGTCTCGATCACCACGATTTGGCGGACCCCTCAGCTCACGATCGTGAACTTGAGACTGATGGGCTTGGAGTTTTGTCCGTTCGCGGCCTTAGCCGTGATCGTGACGGCGTAATCGCCTGGCTTCAGCTCGCCGCCGGAGAGCTTGCCGGTGAACTTGACTGAGTTCTTGCCCGTCTCGCCGGTGAGCGCGATCGTTCCGAGCGTGAGTGTGCAGGATTGCTTCCTGCGGTTCCTTGCATTTTGCGCCACGCACTTCCCCGACATCTTGCGGCCTTTGCCGGGCCGGCTGAAAGTGAGCTTGATTGACGCCGGCTCATCGAGATCGAACGTGAACGTTGTGCCGATAGCCGGCTTGTGCTTCGCGGCTTTGCCCGACCTGCGCCACTTCGACGTCGACTCGCGGAAGCTGTACACGCTCGCAGGCGTGGTCGGTGGCGACGTCGTAGTCGTTTTCGTTGCCTGCGGAACAGGCACGGTCACGGGTGCAACTGTGTTGGCGGGCGGCTGGATCTGGACTGCGCCGATGTCGCATACGCCGGTCCCAATCGGTCGAGGCTCGCCGCGCTGGTCGACGGTGAGCCGAGCCGAGGTCGCGGGATCGATGCAAGCGCCGCCCGCCCCGATCGCCGGGCTCGTGCTCGCAGGCAGCATTGTCTCGGTCGAACCGCCGTTCAGGGCGAGCGTTCCAAGCTGTGGCTCGACATGAAGGTCGCTCGTCGCGGTGAACCTGCACTCGCCGGTTCCATCGGACTCCAAATTGTTCGCGTGTTCGGGCAGGTCTCCAATCGACGCCGATAGGCTCGCATCGCAATTGTCGGCG
This sequence comes from Solirubrobacteraceae bacterium, assembly GCA_049581225.1. Lineage (GTDB taxonomy): Bacteria > Actinomycetota > Thermoleophilia > Solirubrobacterales > Solirubrobacteraceae > Palsa-744. The sequence goes on from JBAURN010000314.1 coordinate 4,611, forward strand.
TTGGTCATGCCGGTACCGTCCGCGACGATCGTGTCGGTTACCGCCAACGTGGCTTCCTGCACGTAAACGTTCCCTCCATAGCCCGAGGTTTCGTTGGCTGCGATCGTGTCGCTGGCCAGCGTCGCGGCGCCTTTGCCGATGTCCAAGCCGCCGCCGAAGCCCTCGACGAACCCCGAGATTTCCCCCCGCGCCGAGTTGCCTTGGACGGTCGAGTTTACGAGTGTGAATTTCGCGGCATCGTCAGTGATTCCCCCACCGACGCCACTCCCATTCGTCACATAGGTAGCCTCGTCGTTGGCGATCGTGCTCGCGGAGATCGTGACGTTGCCCGTGTCGAGGACGCCGCTCGGATTGGAGAGATCGACGCCGCCGCCTTCGCCCTGCGTGCCGGCGCTGATATAGCCACCCGAACCGGGTACCCCGATCTGGATCTGATCACCGGTGATCTCGGCATTCGCGATCGATGCCGCGGCCTCGGCAAGAATGCCGCCGCCGGCTGCGGTCCCACCTGGACCATCCGCTGCTTGGGAGCCTGCCGCGCCACCTCCCGTCCCGCTTTGCACGGTGTCGCCCTCGACTGCCGTGCCACTCAGCGTCAGTGTCCCGACGGCCTCGATCCCCGCCCCATACGCAGGGCCGCCGTCGCCGCCGCTGAGCCCCGAGGTGTTGTTTGCCGGCTCGCCTTGCCCGCCGAGCGCATAGTTGCCCGAGATGGCCCCTCCGGTCACGGTCAGGGTGCCCGTGGAGGCAAACTCCACGCCGCCGCCGTCGGCCTTGCCACCGACGCCTGGAGTCGCGGAATTGTTCGCATTCGCCGCTCCGGCTCGCGCCGTGTTGATCGATACGGTCGTATTCGTCAGCGTCAGCGAGGGCGTGCCCGTGCTGTCGACGGCGATCCCGCCGCCCTCAGCAGGCCCCCCTTTGGTCCCGGCCGTAGCGCCACTTGCGCCGAAGGCATTGTTCAACGTGACCAGGTCGCCGGTCAGCGTCACGCTTACGCCGGACACGCTTGGATCGACGAGAACACCTCCGCCTTGGGCCGCCACGGCAACCGTGCCTGTCTCGTCGCCGCCGGTGATCTCGACGCCACTGATCGTCACTGAGGAACCCGCCGTGGTGGGAGCGATCTCAAGTACACGGTTGCCACTACCGGTCTGCTGGTCGATCTCGGTCGCCGAGGAGCCCTGGCCAACGACCGTCGTCGACGCTTTCAAGTTCAGCTCGCCATGCAAGAGGTCGTAGGTCTGCGCTTCGAGCTGAATCGTCGACCCAGGACTGGCACTGGCCGCGGCAACCGCGTCGCGCAGGCTGCACATCGGTGCGGCGCCGGTGCAGTTCGCGGCATTGCCGCTGACGTCATCGGTCGTCGTTGTCACAGCGAACGTCGTGCCCGCGTGCGCCGCCGGCACCAGCGTCAGTCCGAATGTCGCTGTCGTCGCCATCAACAAGCCCCATCGCCGCATGGCAGACCTCAGTTTCGTCGGGTTTCAGAGCGCATCGTCACGCTATCGGCGTGGAGTCAAACCATCTCGACCGGCGAGCGCGCTCCTGGACGGTTTCCATTGCTCGCTTGCCGCCTGGTAGCTTGCCTGCGGGAGCGCGGAGCAAAGAACCATGAACGACTACCCACGCCCAATGCTCACCGTTGACACGGTCGTCCTGACGCTTGAGGAGACGCCAAGCATCCTGTTGATACAGCGCGGCAATCCGCCGTTCGCCGGCGACTGGGCGCTACCGGGTGGTTTCGTGGACGAAGGCGAGACGGTGGTCGAGGCCGCGCCGCGCGAGTTGGGGGAGGAGACCGGTTTGCGGGTTGGGCCGCTTGAGATGCTCGGTGTGTATGACACGCCCGGTCGGGATCCGCGCGGCTGGACCGTCTCGGTTGTCTACCTGGCGAGGGTTCCCACACGCGTTGAAGTGAAGGGCGGCGACGACGCGAGCGACGCGCGTTGGTTTGCCGTGGACGAGCTTCCCGAACTGGCTTTCGACCACGCTGTGATCGTTTCCGACGCGCTCAAGCGAGACTGACGCTTTCGCTGCGGCGGGCCTTGCGCGCTCAAGCGAGACTGACGTTCTCGCCGCAGCGGGCCTTGCGCCCTCGGCCGACGCGCTCAAACGAGATTAGGCTGCCTCGTCTCGCGGCTTGCGAGCGCTGAAGCGAAACGAGCGGCCCCCCTTCTTCACCTGAGGCTCGCGCAGGCCTGCCGCTTGCAGCCGCGCCGGTAGCCCATCGGGACCGACAGGAACGAGCGTGTCGCCGACGTGCAGCAGCTTGAACGCCCGGCCTGTGCCGAGGCTGTCGGTCCCCGCGAACACGCCTCCAGGACGCAGCACCCTGGCCACCTCGCCAAGCAGCCGGTCCTGTAGCTCAGCCGATGGGATGTGGTGGAGCATGGTGAAACACACCACGCTCGAGAAGCGACCGTCCGGGAACGGCATCGCGGTAGCGTCAGCCTGCACGATCTCAACATCACCGTCGAGCACTTGCCGCAGGTGACGGCAGTATCGCTCGGAGAGCTCCACCACCGTCAGCGAACCGGGGCGCCGGGCGAGCACCAGCGTCGTGGCGCCGAACCCGGGTCCGATCTCGAGCACGTCCTCGCCAAGATCCACCCCGGCAAGACCCCAGGGGAGCAGCTCACGCTCCACCGTGCGCGCCCACCAGTCGGACGAGCAGACAATGCCATGTGCGCGGTTCATGAGTTGAGAGTAGCCTTCGTACATGCTTGAGAGCTCTCCAGCCCTTTATCGAGCAGGCTCAGGCGAGCCGTTGCTCTTGTTGCATGGTTTCACCGGCACATGGCATCACTGGCGTCCGCTGCTCGACGGGCTAGCGGCTCGCTACGAAGTGATCGCGCCCACACTCGCCGGTCACGACGGTGGTCCTCCGTTTGACATGGGCGGTCCGCTCACGTTTGCGTCGAGCGCCGATCATCTCGAGCGTCATCTGGACGAAATCGGTGTAGGCGCCGCGCACGTTGTCGGCAACTCGATGGGCGGCGGCCTTGCGCTAGAACTGGCCAAGCGCGGTCGCGCTCTCTCCGTCGTTGCGCTTGCGCCCGCGGGTGGCTGGGTGGAGGGGGACGGCGAGGCCAAGCGACTGGCGCGCCTGTTCGCGCGTCAACGTCGCATGACGCGCCTGAACGCTAAACGCATGCCCCTTGTGATGGGGCGCCCACGGAGCAGGCGGCTAGCCTTGCGCGAGGTGATGCGCCACGGTGAGCTCCTTTCGCCCGCCGAGGCCGTCGACCTCGCGCTCACCTCGGTTCACTGTCCGATCGCGCCCGCCGCGATCGAGGCGCTCCGAGCCGACCGAGGCTTGGCCTTGGGAGATCTGGATCGCATCGCCTGTCCCGTCCTGCTTGCGTCGCCCGAGTTCGATCGCATCCTGCCGGCGGAGCGCCATGCGCCACGCTATAGGCGCGAGATACCCGGTGTGGAATCGCGCATGCTCCCCGGCTGTGGCCATGTCCCGATGTGGGATGACACGCAGCTCGTCCTGCGGACGATCGGCGAGTTTGTGGACCGACACCTCTACAGCAACTCGGCAATACGCCCAGCCGCCTTGGCGGCGCCGTCTGTCTCCACATCGCGGTAATCCACCTCGCGCCCGATCTCCTGGGCTATCGCCGCCGCGATCAGCTCGGGCGGAGAGTCGTCGTAATCCATGCGCCTGCCCGCGCCATAGCGCTCCAGCCGATGGCGAACATGGAAGTTCTGCTCGAAATGGTGGCGCAGCGGGAAGTAGAGGAACGGTCGCTTCTGCGCCGTCAGCTCCATCGAGGTGGTCAGGCCACCCTGCGCCACCGCCAGGTCGCAGGCGGCCAGGTGACGGTAGAGGTTGTGCACGTAGGGGACCACTTCGAGACCCTCATGAGTGGGAAGCGACGCCGGATCGATGCGGGGGCCGGCAACGACGATCATGCGCAGATCGGGCACACCTTCCTTGGCCTGGGGGAAGGAGGCGATCACCCGGCGCAGCAGGTCCGCGCCGACGCCGGAGCCGCCGACGGTGACGATGCACACTTGCTCGTCGTCTGAGTAGCCAAGCTCTGCGCGCAGCTTGGTGCGCTCGCCGAGGTCCGCCGGATCGAAGCCGGTTACATACCCGGTGAAGTCGAAGTGGCGCTCGGTCCAGTCCTTGATCATCGGCAGCTCCGGCCCAAGCTGCTCGGCAACGATGTCCTCGGGGTTACCTACGAACAGGGCCATGTCGCGCACCTCGGGGTGCTCGGCGATGTGGTCGACCATGTCGGCGTTGTAGTCGGCGGTCAGGTGGCTCTCGCACGGGTCGGATTCCATCGGCAGGAAGCCCACGAAGTCGGTCAGCCACACGAACGGGACCTTCTTCTCGCGCGGATTCTCGTGCAAGTAGTAGTCGAGCTCCCACGCCTCGTCGCCGATCCACAGGTCATAGCGCTGCTCGCGCACGATGTCGTGGAACAGCATGAAGTTGGCCGCCAGGATCTCGTCCATGCGCCGCAACGCATGGAAGCAGTTCAGGTCGTGCTCGGCGGACTCCGACTCGAAGTGCTTGGACTCGTTGGCCAAGTGGCGGCTGGCGGGATGGATGCGCTCGCCCTCGGCCTCCAGCACCCTGGTGACCGGGTCCTGGGCGAGCCAGTCGACTTGCAGATCGGGATGCAGAGTACGCAGCTCGCGCGCGATCGCCACATCGCGCTGGGCATGCCCGAGGCCGATGGGGGAGGAGATCAGGAGGGCGCGTGGGCGCCCGTCCGGGCGGAACACGGTTGGGTCGCGCGGCGTATGTGGGCGCTTGAAGGCGTCCTCAGCGAACTCGCGCACCGCCAGGTTGAAGCCGACCGGCTTGCGACCGTGGTGGAAGTGTCCGGCGCCCTCGATGGCTTCGAACTTGCCTGCGCCGAGACGCGCGAGCGCACGGGCGTCGCGGTGGGGCGTGATCATGTCGCGAGTGCCGGAGACCACCAGCACCGGGCAGTCTAGATTTTGAGCGAGCAGACGCAGCTCTCGCGGCGCGCCCGAGCGGTGGGCGGACTGCTCGTCGCTGACTGTCGCCGCCAGCGTCTTCGGGTCAGTCTTCAGCGCCCAGCCCACCCCGTCTTCCAGCGGCTTGGTGGAGTGCGGCTCGGGTAGGGCTCTGGAGATGAACCACTCGGCGAACACGGGGAACTCTCGACGCCAGTGGACGGCGCTGAAGCGTCCCCACCAGCGGTAGAGCTTGGGACTGATCGCCGGTCGTGCAAACGCCCACCAGACGAGCTTGCTGCGCATGAGCCACAGGTGCGAGGGGGTGTAGCCGAACATCGGGCCGGTAAAGACCGCGCCGAGCACCCGCTCGGGGGCGAGCCGCGCGAGCTCGAGCTGATAGCGGGCGCCCGCGGAGAGGCTCACCATCACCGCCGATTCTGTGGCGGTCGCGTCCATCACCGCCAGGAAGTCGCGAGCGAACTCGGCGACCCTGTAGCGGCGTGGGTCGCCAGGACGGTCAGAGCGCCCGTTGCCGAGGCCGTCCATCACGAGCACGCGGAAGTGGCGCGCGAGATAGGGAATCTGCATCTTCCAGTGGCGCGAATGAAACAGCGACCAGGTCGGCAGTAGGAAGATCGTCTGCTCTCCTTCGCCATAGACCTCGTAGAACAGGCGCTGCCCGTTTCGCTCGACAAAGCCTTCGATGTCCGGGTAGCGCGCCCGGCTTTGCTCGCCGTCGCGACCGACGACCCGGCCAGTCACCTCGTCCGCCATCGCCGCGACGGTTTGTACCGTCGCGGCATCGATGGTTGGCTTGCCGGCTGCTGCTTCGGTGCTCACCGTGGCGTTGCCGGCTGCCGCCTGTCTGCTCTTGGTATCCACGGCGGCGTTGCCGGCTCCAGCTTGCTCGGGCGCTGTGCTCATGGCCGCGCCTCGAGCACCAGGTTGAAAGGCGTCTCGGCGGCGCGGCGCACGCGGCTGAAGCCGCCTTCGCCCAAGACCTCGGTGAGGCGCTGCTCGCCGGCCTGAGCGCCGAGCGCCAAGCCGACCTCCTGGCTCAAGGAGGCTGGCGTGCAGAGCATCGTCGAGCCGCCGTAGAAGATGCGCCCGACCGGGTTGAGGTTCTCCTCGATCGCATCACCCGCCAGGGGCTCGACGACCATCCACGTTCCGTCAGGCGCGAGCCGCTCGCGCACGTGACGCGAGGCGCCGGCCGGGTCGCCCATGTCGTGCAGCGCGTCGAACACGCACACCAGGTCGAACGGGCCACCGCCGAAGTCCTTGGCTGAGGCGACCTCGAAGCTGACGCGATCTGAGACCCCGGCGCGCTCGGCGGCGGCGCGGGCGGCCTGCACGGAGCCCTCGTGGTAGTCCGATCCGACAAAGCGCGAGGCCGGGAAAGCCTTGGCCATCAGGATCGTCGAAGCTCCGTGGCCGCAGCCGATGTCCGCCACCAGTGCGCCGGCCGTGAGCTTGTCGAGCACGCCGTCGAGCGCGGGCAGCCAGGCGTCCACCAGGTTTGCCAGATAGCCGGGCCTGAAGAACCGCTCGGTGCCGGCGAACAGGTCCTGATGGTGCTCGTGCCAGCCAAAGCCCTCGCCCGAGCGAAAGCGCTCGGCGATCTGGGACTCGTCCTTGACGGTGGCCGCCACCAGCTGAAAGGCGCCCGGGATGAATGCCGGGCTGTTTTCGTCGGCCAACGCCATCGCCTGCTCGGGTGGCAGCCTGAAGGTACCCGTAGCTGCGTCGTACTCGACGTAGCCGCTGGCCGCCTGCTGGCACAGCCACTCGCGGATGTAGCGCTCGTGACAGTCGGTGCGCTCGGCCAATTCCTTCGAGGTGACCGGCTCGCTGTCGGCCATCGCCTTGTACAGACCGAGCTTGTCGCCGATCAGAACCAAGGGCGTCGTGATCGCCGCCCCCAGGTCGCCCACGAACTGACCCATGAACTCTTCGAGCTTTGCTTCGTCGATTTCCACTGCGCTCATCGTGCTTTCCTCCGATTAGTCGATTGGGGGGATGTCTTGTTGTTGTTCCCGGTCTTGCGCTTCTCCAGTGAGCTGAGCCACGCGTCGATGGCCGTGAGCAGAGCCTCGTGGCCGCGGTCGAAGCCGAGCAGCCGCTCGAACAAGAGGCCTTGGTTGAACTGCGCGACCAGCGCCGCCCAGCTCTCGGCCGAGAACGGGCTGTCGTCGAGGTCGTACTCCTCGATTGCCTGGGCAAGTGCGTCGCCCAGCACGTCGTGCCAGCGGTCGTGGACGCCTTGCAGGCGCTCGCGCAGCTCGGGCTTGTTCCAGGCGAGCGCTTGCAGCTCCGCCCAGATCTTGGGGTAGCCAGAAGCGAGGTCCTCGTCGATGAAGGCCATCGCCTTGCGCCACTTCTCGATGAAGGGCGCTTCGCTGCCATACATCGCGCGCTGGCGCTCGAGGATGCGCGCGGTGAACCGCTCCAGCGTCTGCACCAGCAGCTCGTCGACCGAGCCGAAGTAGTAGTGCACGAGGCCGTGGTTCTGTCCCGCCTCGCGGGCAAGCTGCCGCGTCGAGATGCCGGCTGCACCCTCTCTGATCAGCAGTCGCTCGGCGGCGTCCAGGAACGCTTCGACGTTGACCTCTCTGATCGAGCTGGGGGCCGCCTCGGTGGCGGTATTGGTGGTTACGGGTGCCTTAGTCATATGACTAAGTCAATCATCTAAGCATGGCTTCGCATGACTGTCAAGCCATGCGTCATGGACGGCCCCGCCGCGGCGGTGCGCGCGGGTAGATGCGTAGAACGATTCTGTTCGGAGTCGTACATGTACGACTCCGCCGGTCGGTACATGTACCGACCGGGCCATAGCCGCCAGCGGCGATGG
>JBAURN010000315.1:0-1576 GCA_049581225.1 Solirubrobacteraceae bacterium
CTCGGGGCTCGTGGGCTGGGCGTGGCCCGTCATTCTCGCCGGCCAAGAGACGGCTGTGGCGGATCGGCCCGCATGGCGCGCCATACTAAAGGCCGTGTCCCCGGCTGCCACGCTTGTGGAGGCGCTCGAGCCGCTCCGCTCCGACCCCGCCCACGCGGCTGTCCTGCTCGATATCGACGGCACCCTGGCGCCGATTGTTCGCCATGCCGCCGACGCCCACGTGCCCGAGGCCACACGCACTCTGCTGATCGAGATATCCAAGCGCTACGGCCTGGTCGGCTGCGTCAGCGGCCGCCAAGCCGCCACCGCGCGCCAGATCGTCGCGATCGGCAGCATCGCCTACGTCGGCAACCACGGCGGCGAGCTCCTGCGCCCCGGTGCCACCAGGCCCGAGCTGGACCCCGACCTGACCGCCTGGTCTGAGCGAGTACGCGAGTTCGCCGCTCGCGCCAACACCCCCGAGGTGCAGCGAGCCAGAGTGCGCTCCGAGGACAAGCAGGCGATCGCCGCCTTCCACTGGCGCGGCGCTCCAGACGAGCAGGCCGCCGCCGCCGTCGTGCGCGCGATAGCCGAGCGAGCCGAGAGCGAGGGTTTCGCGGTGCACTGGGGGCGCATGGTCCTCGAGATCCGCCCGCCCGTAGCGCTCGACAAGGGTCTCGGCGTCACCGCGTTGTTGCAGAGCGCCGCCGAGCGGGAAGGCGGCGCTCCGGTCAAGGCCGCCCTTTACGTGGGCGACGACAGCACCGACCTCGACGCCTTCCGCGGGTTGCGCGCGCTGGTGGACGCAGGCACGATCGCCGTGGCCGTGTGTGTTGCGGTCGGCTCCGAGGAGACACCGCCCGAGTTGGCGGCCCAGGCTGACCTGATCATCGACGGGCAGGGTGGCGTGCGCGCTCTGTTGCAAGCCTTGCTGCCGGTCGCTTCGGGGCGCTAGCGAGAGGCGTGCACTTCGTCGACTTCCTCAGGGCCACCGTCCTGCTCAGCGCGGCCGCGGCCACGGCGCTCGCAATCGTCACCGTGCTCTCCGCCGCGCCCTCAGGGGACCCCACCGTCGTGCCGATCTCCGTCGGCTGGTGGGTCCTCGCGGCCGCCGTCGGCCTGCGCCTGGGTCGCCACACCGAGGTCAACCCGTCGATCGGGCGCCTGCTCGCCGACGCCAAGGCGAGCACCGCCCTACCCGAGTATCGCCCCGGCGCAACCCTCTTGAACCGCCTGTGGCCGCTGCTGCTGTTCACCCTCGTGGCGGGCGGCCTGGCCTTCCTCTTCCCCCAGATCCCGGGCATCGGCGCGGGCTTCGGGATCGCCCTGTCCCTGTGGTGGCGCCGCCAGGACGCGGCCGTGGCCGCGATCGAGGAGCGCGACGGCGTGCGCTTCCACGTGCTTCGCACCTCCCCTTTTCGCACGATCGCCCTTGCCCGAACCCCCGGCTTCAAGGCGTTGCGCCCCCAGCGGATCGACGGCGCCACCACCTGATGGTGGACATCCTGATCGTCTCGCTCGGGTCGACCGGCGGCCTGCGCACCGCCGACGACGAGCTGCTCGGCTCTCTGCGGCGTGCCGGCGTAGAGGCTGCGAT
>JBAURN010000316.1:0-12391 GCA_049581225.1 Solirubrobacteraceae bacterium
CGACCGCCCGGCGAGGGCGAGCTGGGTCGGCCCGTCCAAACGGGTCCGTGAGCCTCGACCCGCTGCGTCGCTGGGAGCAGATGTTCGGCGCGCTGCCGCTGCCCTCGCCCCTGGTGTGGGCAGCGCTCGCGGCGGGCTTTCTCGGGTTCGGGGTGCTGCTTGGCCACATCACCGGCTCTGACTCCTCCGCCTCCCTGGCAGCCAGCCGCAGGCCGCTGAAGCTGCTGGTGGCAAGCTCGCCGGCCACCCCGCCCAGCTCAGAAGCAACCGCGACACCTCCTCCGGCCGCCGAAACACCGACGCCGGAAAGCTCCTCCCCGGAAACGGGCTCCGGCACGTCCTCGCCCGAACCCTCCTCACCCCAAGGCGCCTCCCCCAAAGGCTCAGGCGGCGGCTCCTCCGGCGGCTCCCCCAAAACCACGGCCTCCAAAGAAACGGCGCCCGCCGCCAAAGCGGGATTGTCGGCGATCAAGCACGTGTTTGTGATCGTGCTCGACGACCAGTCCTATGCGAGCATCTTTGGCGACAGCTCCCCGGCCCATTACCTGACGGGAACGCTCGAGCCCCAGGGAGAGATGCTGGTTCGCTACTACGCGGTCGCCCACGAGGCCCTGGCCAACGAGATCGCCATGCTCAGTGGTCAAGGACCCACCGAAGCGACCGCCGCCGACTGCCCCACCTACAGCGAAATCTCACCCACCGGCGCCGGGGCCGATGGGCAGGTGCTGGGCCAGGGCTGCGTCTACCCCTCCTCGACCCAGAGCTTGATCGGTCAACTCACCGCCAAGAGCCTGCCCTGGCGCGCCTATATAGAAGGCCTCGGCGAAGGAGCCTCCAGCCCGCCCGCCTGCTCGCACCCCGCAAGCGGGGCCGCCGACCCGAGCGCATCGCTCCCACCGGGCGCAACCGCGCCCTCCTATCAAACCTGGCGCAACCCCTTCGTCTACTTCGCCTCGATCGCCGACGCCTTCTCGTGTGACGCCCACGACGTGGGCATCGGCGAACTTCACGGCGACCTGGCCACCGAACCGCGCACCGCGAGCTTCTCCTACATCGCGCCCGGACCCTGCGACGACGGCAACCCAGTCCCGTGTGGACCCGGCAAGGCCCCTGGCGCGTTGTCGGCCGACGGGTTCTTGAAAAAGTACGTACCTCAAATCCTCACCTCCTCCGCCTACAAGAAAGACGGCCTCCTGATCATCACCAGCGATCAGGCCCCATCCAGTGGCGAAGACGCCGACTCGAGCTCCTGCTGCGGTCAGCCCACCTACCCCAACCTGCCCGCTCCCACGACCTCCGGACACGGCGGCGGTCAGGTAGGCGCGCTGCTGCTCTCCCCGTTCTTGAAGAAACGCGGTGGCTTTGCTCAGGAACCGTATAACCACTACTCCCTGCTGGCCACGGTCGAGCAGATCTTCGGCCTGGGCAAGCTCGGTTATGCCGGGCTCTCCGAAGTGAAGCCGTTCAGCGCATCGCTGTTCTAGCCTGCGGAGACGATGGTCGAAGTGGCCAGCACGCGCCCGGAGCCGTCGAGCGCCTGCACGGCGAAGTGCGTCGCGGTCGTCTGCACTGGGATCGCCGTCTCAAAACCGCTGTCGGGCACGCCGGCCACGCCGATGAGGCTCTTGGAACTCGAGCCCGCCAGCACGCGCCAAGCGCTCACGCCGGTCGCCCCGTTCCAGCTTGCGTACACCGTGTCCGTTCCTGCCCCGCTCGCCTTCACCGCGATCGCCGGAGAGGTGCTCGGAGTCCCGCTCCACGGGAACTTGTAGGCCCTGTAGGACTGGGCCGGGTAGGGCATACGTCCGTCGAGGACCATCTGCCCGGTGGGGTTGAACTCGGTGAAGTAGGGCACTTCGCCCCAGCCCACGAACGAATCCCCGTTGGGCAGAATCTGATCGTTGCCCTGGCTTCCGGTCAGCAGGGGCGGCGTGCGCACCTCGCGGGCGACCAGGTGCACCGTCAGATGGGCCCAGTCGATTGCCAACCGGATCGCCCGCGACTGAGAGTGCTTCTTGGGAACCGCCCCGTCGTCGAACACGGTGATCGTGTGGTCTGGTTGCCAGCGAGCGTCGTGCTGATAGGCCATGCCGGTGCCCGCCCCCATTTTGAAAGTGGGGTTCTTGCCGCCGATCCGCCACAGCACGCGCCCGTCGGCCGTGCTCACGTCATAAAGGGCCGAAGTGTTGCGAGAGGAGATCAACAGGTTCCCGTCGGGCCCCGGGCTGATCGAGTTCAGGTGAAACCAATCCCACGGCTGGGTGGAGGAGACGTGCGGGTCGGAGTAGGACTCCGACAGGTCCACATGACCGAAGGCGTGCCACTCGAACATGACAAGGCCCGTCTTGATGTCGATCTCCTGCAGCACCGAGTCGATCAGCACCCCTTCGCGCGGGCCGCCCCCGGAGGCCAGGCTGGTGTGGACGAGCGTGTTGGAGGTGATGAAGGCCGATCCTTTTGGTGTGATCTGGATGTCGTGCAGGTCGGCCTTGTAGCCGTTGCCCGCGTTGACCCGCGCGAGTGGGCGATAGTTGGAGCCGTAGATCTCGTCTGTGCCAAAGCCGATGCCGAGGCTTGGGATGTAGCCCTGCCACCACACCAGCGCCGGTTTGCCCTCGTAGCTCTCCACCTGCAGGTCGGTGGCCGTCATGCCCTTCGGGACCGGCGTGAACCAAACCAGTTGGCCCGCTCCGTTCACGATCATCGGTCCGGATTGCCCGGCGCCGTGGGCGAAGGTCATAAAGATGTCGCCCGGGGCGGCTTCGGGAGAGTCGTAGTCGATCGAGACCGCCGGAGGTTGCAGTGTCGGCGCGGAGACGAAGTTCTGTCCCGGCGCCGGGGCCACCGGGGCTTGGGGCGAACGGGTCGTGGACGTGTAGTCGTAGGCGTCCAGCCTCGCGACGGTGAACGAGCTCGTCGCGGTGGCGTGGCCAATCGTGGCCCTCACCGACACGTGCTCGCCGGCCGCGAACGGGTGGGACGGCAGGAAGCTGGCACCCACTGCGCTCGCGTAACCCTCGACGCGACCGCTGTGCTCTCCGCTGCTAGAGCCCACCACGGATATGGCGTGGATCTGGTTGGCCGCGGCGCCGAGAAAACTGATCTGTGTTTGTGGCGAGGCGTCTCTCGTGCCGTCGAGCGGGGAGATCGTAACGGTGGCCGCGCGCGAGGCGCCCGCAGCGAGCAGGCACACCACCAGCGCCGCGGTCGTCGTCGCGATGGTCCAACCCGTGCGCCCTGCGCGCACGTGACGCCTGGGCGCTTGCGCAGGCGCCGCCGCCGTCCCGTTGAGACCCCCCACCCTCACCCAACTTCTCCCCGTCGATTGGACTACACCGGCCAACCCAGCTTCTCATCCCACCCGCGTCAAAGATCGAGTCCTTCACGATATCGATACCCCAGTGGGGTGGCTTTCAAAGGCGAGCCTGTGTGCCCGTCCGGGCAACTGGCTGGGTCTGCTGAGAGGGGGGGACTCCCAAGGCTGTTCCCCGCGCAGCCCAGCTCGCGGGCCGATATTCGCCGAGCCGTCCGAACTCCTGAGTAGCTTGACCCCGTCTACGAAAGGACGCCACGGCGACGGCACAGTGCCGACACCGGGCCTCGGCGCCAAAGGAGGGCCGATACATGAGCGGACGCGGTAGCTGCGTCACAGCAGAGCGGGAGCAGCAGGCGGAGGGAGCGATCCTCGGACTGCTCTTGAATTATGAGGCGGGAAGCCTCTGGTCGGTGGATGAGGTCGTTCGTCAGCTCAGCGCGCCGCGCTTGGACGTGATGGATGGCTTGGCCAACCTGCAGGCGGCGGGCTTGATCCACAGGGTCGAGGACTTCGTGTTTGCCACCCGTGCGGCCTCTAGCTTCGATCGGCTAGAACTTTGAGCAGACACCTGAGGCGTCTCATCTCTCATTAGGTTGCCGGTGGGGGGTTGCGCGGCGACGATCTCGGCGCGTGCCCCCGCGTCGGCCGGGCCTGAGGCTTCAGACGATGCCTTCAAGCAGCTCCGCCGGCGAGGCGAGCTGCAGGCCCCGCGAGAGGATCACAATCGTCTCGAGTCGTGGGGAGCGCTTGCAGCGCTCGAGCAGGCTGATCTCCGTGCGGTGCAAATCGCACAGGTCGGCCAGCGCCTCCTGGGAGAGGCCGACACGCGTTCGATGACGGCGCAGGTTGGCGGCGAACTGCTCTCGGACGAGCTCCATACCCCACACTTTCGCTGCCCGCAGACGGAAGGTCTACAGACGATCGTCTACATAGGATTTCGACTGCTGAGAGACGGTTCCGAAGTTCAGGCCGCCGCCGACCGCACTTCTTGGTGCGAGGGGATCACCTGTGTCACCGGCAGACCCATGCCAGAGACCTTGCTTGGCAGGTCCAGTCTCAACCAGCGCGCCAGGTGGTGGCTGGGCGTGGAGATGATGATCTCGTCGAAGCCCCGCAGGTTGATCGCATCAGCGACCGCCGCCACCGGGTCGGGGTCGCCGACGATGCCCTCCACGGGCATGCCGGCGGCCTCGCGGATAGCCGGCAGGGTGTGGTCCAGCTCGCCACGTGCCTCCCCGAGCTCCTGGTCGTGAGGATCCACGACCTTGTGCAGGCCGTGTGTGGTTCTCGGTACGAGCAGCGTGAATTCGCAGGGGCCGCGCCGCGCCCGCTCGCGAATCGCCTCCAGCAGTTGTGGTGTGGCCGAGGTCTTGTGCTCGACGACGAGGACCTTGACGGGGTTGGAGGACTCCATGGCTGGAACTCCCTTCTGGCTGCGCTTTGGCTTCGACGACCCCGAGCGGGGTCGGCCCTTACTCTTCATTACCCTTCCCGCGGTGCGCGTGCACCTATCCGAGGAGATGATCGAGATCCACCTCTCCCGCTGGGAGAAGGTGCTCGGGCTGATGCGCTCCATCAGCGTCCCCCTCGCTGACGTCAGCGACGTCAAGGTTCTCGACGATCCGCTGCGCGAGGTGATGAGGGCCGGGCTGAAGGTCGGTCTGCGGCTTCCCTGGCTCTACTACGTGTGCCGCTCGATCCGCCTCGATCAGGCTTGGGCGGTGCGTCGCGGTGTGTCCGCGGTCTCGTTCGCGGTTCGCAACGCCGGAGCCCTGGAGAGGGTCACGGTCAGCGCGCCCGATGCCTCGGAGCTTGCCAGGCGTTTGAGGAGTTGAGCTGTCTGTCATATCTCGAGATCTCAGTCGATGTCCCGAGTGCAACAAGAGTGGCGGGGGCAGGATTCGAACCTGCGAAGGCTGAGCCGCGAGATTTACAGTCTCGTCCCTTTGACCGCTCGGGAACCCCGCCAGGGGTGGGCGATGATAGCGACCGGCACTATTGAAGCGGAGGTAGAGGGCGCCCAGGTTCGACCTCGAAATCGGCGTACTTCGGACCGCCGAGGAGGATGCCTGTCCCGCCGGCTATCGAATCGGCCGGAATGAACCAGCGCCGCCCGTCGCCCACGAGCACGAAGAGGTAGTCAATACGCTGGCGATCAAGCCGCTTCACGAGTCCGTTCCAACTCTGATTCCCACCCCTTGTACTGAGCGTAACCTCCCACCGTCCCAGGCGGAAGACGGTACAGGTCTTGACCTGAACCCGGATGAGCCCGCGCTCGGAGTTGGCGATCAAGTCGAAATGTGGGCTGTGGCCCAGGGGCACGTAGACCGAGTGCCCCTGGGCTGCCAACCACTCGATTGCGGAGATCTCCCCTAGGTCCCCTTGCTTACGCGTCGAGACAGTTGTCATCACCCAAACATAGGCTTGGGATCGGACGTCTGTCAGCTCGCCTCGCGCAGCTCCTGGGCCTCGGGCGCCGTCTGCAGCTTCTTGAGCGTGCGGCTCTCTATCTGACGAACCCGCTCGCGCGTGATGTTGAACGCCCGGCCCACCTCGTCGAGGGTGCGGACGCGGTCGCCGGTGATCCCGTAGCGCATCTCCAGGACCTCACGCTCACGACGCGGCAGGGAGGCGAGCACTCGCTCGACACTCTGGCGCTGCAGGGCTTTGGAGGCGACGTCGAACGGCGATTCGGCCGTGTCGTCCTCGACGAAGTCGGCGAGCGCGGATTCGTCCTCGTCGCCGACCGGCTTCTCCAGGGACACCGGGAGCTGGGCCATGCGCAGCATCTCGCGCACCTCTTGGGCCGAGCATTCGAGCTCGGCCGCGATCTCCGCGGGCGAAGGGTCGCGCCCGAGCTGCTGGATCAAGGCACGCTCGGCGTAGACGACCTTGTTGAGGCGATCGACCATGTGCACCGGGATCCTGATCGTGCGGCCCTTGTCGGCGATCGCTCGGGTCACCGACTGGCGAATCCACCAGGTGGCGTACGTCGAGAACTTGTAGCCGCGGCGGTAGTCGAACTTCTCCACCGCCCTGATCAGGCCCAGGGAGCCCTCCTGGATCAGGTCGAGCAGGTTCATGCCGCGACCCATGTAGCCCTTGGCGATTGAGACCACAAGGCGCAGGTTGGCCTCGATCATGTGCTGCTTGGCCGATACGTCGCCCTTTTCGATGCGCTTGGCCAGGGCTACCTCCTCCTCGGCGCTGAGCAACGGCACACGCCCGATCGAGCGCAGATACAGGCGCAGCGAGTCGATGCTCGGCTCGGCGCTTAGGTCAAGCTCGGCGCGGTGAATCTCTTCCAGGCGCGAGCGCAACGCGACGTGGTCAAACTCGACCTCTTCCCCCTCCATCTCGGCCGTCCCAGTGTCGACGACCGTCAAGAGCCCCTCAGTATTCGTACTCATGTCGGACCCCCCCAGGATCCATGCTGCTCCCCGCCGGAGCGAATGGCTCCGACCTCCCTGAACTGACTACTTGCCTCCAATGCGATTCCGGTTGGCGTGGCGGTCCTCTTGCGCATTCCGGGCCCAACCCCGATATGACCTCCCTGACCCTTGACGGTATGTGCGGAGTGATACCAGAAACAAGGGTCGTTGCGCGCCGGTTGCCACAAGTGACCGACCCGCCAGCCACGCGCGCTCAGGGCCAGTCGAGCCGCCCGGCAAGCTCGGCGGGCCCGAGGGCGATCAGGGCGCTGCGCTCGATCGGCTCGTAGCGGTCGGCGGTGAGCGCGAGCCAGTGGATCTGGCGATTGTCGGGATCGACGATCAGCACCTCATCGACATGGTGGGCGGCGTAGAAGGGGAGCTTCTCCCAGGCCTCATCGTCGGGGGAGAGGATCTCGAGCACGAGCGCGGCGGTTGGGTGCCACATCTCGGCGGCCCCAGGGCGGTGAAGCCCGCCGTCGGGTACGCGGAAGTCGTCCTTGGAGTCGCCGAGGTTGAACTCCGCGATCATCGGCTCCAGCCTGGCGGCGCGGGCGGCGGGGCCGAGCAGCTCCGCGAGCTGCTGTGCGAGATGGCCGTGCCTATGCGCCGGCGCTGGCACCAAGTGCAGCACCCCTTCCCACACCTCGTCTTTGCGATCCTGGCCGAGGCGCCGGCGACGCTCGAGCATCGCCTGGACATCGGCGGTCAGCGGATGGGGGAGCAGCGTTCTCATTGGCACGAAGGGTAGCGGCGAGGACAGGCGATTTCGGGGATGGCATCCTGCCTTCTCATCCGACTGCGGCTCCCGTGCGGGACAACGTCAGGACGGGCTCGGGCGGGGCACAGGAGGGCTCGGGCGGGTGTACTACGCTTGCCCAGAGCATGGCCGCAACGACAGACGCGCAACCAGCCGCACCCTCGCGACGGGCCGCCGCCGATGATGTCCAAGCGCGCGCACCGTCGATTCCGGTTGCGCTCTCTCGGGTGGGGGTGACGGGAGTCGAGAAGGTCATTCGCATTCGCGAGGAGCTGTTCTTTGCTCGCCTGGAGTGCTACGTGGACCTGGACTCGGCCCAGAAGGGCGCCCACATGTCGCGCTTCGAGGAGGTCGTAAACGAGGCCATCGGCGAGGTCGTCTTGGGCGAGTCGCCGTTCAGGGCCGAGACTTTGGCCCAGCAGATCGCCGAGCTGGTGCGCGAGCGCCAGGGAGCCGAGCGCGCAGAGGTGAGGATCGAGGCGCGCTATCCCGAGCACAAGCCGGCTCCGGTCTCGGGCATCCGCACTCAGGAGATCTACACCTTGTACGGGCGGGCGGTGGCTTTGCCGAGCGGCACGCGCCGGATGGTGGGCGTGTCGGCGACCGGCATGACCGCTTGTCCTTGCGCGCAGGAGCTGGTGGGCGCGCGTGCGGCCGAGCGCCTGAGGGGCGACGGCTTCAGCGAGGAGCAGATCGAGCGGGTGTTCGAGCACGTGCCCATCGCCACCCACAACCAGAGGGGCCTGGGCACTCTGCACATCGGCTGTATAGAGGGCTGCGAAGCCGAGATCGACGCCTCGTCGTTGCTGGAGATCGTGGAGAGCTCGATGTCATCGGAGATCTATGAGCTGATGAAGCGCTCGGACGAGGTGGAGGTGGTGGAGAAGGCCCACCGCAGACCTCGCTTCGTGGAGGACTGTGTGCGCGAGATGATCGCCGGTGTCGTGGCCCGTTTCGGAGGACTCGACGGGGAGAGCTTTGTGTCAGCCCGTCAGGAGAACTTGGAGACGATCCACCAGCACAACGTGGTGGCCGAGCGCCACGGGCTCATGTCCGAGTTGCGCTCCGAGGTTGAGTTGGGGTTGCCGGCGACGCATCAGACGACGCTGGACGAGTGGCTCGACGAAAGTAGTCGAGGCCCGACAGGACCGTGACCAAGACCATCAGGTAGACCAGCGCGGACACCCACAGAGGCGAGGGGGGGTGGACCGCGATCACCGCGAGGATCGCGGCGATCTGGATGCATGTCTTGACCTTGCCGAACATCGAGGCTTCGATCACGATGCCCGACTGGCCCGCGTTGACTCGCAGCATCGTGACCGCCAGCTCGCGCGCGATGATCACCATCGCCACCCACGCTTCGAGGCGGTTCAGGGATACGAGGCAGAGCAGGGCGCCGACGATCAGGAGCTTGTCCGCGAGCGGGTCCATGAGCTTGCCGAAGGTTGTAACCGAGTCCCGCGTGCGAGCCAGGTAGCCGTCCACGAAGTCGGTCAGCGACGCCAGCGCGAACACGACGGCGGCGAGCACGTCGCCGGCGGGCGTGTTGCCGAGCAAGGCCACCACCAGGACGGGCACCAGCATGATGCGCAGGACGGTGAGCACGTTGGGGAGGTTCAAGGGCACCCTGGCAGGATAGGGCCATATGCCCGTCTCACGGCCGGCCGGGCGCCCCCACGCTAGGGTGTGCCCATGGACCCCGACATGCAGCTGATCCCGATGGTCGTCGAGCGCACCGCTCGCGGCGAGCGGGAGTTCGACATCTTCTCGCGCCTGCTCAACGAGCGGATCATCTTCTTGGGCACCCCGATCGAAGATCAGGTCGCCAATCTGGTGGTGGCTCAGCTGTTGCACCTGGAGTCCCAGGACCCGGACAAGGACATCTCGATCTACATCAACTCCCCAGGCGGAAGCGTGTATTCGGGCCTTGCGATCTACGACACCATGAAGTTCGTAAAGCCCGACATCGCCACGATGTGCGTGGGGGTCGCGATGTCGATGGGCTCGCTGCTCTTGGCCGGTGGCACGAAGGGCAAGCGTGCGGCCCTGCCGAACTCGCGCATCCTGATCCACCAGCCTTCGGCCGGCTTTGAAGGCCAGTCGACCGACATCGAGATCCATGCGCGCGAGATCCTCAACGTGAGGGGGCGCCTCGATGAGATCTATGCCGAAAACACGGGTCTCTCCAAAGAGCAGGTGCGCGAGGACATGGAGCGCGACCGCTTCTTCACCGCCGAGCAGGCCTTGGAGTACGGCCTGATCGATCGGGTCCTCGACAGCCACTGAGTCTCAAACGGGCCTCCTCGCTCGTCTGGCTTGAGGTTTGGGGTAGGTTCGGGCGTGCCCTCCGTTCTGACACGGCCGCCTTAGCGACTATTCTCGCCGGGCCCCATGGCCCGATTTACCGCGTTAGAGCGCATCGCGCTGCTCCTGATCGTCCTGTTGACAGCGCTCGCTGGAGTGGCCAACTACGAAGTGTGGGCGCCCGTTCCGCGCTTTGCGATAGCCACGCTGGCATTGGCAGGCTTGGCATGGGTTGTCTCGTTCGCGACCGAGCAGCTTGGCGAGCGCTTCGGGCCGGCCGTCACGGGCATGATGCAGTCCACGCTCGGCAATCTGCCGGAGTTGTTCGTGGTCATTTTCGCTTTGCAAAAGGGCGAGCTGGTGGTCGCCCAAACCGCGATCATCGGCTCGATCTTCGCCAACGCGATGCTCGTGCTGGGACTGGTGATCGTGGTCGGCGCCTATCGGGCGCAAGACGGAGTGATGCGCTTCTCTCATCGCCTCCCGCGTGACACCACGACCTTGTTGCTGGTCGCGGTATTCATCATCGTCCTGCTGGGCCTCTCCTTGGCCGCGCACGATCCGGCCAGCCACCACGTGGACACGATCTCGGCGGTGGGCGCGGTCAGCTTGTTGATCGTGTATCTCGCCTGGGTGGTGCCCTACCTTCGAGCGGACACCGCTCCGGGGATGGAGCGAGATGACACCAGGACAGATGACGCCGGGACAGATGACGCCGGGGTCGAGGAAGGAGGCGTCGCGGGGTCGGAGGGGGGAGGCGGTGAGCCCCGCCTGTCGCTGGCGCTCACACTTGGTTTGCTACTGAGCGCGGGCGTCGCGTCGGCCTTTGTCTCCGACTGGTTCATAAACGCGCTCTCGCCCGCGATCGTGCAACTCAAAATCTCCCAGGCCTTTGCGGGGCTCGTGATCGTGGCGATAGCCGGCAATGCGGTCGAGAACACCGCTGGGCTGGTGCTCGCCTGGAAGGAGCGTTCGGACCTGGCGATCTCCGTCGTCAAGAACTCGGTTGCCCAGATCGCGGCCTTCCTGTTCCCGCTGCTGGTCCTGATCTCGTTTCTGCTCGCGACCACGCTCACGTTCGCCTTGGCGCCCGTCTATATCGGCGCGTTTCTCGTTATGGCGCTCGCTCTGTGGCAGATCACGGGGGACGGGGAGGCGGCCGCCTTCGAGGGCTGGGCCTTGGTGGCCTTGTATGTGATCTTGGCCACGCTCACGTTGTACGAGTAGGGCTTGGCGGCAGGCTTGCGGGCAAGACCCCGACCGTCTCGTCGTGGTCGCGCTCAGTAGGCTTGCGCCGCGATGCGTCTTGCCACGTTCGTCCCTCCCGGCAGCTCCGTCTCGCGCGCGGGCGTGGTGCGCGAGGATCGGGTCGTCGCGTTCGCCGACGAGAACGTGACCGTGTTGGACCTCCTCGGCGAGCCTGCCCCGGCGGTGGCCGAAGGGCCGTCGTTTGCCTTGGCCGAGGTGACTCTGCTGGCCCCCGTGCCCAGGCCGCGGGCAATCTTTGGGATCGGTATGAACTACGCCGACCACGTAGCCGAGCTTGGTGCCACCGCGCCGAAGGAGCCGCTGGTGTTCATGAAGCTGCCCTCTTCGGCGGCTTCTCCCGGTGCGCCGGTGCGCTGTCCGGAGGTCGTCAAAAGGCTCGACTACGAGGGCGAGCTGGCGGTCGTGATGGGCCCGGGCGGCCTGGTCGCGGGATACGCGGTGGCCGACGATCTCACCGCCCGCGACCTGCAGGGGCGCGAGCCGCAGTGGACGAGAGCGAAGGGCGCCGACGCGTTCTGTCCCTACGGCCCTTGGATAACGACAGCGGATGAGGTCCCTGACCCAGATGCGCTGCGCGTGCGCACGTGGGTGAACGGCGAGCTACGCCAGGACGCGCCCACGTCAAACCTGATCTTCAAGATCCCGGAGCTGATCGCCTTCATCTCGCAGACGTGCACGATTGAGCCGGGCGATCTGATCCTCACCGGCACCCCGGGTGGCGTGGGGATGGGCCTCGATCCGCCGCGTTTCCTGGGCTCGGGAGATGTTGTGCGAATCGAGATCGAGCCACTGGGCGCGATCGAGCACCAGATCGCTTGAGCGCCGGCTGACGCGGACGGCTGCCGCAAACGGTTGAAGCGGATGCCACCCGGCTAAGGCGGCTGCGGCTACGTCGAAGGCTCAGCCGCGCTAGACTTTCCAATTCGCGCCAGGGCACCTGCCCGGCGCCCGTGTCGACAACCACGCAGGGATAACTATGGCTCGCGGAGACGTTCGGATCGCTATCACCCTCGCCTGCGAGGAGTGCAAGCATCGCAACTACCAAACAAACAAGTCCAAGCGCAACAACCCCGACAGGGTGAGTCTGCGCAAGTACTGTCGCTGGTGCCGTCGGCACACCAGCCATCGGGAGACTCGCTAGCGCGGGAGCGCTGCTGTGGCCCGTGACCGCAAGCGTGCAAGGCAACGCCGGCCAAGGCCCGTACGCGAGGGGGCATCGACGCCGGCCCAGAATCGCCCGGTGCGAGCCGACCTCCCCGGCGCGCTCTCACATGCGGGGGATGTCGACGAGTTCGATGCGGCTCTCATCCG
>JBAURN010000317.1:0-7670 GCA_049581225.1 Solirubrobacteraceae bacterium
GCCCCCGCCAGGAGTCGAACCTGGATCTACCGCTTAGGAGGCGGTCGTCTTATCCATTGGACTACGAGGGCTCGCCGCTAAGGCTAGCGGCGAACGCCCGCGGCCGGCCTAGCTCGCGGGCCGCTCCGGATACACGTCGTCGATCGTGGTCAAGGCCACGTAAGGCGCCCCGGCCGCCGCTTCGATCGCGACCCCGCCGCCGGCGAGCCGGTCGAGCACCGACACAACTCCGCAGATCGTGTGGCCTGCCTCTGCCAGCGCGGCGATCGCGGCCAGGGTGGAGCCACCCGTGGTCACAACATCCTCGACCACCAAACAGCGATCCTCCGCCGTTAGCAAGGGGCCCTCGATACGACGTTGCAGTCCATGGGCCTTGGTCTCCTTGCGCACGAAGAACGCCTTCGCCGGCGCCCCTCCGGCCAGGGCCGCGCAGGCAACGGGGTCGGCGCCCATCGTCATCCCGCCGACGGCGGTCGCGTCCCATCGGTGGGCCTTGGCGGCAACCAGAGTCGCAAGCGCCTGGAAGCCCTCGGGTCGCAGAATCGCACGCTTGGCGTCCACGTAATAAGAGGCGATCGCGCCGCTGGTCAGGGTGACCTCTCCAATCACGAGCGCGTGTGCGCGCAGCTCGGATACGAGGGTGGCCCTGGCGCTCTCGACCGCGCCCGCTGTTGCGTGCGATGACACGACCCGCAAATCTAGCTTGTGGGCCGGTGGGACATCCGTCCACCCGCCGCGGAGCGTCCAGCACTGAGGTTAGGCTGCGATCGTGTTTTTCTCCATGCTCGCCCGCATCCTGCGACTGGCCTCGATCGTGATCTGCCTGATCGCGCTCGCCTCGTTTGTCACCTTCGCGGTCGACCAGGCCGGCAAAGGCTCAAGCCACCAGCAGGCCGAGGTCAACGAAGCGGCGCCGGCCGGCACCACGACCACCACCGCCAACGGCTCCCCCGAATCGAAAAAAGAGAGCGGCCTGCACGAAGCGATCGACAAAGCCTTCTCCACCCTCTCCTCTCCCTTCTCCGGCATAACGGCGGGCTCCACCAGTCAATGGACGATCCACATCGTGGACACCCTCCTGGTTCTGCTCGTGTACGGCTTCGGCCTGAGCTTCCTCGCCCGCCTGCTCCCGGGGCGGATCTAGACCGCGTCAGGGACCGGCGTTGCCGCGGACGACGCGGCTCCCGCTGCCGTCGTCGGTGTAGACGTCCACCGGATCGCCCACCTGTACCCACGCGAACACGGCGGGGGCATCTGGGATTGGGATGCGCAGACATCCATGACTGGCTGCGTATGCGGGCACTTCGGCGTAGCCGTGGATCGCATACCCGCGGATGAAGTAGTTGGAGTCGACCATCCCCTCCGAGTTGGTCCCCGGCGTCTTTGAATACACTCGGAAGCGCCCGAGCACGGTGGGCGTGGAGGGCTTACCCGAGCTCATCGTGTAGATGCGTCTCACCCGTCCGTGTTCGATCTCGACAAGGACCTGCTTGGAGAGGTCGCCCTCGACGTGCTTGCCGTCGCCGGGGTAGCGCACCTTGAAGTGACCCGCGCCGTGTTGCAAGCGCTGGAACACGCCCGCGTTGGCGCTTTCGATGCGCTCCAGACCGACCACCTTGCGAAAGGCCAGCACGGCGCGCCCGGTTGCCGCGTCGAAGCTCCCGCTGACGGGCACCGCGTAGTGCAGGCGCGCCAGCTCGTCCTGGAGCAGACGCACCGCGGGACCCCTCATACCAACTCGCAGACTTCCTTTCATCCGGGCCACGCGGTGCTCAAGCGCGTGCAAACTCTGCTTGGAGAGCTTGCTCGTGGAGCCCTGGCCCGCATCGGCCCGGGCGGCGGCGAGCCCCCAGCCTCCCGCGCAAGCGCAGGCGAGCACGAGCAAGAAGCCGCAGAGCCGAGAGGTCAGCGACCTGGAGAGCAAGTCTGGGCGCGCCATTAGGGAAGATCGTAGGCGCTTGATACGACGGCCCCCGCAATCGGCGGATCGGAGATCAGGCCGACCCGACGCGCGAACCAGGCGATCGCGGCGATCAGAGCGAGCGAGCCAACCATCAACAGGGGAACCTGCCAACTCCATTTCTCCAGCCCACCGAAAGCGATTGAGTTGTTCAGCGAGTGCACCGCGATACACGGATACAACGAGCCGGTGCGCCGATACAAGAAGCACAGCGCAAACCCCAGCACTCCAAGCGGGATCAGATCTTCGACCGGCGCCGAGCCCGCGTGCACCGCGCCAAACAGCACTCCGGTGAGGATCGCCCCAGGGATCCAGCCCCTCCATTTGGAGAGCGCCGCGAAGATGTAGCCGCGAAACAGAATCTCCTCGCAGATCGGGGCGATCACGGTCGTGAGCAGCGCGCTGGCGATCAGCAGAAGCGTGGTTTCGTTGGTGCCAAGAGCGTTCAGCAGCTTGGTGTCTTCTTCTTTGACGCTCAACACCACCACCCAGACCGCGCTGAAGATCAGGAACGCCACGATCGTCAGCGTCGCCAGGCCCGCCGCCCTGCGCAGCGGCGTGGGCCTGAGCCCGAACTGCCAAGAGCGCACCGTGCGTCCCCCGAACTGGGCGAACATGATCGCGGTCAACACAAACACGACGTCCTGCACCACGGTGTCCGCGAACTCCAGGCCGGGCGGGGTATGCCCGGAGGAGATTTTTACGCCCAACACAAGCGCCGGGATGTCCACTATCAGACCGCCCACGGCCGCCAGGACGAGCGCCGCCGCCAATACCGCGACGCCGGTCCAAGCGGGCCAGTCGTTGGACGCGGGACCCTGCGGTCGCCCCTCCTCGAGGACGACGGGCGAGACTTCCGCTCTCATCTCCTCCATTAGTCTCACGCCACCCAGTGCCAGGTCGAGAACTCGCCGGCGAAGAACACCATCGCGAGGGCCGACACGATCAGGACCGCGTGGGTGAGCGCCTTGGGGCGCCTCACCAAGCGCACCGCCAACCACATGTTGAGCGGGAAAAGGACAAGCAGAAAGCGCGGTAGAGACATCAGGGGTTGGGATGCGACTGGATAGGAGAGCGGCAACGCCAACGCGGCCAACACGTAGGCGCCATAGGCGAGCGGCAGCAGTCGCAAGACCCCGACCATCATCGGGATCGCCGCGAGCACGAAGCCAAACAACAGCAGATTGTGCCCGGCGTTGATGAACGGGCTGCCTCCGGCTTGCGAAAAATAGACGTGGTGGCGTTGCAGGGAAAGCAGCTGGCGCAATCCCTCGAACGCCGCCTTGGCCCCGTCCCACACACCGCCATAGGGTCCCGCGAAGTCGCGCTTCCAAACAGCCTCGGCATGAAACGGCGCGAGCGCGTCGCCGCCGGCCAGAGCCAAGTGCGCCATATACAGGCACAGGCCGACCGGCGCCAAAGCGAGCCACAGCGCATCGCTTCGCACCCGGTAGCGCGGCCTCACGCCGGCGCCGAAGCGGTCGGGCCCACGGTCTGAACGGGGCCCGTACAGGTAGAGGAGCACGAGCGGAATCATCAACACAATCCCAGTGCTCCTGGTCGCGCCTGCCAGCGCGGCCACGGCTGCGGCCCTGGCCCACTGCCCGCGCCGCGCACACAGGAACACTCCTACGGACAAGGCGAAGTAGAGCGACTCGCTGTAGACCGCCGAGAAGTAGAAGGCCATCGGAGCGAAGGCCATGAGCAGCACGACCAGGCGTGCCGACTCCCCCCCGGTGCCCACGCCCAGACGGAGAGCTTCGAAGTCCATCAGACGGTGCAGCCCGTAAAGCCCGGCGGCCAAGGCCGCCAGCGACAGCAGAACCCCAGCGATCACCGGGGGCAAGCTCAAGCCTGAGAGCACGCGCACGCCAAGCGGATACAGCGGGAAGAAAGCGGTGCGAGACGCCGTCATCGCACCCAGCTGGGGCCGGTAGCCGTAGTGGGCGATCACCAGATACCAGGCAGCGTCCCAGCGCGCCGCGGGAGCCGCCAGCAGGTCGCCAAGCGCACCGAAGCCGCGCGTGACGCCGGGCGGATTGAGCGCGTGGCGCACCGGCCCGAAGCCGAAGCTCGCCACCGCCCCAGCGCCGCCAATCCAGACAAGCAGCCGCGAAACCCACAACGCCCGCCACACATCTGCCAACGCCGCCGCCCGCGTGGCCCCTTCGCGAGCTCTCCTGGTCTCCAAGCGCGCCGGTTCGACCGCGCCCCAAGCCCGCGCCTGAGCGGCAGCGCCCGCGGGGACCGCGAGGCTGGTGGGGTGTGTGGCGATGGCCTGCTCGGCGGTCTCTGAGCTCATCTGAAACGTCGCGGCAAGGTTGCGTGCTTCCCGCGCAACTGGCAGGAAATCACACCGCGAGACGGTACAGTCACAGTCGGGGTCCGCGAGAGAGAGATGTCAAGACAAGCACGACACCGCCGCAGGCGGCGCAACCGATCCGGACCTTCCCGCTTCGTCTTCATCGGCCTCAGCGGCCTCCTCGGCGCGCTTCTGATCGGAGCGCTCGCGGCCGTGGGCTACGTCCTGTCTGTCGCCCAGTCTGCTCCCACCATCGATTCGCTCACGCCGAAGCTGGCCGGCGCCACCTCGCAGGTGTATGCGGCCAACGGCACGCGCCTCGGCTTCATTCAGTCGGACGTGTTGCGCTCACCGATCACGAGCGCCCAGATGCCCACCGATCTGCGCAACGCGACGGTCGCGATCGAGGATCAGCGCTTCTACCAGAACAACGGCGTCGACCTGACCGGCATCTTCCGCTCGGCCGTCAAGGACGTCCTGCATGGGCAGGCATTGCAGGGTGCCTCCACGATCACGATGCAGCTGATGCGCAACATCTACCTGGGCTCTGACACGCACAGCTTCAAACAGAAGATCGAGGAGGCCAAGCTCGCGATCGAATACAACAAACATCACTCCAAGCGCTCGATCCTGACCGACTACCTCAACAGCGTCGCCTACGGCACCCTCGGCGGACAGACGGCCCTCGGAGTGCAGGCCGCCTCGAGGATCTTCTTCGACGAGAGCGCCTACCAGCTCAACCTGCAACAGGCCGCTCTGCTGGCGGGCCTGCCCCAAGCGCCCTCCCAGTACAACCCCTTCCTCTACCCGGCGGCAGCGCGGCAGCGTCGCAACGAGGTGCTCGCCAAGATGGCCGAACTGCACTACATCACCCGCACGCAGGCGGCCACCGCGGAGGCCGCCCCGCTTGAAGTGAAACACGGTAACTACTACACACGCCGCCAGGAGAGCTTCTTCTTTGAATACGTACGCAAAGAGCTGGTCAGACGCTACGGCCTGACCACAGTCGAGCAGGGCGGCCTGAAGGTGTACACCACGATCGATTTGAAGATGCAGGGCGAGGCGCGCGACGCGATCAAGAACGTGCTCGACGAGCAGGGGGATCCGGCCTCGGCGATCGTGACGATCAACCCGCACAACGGCTATATCGAGGCGATGGCGGAGTCCGAGAGCTATGACCAATCCCAATACAACCTCGCCTCTCAGGGCCACCGCCAGCCCGGCTCCACGTTCAAGGCGATCGACCTGGCCGACGCGCTCTCGCGCGGGGTCGACCCGAACAGCACCTACTACGTCTCGCACACGCTCGCCCCCGGCTGGCTGCCCGGATATCCGACCTACGAAGTGAAAACGTTCGAGAACACCTCCTCGAACAAGTCGATCAATCTGGTGCAGGCGACGCTCGCCTCCGACAACACCGTGTATGCGCAGCTGGCGGCAGACCTGGGAGAGGAAACGGTCACCCAGATGGCCTACAAGATGGGCGTGCGCGAGCACCTGCACTCCTACCCGGCGGAGGCGCTCGGCGGCCTCACGGTGGGCGTCAGCCCCCTGGAAATGGCCGACGTTTACGCGACCTTGGCCGACGGCGGCTATCGCAACACTCCGATCGCGATCACCAAGGTGGTATTCCCCGACGGGCACGTGGACAACAATTGGGGCAAGCCCCATCGTGTGAAGGTGCTCTCCGACGGGGTGACCTCCGAGGAGACCAACATCCTGCACCAGAACGTGTTGGGAGGCACAGCCACGCGCTCGGCGATCAGCTGTCCCACCGCAGCGAAGACGGGGACCACCAGCAATCTGGTGGATGCGTGGCTGGACGGATACACCCCCAACTACGCGACCGCGGTGTGGATGGGCTACCCCAACAAGCTCGTCCCGATGACCGACGTTCACGGCGAGCCCCAGCAGGGCGGCTACCTGCCGGCGGAAATCTGGCACGCCTACATGGCGGCCGTCACCGAAGGCGAAGCTTGCGCCGAATTCCCGGCGCCGAGCGAACCAATCTCCTACGAGCCGTTCTTTGGCAAGTACGCCTCGACGGGCCGGTCGACCGGCAGCGAAAGCTTCGAAAGCGAACAGGGCACGAACCCCTCCAAGAAAAGCCCGACTGAAAAACACCTCCCGACAGTCGAAAAACCGTCAACGGGCGGCCCCGCCGCCGAAAGCCCCCACCCGACGCCCGCGCCCGGAGTACACGAACCGGTCGAAACGGCGGCCCCTCCGGCCGCCAAAGCCCCGACTCCGCAGGTCGGCGGTACGGGCGGAGCTGAACCGCCCCGGCATTAACCGCCCGCCCGCCGGCCCTCCACCGGCCAACCCGCGTCCAGTTGCCCGCGCCAGAACATGGATGGCTCAACGCTGGTAGTTTGGCGAGTGCACACCTCAACACAGGGCCCTTCGTGACCCGGACAGGATGCGAGTCGTGGCAAAGGAAGACAAGGTCGAATTCGAGGGCGAGGTGATCGAGGCGCTGCCCAACGCGATGTTTCGCGTAAAGCTCGACAACGATCACGTGGTGCTCGGGCACGTGGCCGGCAAGATGCGCAGGTTCCGCATTCGCATCCTGCCGGGAGACCGCGTGCGCTGCGAGCTCTCCCCTTATGACCTGGACAGAGCCCGAATCGTTTACAGGCACCGCTGAGTCGCGCCCGGTGTGCACGCCCAACAGTCCGCAGTCCGCAAACGTTCCAAGACATAGCTGAGCTCTCACTGATCGACTCGATCTCGGCCGCGCTGAAGACGCGCGGAGGACGAGTCGTGCGTGGGATCGGGGACGACGCCACCGTCGTCAAAGCGCTGAAGCTGTGTGTCACGTCGGTCGACACGATCGTCGAGGGCGTCCATTTTCGTCTCGACGATCCCGAGGTGAGCTTCGAGGATGTGGGTTGGAAGGCTTTGGCCGGCGCCCTCTCTGACATCGCCGCGATGGGAGCCCAAACAGGCGAGGCCTATGTGGCGTTGGGGATCCCTCCCCACGTGAGCGAGGCCCAGGCGCTGGAGGTGATGCTGGGCGCCGAGGAGCTGGCTGAGCTGACCGACACGACGATCGCGGGCGGCGACGTGGTCAGCGCTCCCGCCCTGTTTGTGAGCGTGACGATTGTGGGCTGGGCCGAGCGCGATCAGAAGCTGGTCGGTCGCGACGGCGCCCGTCCAGGCGACCTCGTCGGAGTGACCGGAGTGCTGGGGACCAGTCCGGTGCGCCCGATGCCCAAGCTCAAGGAGGGCCGCGCGATCGCCCCGGCGGGCACGCACGCGATGATCGACCTCTCCGACGGGCTGGCCACCGACGCGGCTCATATCGCCAAGCGCAGCGGCGTGGTCCTGAAGCTCGATCTGGACCAGTTGCCGGTCGACGAGCGCACGCAGAAGACCGCCGAGCGGCTGAGCGTGCCGGTGTGGGAG
>JBAURN010000318.1:0-2503 GCA_049581225.1 Solirubrobacteraceae bacterium
CCCGCGAGTTGGGTTTGCGCGCGGTGGGGATATCCACCACGAGCGCATCGGTCACCTCGTCGATAGCGGAGGTCGCCCGGTATATCTCGCTGGTGCCCATGCGCACGCCCTGGCGGTTGATCGTCGAGTCCGAGCGTCCATAGATGACCGCCCCGCCGCGAGGGGTGATGCGAATCCAGTCGCCATGTCGCCAGATGCCGGGGTACATGTCGAAGTAGCTCTCGCGCATTCGCTCGCCGTCGCGATCGCCCCACAGGAACAGCGGCATCGAAGGCAGGGGCTCGGTCAGCACCAACTCGCCGAGCTCATCCGTCAGCGACTCTCCGCGCTCGTCCCAGGCCTCCACCGCGCAGCCGAGTCCGCGCGCCTGGATCTCGCCCTCATAGACGGGCAGCAGCGGACAGCCGCCCACGAAAGCCGTGCACACGTCGGTACCTCCGCTGGTCGAGAACAGCCAGATGTCGCTCCCCACGTGCTCATACACCCAGCGAAACCCCTCGGGCGCCAAGGGCGAGCCGGTCGAGCCGATGCTGCGCAGCGCCTTCAAGTCGAAGTCCTTGGCGGGCTCCACGCCCGCCTTCTCGCAGCTCGCCAAAAAGCCGGCGCTCACACCCATGCAGGTGATCTCGGTCTGCTCGGCCAGGTGCCACAGCGCGCCCAGATCCGGATGGCCCGGGCTGCCGTCGAACAGCACGATCGCGGCGTCCGCGAATAGACAGCCCACCAGGAAGTTCCACATCATCCAGCCTGTCGTCGTGTACCAAAACATGCGATCCCCGCGGCGCAGGTCCAGGTGCAATTGGCTCTTCTTCATCTGCTCCACCAGCATGCCGCCGTGACCATGCACGATCGCCTTGGGCAGGCCGGTGGTGCCCGAGGAATAGAGAACCCACAACGGATGTTCGAAAGGCACCTGCTCGTAGCGCGGCTCGGCGCCCGACCCTCGCCCCAAGAGCTCTCCCCACAAGAGCCCTCCCGGCAAGCCCTCCGCGGCGGCGCCGTCGTTCAGGTAGGACAGCATCACGCAATGCTTGACCGTGGGCAGGCCCGCGAGGATCGTCTGGAGCGCTTCGGCACGGTCGAAGTCCTTGCCTCCGTGGCGGTAGCCGTCCACCACGAACAGCACCTTCGGCTCGATCTGGGCAAAGCGGTCGACCACGCTGCGCGCCCCGAACTCGGGCGCCGCACACGACCAGATGGCGCCGATGCTGGCGCACGCCAGAAACGCGACCAACGTCTCGGGGATGTTCGGCATGTAGGCGGCCACACGATCGCCGCGCTCCACGCCCAACGAGCGCAGTCCCTCCGCGGCGGCGGCGACCTGCTGTGAGAGCTGCCCCCAGGTGAGCTCGCCCAACGGGCGCAGCTCCGAGGCGTGCAGCACAGCCGTTTCCCCAGGATCGTGCGCGCGCTCGAGCAGGTTCTCGGCATAGTTGAGCTGGGCGCCCTCGAACCAGCGAGCCCCCGGCATCCGCCGGTGGGCGCCCGGGTAGCTCCGCGGTCCGTTGTCGGCGAGCACGCGCTCGTAGGGAACCGAGGCGCGCACGCCGCAGTACTCCCAGATGTCGGCCCAGAACCGCTCGACCTCCTGTACCGACGATCGCCACAGCTCGCCGTAGTCGACGAGCTCGCGGTGGTGACGCTCGCCCACCCACCTCATGAAGTCCGTCATCCGCGCGCCCTGCACCATCTCGACAGAAGGCGTCCACAGGGGCGTCTGCTCGTGAGCGTCCGCCATCTCAGCCCCTATCCTGCCATGCCAGTGGACATCGATGCACTACGCGACGAGTTTCCGGTCCTGGAAAGTGTCGCTTACCTGAACGCGGGCACCGACGGCCCCCTCGCGGCGATCGCGGCACAAGCCGGCGCGGGCGAACTTCAGGGTGAGGCCAAGCGGGGACGCGCCGGCGCCCACTTCGAGCGCAAACAGGAGCTCAAGGAGCTTCTGCGCGACGCCTATTCCCGCGCTATGGGCTGCAACTCGAACGAGGTTGCGCTGACAACGTGCACAAGCGAGGGCCTGGCGAGTGTCATCGACGGTCTCGGGCTGCGCGCGGGCGAGGAGATCGTCACGAGCGACGAGGAGCATCCCGGCCTGCTCGGTGCACTCGCCGCCGCCCGAGATCTGTACGGAGTCTCGATCAGGACGGTCCCTTTCGAACTCCTCGCCGAAGCGGTCGGAGACAAGACACGCCTGATCGCGTGCTCGCACGTCAGCTGGATCACCGGACGCGTCGCTCCACGCGCGCTTGCCGACCTCGAAGTACCGGTTCTGTTCGACGGTGCCCAAGGGGTCGGAGCGGTACCCGTGGACGTGGTTGCGTGGGGCTGTGACGCCTACGCGGGCGCCGGACAGAAGTGGATGTGCGGCCCCGACGGCCTCGGAATGCTCTACGTGACACCGGCATTGCGCGAGCGCCTGAGCGTGAGCCGGCGCGGCTATGGCACGCTGCTCGACCCGGGCGCCGGCCTGCAGGCGCGCCTGCACGAGGACGGCAGGCGC
>JBAURN010000319.1:0-5860 GCA_049581225.1 Solirubrobacteraceae bacterium
GTCTTCAACACCACGCCCTCGAGCGGCGTTTGCGCGAAGAAGGGTGAGGCGGCAAGCAGGGGATGCACGGTCGAGCACACGTCGTGCTTGAAGCCGGGCAGCGTCAGTTCCTGGGTGCGGCAACCCCCACCGGGCGCCTTAGACCCCTCATATACGTCCACCGCGAGGCCCTTGCGCGCGAGCGTGACCGCGGCGGCCAGTCCGTTCGGCCCAGAGCCGAGCACGATCGCGTCGGGTGTCCTATTGCTTGCGCTCACCGTCGCGCCCGGCTGGTGGGACCCGTGCGTGCGCTCACAGTCGCAGTATCGCGTCCTGTTGCG
The DNA here is from genome assembly GCA_049581225.1 of Solirubrobacteraceae bacterium. Lineage (GTDB taxonomy): Bacteria > Actinomycetota > Thermoleophilia > Solirubrobacterales > Solirubrobacteraceae > Palsa-744. Next base: position 321 of record JBAURN010000319.1, read on the forward strand.
CCGGAGTCACTCCGGGCGTGGCTTGGCAGCGGCGCGCCAGCTCGTCCAGGGCGTCGTCGGTCCGGTCCGGTCTGTGATGAAACAGAACCACCTTGCGCGTCCCGGCCAAGCGCCCCAACTGGACCGCGTAGTCGCAGAACGCGTGTCCGAAGCGCCCTTCGCTGGCAAGCTCCTCGGGTGTGAGCAACTGCGCGTCGTGGACCAGCGCGTCGGCGTTCGACGCGAGCTCCAAAGCGGCCTCGTGGTACTCGCCACAGCCATCGGGTCCCGCTCCGAGCGAGGTGGGGCAGTGGTCGGGCATGTAGGTGAAGACCGAGTGGTCGTCGCTGACCCGGTAGCCGAAAGTGCGCCCGCCCTTGTGGGGAATCTCGCGCGCGAGCACCTCAAAGCCCTCACACTCCCAGCTTCCGGGGGTGGCGTTCGCGAAGCTCCAAGCGCCCCGCAATTGGCTTGGGGTCATCGGAAAATGGGGTGGAGACATGGCACGCTCGAGCACCGCCTGGGCGCTGGAGCCGTCCGCTTGGACGGGCAGCATCAGCCTCACCCGCGCCTGTGGGTGATCGCCCGCGGAGAAGAAGGGCAACCCTTGCACGTGATCCCAGTGCAGGTGGCTGAGGAGAATCGTCCCCTCGAACGGTCGCCCACCCAGCAGCGTGGTGGCGCTCCTGATCCCGGTGCCGGCGTCGAGTATCAGTGTGGGCGAGTCGTGGTCGTCGTGGGCGATCGCGACGCACGAGGTGTGACCTCCGTAGCGTAGGAAGTCCACGCCCGGCGCCGGGGTGGAGCCCCGAACTCCGCACAGGTGCACCCTCACGAGACGCTGGGCCCCCGCAGGGGCTTGAGGCTACCCATCGTGTCGCTGCCGCATAGCGCTCGGAGATTACCAGCGCACTGGTCGCGCTAACGGCCTGAGACGCACCGTCTAGCATCGAAGCTGGCGGCAGCCGATGAGTTTGAACTTCGCGATCTCACAGCACTTCCTCGATGACCGCGGACAGCGGGCCGGTTTCGTCCTGCTCGGCTCCTTCCTAGCTTCGTTCCTGTTCATCCGCACGAGCGCGCGTCTGATCCGCAACCCCAAAATCACGTGGTGGCCCGGCAGTGTGACCACGAAAGGTGGGCTGCATCTGCACCATTTGGTGTGGGGGATCGTGCTCATCCTGGTCTCCGGTTTTCTGAACTTCGTGCTGCGCCCCGGCAGTCCGGGGGTCGAGATCCTGGCCGCCATGTTCGGGATCGGCGCGGGCCTGACCTTGGACGAGTTCGCGCTTTGGATCCACCTGGAAGACGTCTACTGGTCCCAGGAGGGCCGTGTCTCGATCGACGCGGTCGTCGTGGCGACGCTCCTGGGCGGCCTGATCGTGCTGGGTATCGCGCCGTTCGATCTGTCCAACCGCACGACCCCGATCGAGTCGCTGGTCCTGGTGATCGTGATCGATCTGATCTTTTCTTCTTTGGCGATCCTCAAGGGGAAGCCGATGCTGGGCCTGTTGGGAGTGTTCGTGCCCATCTTCTCGATCGTTGGCACGGTGCGCTTGGCCTCCCCGTCCTCACCCTGGGCGCGTCGGCGCTATCCGCCCGAGGGGCACCGGATGACGCGCTCGCGGGCTCGCTACAAGCGTGTGCGCGAGCGCAGGCGTCGGCTCATGAACGCGATCGGCGGCGCGCCGAGCCAGCCGGCTGGGGAGGAGTCTTAGGGACAGGCCCGGTCGCGGTAAAAGCTCTGCTCGGGCCACGCCTTCGATACTCGAGAGCCGGGACAGAGGCTCGGCTCAGGCGAGCTGACCGTATCGCGAGTCGATCGAGGGCCGCTCGAACAGGGCGCGCAGGGTCCAGTTGACGAAGCTGATGATGATCGAAGCGAGCACCGCCCACCAGAACGTCGCGATCGTGAACTGGGGCACGATCCAGTGCGTCAGGTAGAGCATCAGCACGTTGAGCAGGAAGTAGAAGATCCCAAGCGTCACGATGATGAAGGGGATCGAGAGGATCGCCAGGATTGGCTTCAAGAAGAAGTTGACCAGGGTGAAGACGAAGCCGGCGATCAACAGGGCCCACCACTCGCTGCCATAGCTCAGTCCGGACAGCAGCCAGGTAGCCACAAACAGCGCCACGGTGTTGAACAACCAGGTAATCGAGAACCGTCTGGCCACAACTCAAGCGTAGTGGGTCAGTCGTTGGAAGGCCGGGCCGCATGCGGCCCGGCCCCGGTCCGTACATGTACGGACCGGCCACCCGGCGCATGCGCCGGGTGGGACATAGGACCAAGAGTCAAACTCGCGACGCCTCCCGGATTCCCGGGGGCAACGCTCGTGTTCCTGGCGAACGACGCCATACTGAACTATATGGTTCAGTATGAGGAGGAGGGGCTCGACGGAGCGTTCGGGGCGCTTGCCGATCCCACGCGCCGAGGCATTCTGGAGCGTTTGGGAGAAGGCGAAGCGACGATCACCGAGCTCGCCCGGCCGTTCGAGATGTCCTTGACCGGATCAAGAAGCATGTCCGCATCCTCGAGCAGGCCGGATTGATCAGCACCGAGAAGCAAGGGCGTACTCGTCATTGCCGTCTCGGACCGCGCGGGCTGGAGGACGCAATGCGATGGATCGACGCTTACCGGAGCGCGCTCGAGGAGCGCCTCGACCGCTTCGGCGAGATGCTCGCCGAAGAAGAGTCTCAGGCTGTCACAGGAGCTGGGAGGCGCGACCGTGGAGGGGAACGAGACAAAAGAAAAGAAGTCACGAAAGGAGAGCCACTATGACCACGAAGATCGACCGTCAGGAGGACAACATGTCAGGCGCAACGAGGCTGACCACGCCGTCCGATCGAGCGATTCTCAGCGAGCGCATCTTCGCCGCGCCGCGCGAGCGCGTCTTTGCCGCCTACACGGATCCCGACTCGATCCCACGTTGGTGGGGACCCCGGCGGATGACAACGGTCGTGGACAGCATGGACCTGCGCCCGGGTGGGGCGTGGCGCTTTGTCTCACAGGACCCGGAGGGCGCCGAGTACGCCTTTCGTGGCGTCTATCGCGAGATCGCCCCGCCCGAGCGCCTGGTGCAGACCTTCGAATGGGAGGGCTCGCCCGGCCACGTGATCGTCGAGACCGTCGCTTTCGAGGACCTCGGCGAGCACACCAAGGTGACCGTCGCCTCGCTGTTTCACACCACCGAGGAGCGCGACGGAATGCTCGCCTCGGGGATGGAGAAGGGAATGAGCGAATCGCACGACCGGCTCGAGGAGCTGCTCGCCGAGTCCGCGTGAGCTCCGACGATGCCGGGGCTGCTCCAAGGTAGCGTTGGAGGATGTCCGCCAACATAGAGAGACGCGTGCTGTCCCTGCTGGGCGAGGTGATCGGGTTGCTCGAGCTCGAGGAGCTCAGCTACGGCCTGTTGCGTGGCTTGCGTGAAGCGGTCCCGTCCGAGTTCTGTGCGATCCACGAACTCCCGGCGGATCTCCCGCACACGGTTTCGCTGACAGACCCTCCAACCTCGCCGGCGCAGCACCGCGTGTTCGCGCGCTATGCCTCACAGAACACCGGGCCTTGAACGTCAACAGCCGCTCCGAGGCCTCGCGTATGGCGTGGGCCGCGACGGAGGCCGCGGCTATGCCTCTGCGTACGTAATAGAGGCGTACGCATCCCTTGCGGAGGTCTTGAGAGCATTGAGCAGCTGTTACCGTGCCTCGCTGCGGCGCGGCAGGCGTTCGCCCCGAAAACCGGGAGACACCGGAAAGGACTTCTGACCATGACAGCAAGGCGCCTTGCTCTTTCGCTGACCCTCTCGCTCGCCACGCTCCTGTTCTCGACTGCCGCGGCCCAGGCGGTCGTTTGCGACACCTGGTACGGAGTTGGAGGTAACAGCACCGAGGCGAAATCCGGGGAATGGGGCGAAAAGGAAAACTGGTCGCTAAAAAAGGTGCCGGAAGCCTCAGAATCAGTCTGCATCACCGTTCCGGGCACGTACACCGTCAGCCTGAAACCGTTCTTTGGCGCCAACGCCCGCGTCGATGTCGGCTCCGCGGAAAGCCTCACCCTGGGCACCGGGAGCGGCACTCAGACGCTGAAGGTGGTCGGCGAAAACTGGAATGCCCTGGGGGACGTAGAAAACCAAACCGGTCTGTACGTCAACTACGACATGAAGATCGCGACGGGCGGTGTCTCGACACGGCGCTGACCAACGAACCCGGTGCTGTTCTCGCAGCGGAGAGCGGGACGCTGTTCAGCAACCGGGAAATCACCAACAACGGGCTCATCGAAATAGCTCCGGGCGCGACTCTCGAACCGGTGGCCACGAAGCTCGTCAACGGCGCCGGCGGGACGATCGCGCCCCAGATCTCGGGGGCGAGCACGTTCGGGAAGATCAATCTGGGCTTCCGCGGGGAACTCGAAGCGGGAGGGACGCTTGCGCCCACACTCACGGGCGGATTTGCGCCGAGTGCCAATGAGGAGTTCAATGTCATCGAGGGAAGCCCCGTCAAGGGCACCTTCGCGACCGTCTCGGGTGGATTCACAGCCGACTACGCACACGAGTCCTCCGAACCACCCTATGTGGGCATCGTTTACAGCTCGAGCACCAAAACAACGGGCGCCACGGGCACCACTGGCACAACCGGGGCGACAGGAACCACGGGCACGACAGGAACGCCCGGCACAACGTCTACCGGCACGACCACGCCGCCGGAGGCCAAAATCGGCGGTATTACCTCTTCCGGTGGACATGTGACGATTCAGCTGACTTGTCCCGAGGGAGCCGGCGCCTGTGGCGCGATAACCGTGAAGGTCACAGTCTCGGAGCACTTCAAGAAGCACGGACGGATCACCACCAAGACGGTCGTGGTGGCGAGCGGTACCGCCTCGTTGAAGGCCGGGGCAAGGACGACTCTGAAGCTGAGCATCACCGGCGCCGGCAAGGCGCTCCTGCGCAAGCGCCACAGCCTCCAGGGCCTCGCCACCATCACCCGGGGAACCACCAAAGTGGCCAGTAAGAAAGTGACGCTGGAGGGTTAGTCCGAGGCGGCCGGCTCCCCCGGGCGGAGATCCTTCTGGAGACTTGTCGCTACCGCTTCGCGACCCGACGTTACGACCATCGCCTGGCGTCCGATCAACGCTTCCCCGCGCTGGGCGCGGGAGCGGCAAGCAACTGTCGATGGAGCTAGTCGGGCTCGAACCGACGACCTTCTGGCTGCCAGCCAGACGCTCTTCCAACTGAGCTATAGCCCCGAGTCTGCAATCAATCCTATAACGCTTGAACGCCGGGAGTCGGGTCTCAGTCTCGAGGCATGAACTCTGGCACGTCCAGATCGTCTTCAGGCCCGTCCTGGACGGAGCGACGGAGAGGGGGGTCCCGAGGTGGGGTCGTGGTCGATCCGCCCGGCACCGCTTGATCCAGGCGGGCCGTCATGCTGCCGTGGGTCAGGCGCACGTCGCGCAGCAGGCGCTCGGCGTTGGTCCGCATCGAGGCCGACAGGTCGCGCAGGTTCTGGGAGACCTCGGCGCCGTCGCGCATCACGTCGCGGGCCGCTTCGTGGGCGTCGCCCACGAT
>JBAURN010000320.1:0-2985 GCA_049581225.1 Solirubrobacteraceae bacterium
GCGCCCGCCCGCGACATAGGCCTGCCAGCCCTCCTCCCCGTCGGGGGAGGACGCCTTGGCGTCGATCGCGAGCACCACACACTGGGCGCCGAACACACCCGCCAATTCATCCAGCAGCTCGGGCCGAGCCAGCGCGGCCGAGTTGACCGAGACCTTGTCCGCGCCGGCGTCGAGCACGGCCTGAGCGTCCTCGATCGAACGGATGCCGCCGCCGATCGTGAACGGCACGAACACATCGTCCGCGGTCGAGCGGGCAAGCGCCGCGATCGTGTCGCGACGCTCGTGCGTGGCCGTGATGTCCAGGAAGACCAGCTCGTCCGCGCCCTCGCGGTCGTAGTGGGCGGCCAGCTCAACGGGGTCCCCGGCGTCGCGGATGTCCAAGAATTCGACGCCCTTGACCACGCGGCCGCCATCCACGTCCAAGCAGGGGATCACACGCTTGTAGTGCACCCGCCCCACGGTAGCGCGCCGGATGCCGGTCTGCCGACCAGAATTGCTAATCGCTCGAATCTAGAATACGTCGCGACCGCTCACAACTGGAATGCGGGCCGACAACTGGAATGCGGGCCGGCTACTCGTCGCTGGACTCGCCGAGCGCCGCCGCGGCTTGGGCGACGGTGAAGCGCTTCTCGTAGAGGGCCTTGCCCACGATCACCCCGGTCAGGCTCGACGCGCCCAGGCCCGCCAGCCCCTGCAGGTCGGCGAGTGAGCCGATGCCGCCCGAATAGACAAAGGTGTCGCGCACCGCCTTGGCGACCTGCCCCACTTCGTCCAGATCCGGGCCTTCGAGCATCCCGTCGCGATCGACGTTGGTGTAAAGCAGCTCGGTGGCGCCCCGTTCGGCCAAGCCGGCGATGACCTGATCGCGAGCGCCGTCGATCGTCTCGGTCCAACCGGCGGTCGCGACGCGCCCACCGCGCACATCGACCGACACCAGCACCCGGCCCGGCCAGCGCTCCAGCGCTCGCTCCAGCAGATCCGGGTCGGTGAAGGCCGCGGTTCCCAGGATCGCGCGCTCGGCGCCCGCCCGCAGCACCGTGTCGATCGCATCGAGGGAGCGCAGCCCTCCTCCGAACTGGACCGGCACGTCCAGCTCCTCGGCGATGCGCCTCAGGTGATCGACGTTGGCGGGCGCGCCCTCGCGCGCGCCATCGAGGTCCACCACATGCAAGCGGCGGGCCCCCGCCCGCACCCACGTGCGCGCGGCCGCGAGGGGATCCTCGTCGTAGACCTTCTTGGCGTCGAAGTCGCCCTTGACGAGGCGCACGGCCTTGCCGCCGAGCATGTCGATCGCCGGGTAGAGCTTCACCGGGCTATCACTGGGCTACGGTCACTGCCGAGCGCGCGCAGATGCGCCCGAAGTTGGCCAGCAGACGCAAGCCCGCGGCCGAGGACTTCTCGGGGTGGAACTGGACTCCATAGAAGCTCTCGTGCGCGACCACGCTCGCAAACGGAGCGCCGTACACCGAGGTTCCGAGAATGTCCTCGCGATGGGAGGGCACGGGCGCGAACGAATGCACGTGGTAGAAGGCGCAACGCTCGGGCAAACCTTGGGTCAGAGGCGAGGACCCGGTGAAGGCGACCTCGTTCCATCCGATGTGAGGCAGCTTGAGAGAGCCGTGATCGCCTGCTTGCTTGTGCCCTTCAGGGTGAGCCCCCGAGGGCGTCCCCGCACGGGGGAGCTCGCGCACCTCGCCCGCGATCAGGCCGAGCCCGGGCGTTCCGCCCTGCTCGGTGGAGCCTTCGAAGCCAAGCTGCATACCAAGACATATGCCCAACACCGGCGTACCGCGGGCCACACGGTCGCGCAAGAGCTCGTCCAGGCCCAACGCGCGGAGGTTGGCCATCCCGCGAGGGAAAGCCCCGACGCCGGGCACGATCAGGCCGGCCGCGCGCCGCAGGGCGTCGTGATCGTTAGTCACGCTCACGCGGGCGCCGATGTGCTCGAACGCCTTCTCCACCGAGCGACGGTTGCCCATGCCGTAGTCCACCACGACGATGTCCACGGGCTCCTCGAGCAGTCGGGGAGCCTCCTCGGCGCTCATCGGGTGCCCGCCTCGCTCGCGAGTTGCCATGTGAAGCTCATGAGGTCAGCGTACCCTTCGTGCTCGGCACACCCGTCTCGGTCGGGTCAATCGCCACGGCTGCGCGCAGGGCGCGCGCGAAGGCCTTGAAGGCCGCCTCGATCATGTGGTGGGCGTTCGTGCCGGCCTCCACCCGCAGGTGCAGGGTCAGCTTGGCGGCGTTGGCCAAGGCCCTGAAGAACTCCTCGGTCAGCTCGTGATCGAAGCCCCCGGTAGCGCCGGGCGGCAGGTCCGCCTCGAACAGCGTGAACGGGCGACCGGAAATGTCGATCGCACAACTGGCGCGCGCCTCGTCCATCGGCACGACCGCAAATCCATACCTGTAGATGCCCGCGCGATCCTCCAGCGCCCGGTCCAATGCTTGGCCGAGCACGATCGCGGTGTCCTCGGCGGTGTGGTGGGCGCCGGTCTGCAGGTCTCCGCTCACGCTCACATCGAGGTCGAAGCGCGCGTGGCGGGCGAGCAGGTCGAGCATGTGGTCGAGAAAGCCCACGCCGGTCTCGCGCGTGCCCTCACCGCTGCCGTCGAGGTTCAGCGAGAGGCGCACCTCGGTCTCGGCTGTCTTGCGCTCAATCTTGGCTTGGCGGCTCATGGGGCGTCATTCTCCCGTACTCGCGCCCGCATCGACTTGGCGTGCAGCGGAAAGCCCTCGACATTTGCGATCGGCGCGCCCGCCTTGGCCAGCTTGGCGGCGGCGTGATCGGGGATCTCGACCACCGACATGCGGCGGCGGAAGTGGCGCGGAGACAGCGCCGAGGCGAAGCGGGCCGCGCCGCCCGTCGGCAGGACGTGGTTGGAGCCGGCGGTGTAGTCGCCGAACGCGGTCGCCCCGTTGCGGCCGAGCAGGAGGCAGCCGGCGGTGCGCACCTTTGGGGCCAGGTCCTCCTCGGCGGCCCCGACG
>JBAURN010000321.1:0-6243 GCA_049581225.1 Solirubrobacteraceae bacterium
TGGGCCGCACTCTGGAGCGTGTCCTGCGTGCCCGCGGACACGCAAAGCTCGACGCCAGGCTTGAGGCCGTGCGCCTGCTGGAGCGAGTGGGCCTGCGCGCCGAGCAGGCCAATCGCTTTCCCCACGAGCTCTCGGGCGGGGAGCGCCAACGCGTGGGGATCGCTCGCGCGCTTGCCTGTCCGCCCCCCGCCTGTGCCCTTCAGGGTGCTTTGGGCGGTGCCCGTCAAGGTGTCGATGCGCCTCGCGACGCGTCCGCCCCCCGGGGCGCCGACGCATCGCGACTGGTCTTGCTCGACGAGCCTGTCTCCTCACTCGACGCTTCGATCCGCCGGGGCGTGATCGAGCTGCTGGAGCAGCTGCGAACAGAGTTGGATTGCGCCTGCGTCCTGGTGTCCCACGATTTCACCACAGTCGAAGCGCTGGCCGATCGGATCGCCGTGATGCACGGCGGCAAGGTGGTCGAGCAGGGCGAGGCCCGCGAGCTGCTCGAAAACCCCAGGCACCCCTACACCCGCGAACTGCTGGCCGCCTGTCCCCGCTTGCCCGTTGGCGTAGGATCGGAGGCGTGGACGACGCAACGCGGCTCCTTCAGCGCCTGATTCGCTTCGACACCGTAAATCCGCCCGGCGACGAGCGGGCCGCGATCGAGTATCTGCGGGCGACCCTCGCGGATGTCGGCTTCGAGTGTGAGTTGCTTGGCGTCGAACCGGCTCGCCCCAATCTGGTGGCGCGACTGAAAGGGCTGAGCGAAGGTCCCACCCTCTGCTATCTGGGCCACGTGGACACCGTGCTGGCGGACGCGAGCGAGTGGACCCACGATCCCTGGTCGGGCGAGATCGCCGAGGGCTGCATGTGGGGCCGCGGATCGCTCGACATGAAGTCCCAAGTCGCCGCCGAGATCGCCGCCGCCGCCGGGCTGGCGCGCGAAGGGTGGCGACCCGCGCGCGGCGATTTGCTCGTGGTGGCCGTCGTGGACGAGGAGACCGGCGGCGAGCTTGGAGCCAAGTGGCTGTGTGAGACGCACCCCGAGAAGGTGCGCTGCGACATGCTGCTCAACGAGGGTGGGGGTCCCCATTTCGAGTTGGGCGATCAGCGCTTCTACGGCGTGTGTTGCGCGGAGAAGGGTGTGTTCCGCTTCACCGTGAGCGCCGAGGGCGCGGCCGGTCATGCCTCGATGCCGAAGCTGGGCGAGAACGCGCTTTTGAAGTTGGCCCCCGTCCTGGAGCGCTTTGCCTCCAGGCAGCCCGCGCTCGCGCCCACCGCCGAGCCACTGGCGTTTCTGCGCGGGGTGGGAGAGGACGAATCTGACCCCGCCGCCGCGCTCGCGCGCCTGGAGGCGATCGACCCGCGCCTGCTGCAATTGCTCGAGCCGATGTTCGGCGTGACGTTTGCGCCCACCAAGGCGTCGGCCTCAGAGAAGATCAACGTGATTCCCTCCAAAGCTGAGCTGAGGGTGGACTGCCGCGTTCCCCCCGGCCTCGGCGAGGCGGAGACGAGGACGGCGATCGAGCAGGTGCTCGGTGGGCTTGACGGTCTTGCGCTCCAGTTTGGCGCCGAGGACGGACCGGGCGTCCCAGCACGGGAGACGTTGCGGATCGACTTCACCGAGCGGATCTCGGGCAACCGCTCGCCGGTCTCCTCGCCGCTGATGGACGCGCTCGCCGCTTGGATCGAGACTAACGATCCCGGCGCCAAGACGGTGCCGACGATCCTGCCCGGCTTCACCGACTCGCGCCACTTCAGGGCGGCCTTTCCCGAGTGTGTGGCCTACGGCTTCTTTCCCCAGCGGAATCAGTCGCTGCTGGAAACGCAGGCCTTGATCCACGCCCCCGACGAGCGAATCGACATGCTCGATCTTGCCTGGGCTGCGGATTTCTACCGACAGCTCGCGCTAGAACTGCTCGGCTGAGCGCGTTGGTTGGATGATGCTGCTCGCGACGTCGTTCGTCCAGAAGATCCAGGAATGGTCCTATCAATGGTCGAGTGTCGTGATGATCGTCTTCTTCGCGGCGCTGATCTACTTGATGTGGCGCACCTTGAAGGTGATGCCACGGGTCAAGCCGCAGCAGATCAAGCCTTCCTCTGACCAGTCGGTCGCCTGGAAGGACATTGCCGGCGCGGATGAGGCCAAGGCCGAGCTGCAGGAGATCGTCGAGTTCCTGCGCGACCCCAAGCAGTTCGAGAAGCTGGGCGCGAAGGTGCCCAAGGGGATCCTTCTGCACGGCCCCCCGGGAACCGGCAAGACGCTCTTGGCAAAGGCCGTCGCGCACGAGTCGGGCGCCCAGTTCTTCGCCCAGTCCGCGGCGGCCTTTGTGGAGATGTTCGCGGGGCTCGGCGCCGCCCGCATCAGGCGCCTGTTTGCGATCGCCCGCAAGCAGGAGCCGGCGATCATCTTCATCGACGAGCTCGACGCCGTGGGGGGGCGCCGCGGCTCTGACATCTCCGGCGAGAAGGACCAGACGCTCAACCAATTGCTCGTGGAGATGGACGGCTTTGCCACTTCCGGCCGTCTCGTCGTGATCGCGGCTTCCAACCTGCTCGAGAAGCTCGATCCCGCCCTGCTGCGTCCGGGTCGCTTCGACCGCCAGATCTTCGTCAGCCCGCCCGACGTGAGGGGCCGTCGCGGCGTGCTCGGCGTGCACACCCGCGACAAGCCCCTCGGCGACGTGGACCTGGGCTTGGTTGCCCAGCAGACCAGCGGCCTGACGGGCGCCGACCTGGCCAACATCTGCAACGAGGCGGCGATCTTCGCGGCGAGGAGAGGCGGCAAGGCGATCGCCGGAACCGACTTCGATCAGGCTTTGGAGCGGGTGATCGCTGGGGTGCAGTCTCATCGGGTGCTCAACGATCACGAGAAGCGGGTGGTCGCCTACCACGAGTCCGGCCACGCCCTCTGCGGCGAGCTCTTGCCCTCCGTCGATCGCGTGCACCGCATCTCGATCGTGCCGCGCGGTCGCGCGCTCGGCTACACCCTGAACCTGCCGGCCGAGGACCGCTACCTGAAGACCAGGGAGGAGCTGCTCGACTACATGACGGTCCTGCTGGGCGGACGCGTTGCCGAGCAGATCGTCTTCGGCGCGATCACGACCGGAGCCTCTGACGATCTCAAGCGCGTCGCCGATATCGCCCACTCGATGGTCCACGACTATGCGATGGGCAGCGCCGGCGTGGGTCGCACGCCCGACGGGAACGTCCGGCTCTCGGAGACGACCCTGCGCCTGCGCGACGAGGAGCGGCGCGAGCTCGTCGAGGAGGCGCGCCGCGCGGCACGCAAGATGATCCTCGCCCATCGCGCCCAGCTCGATGCGCTCGCCGCCGAGCTGCTCTCCAAGGAGGCGATCGACCGCGACGCGATCGACCGCGTGATGAAGGGCGTGCCCCGCTTGGAACGCAGGCCCGGCGTCGGCCTGCGTGTCGCGGCGGCCGTGCCTCCGGTCGCGCCCGAAAGCTCCTAGACTGCCCGGGGTGTTCAACCGGATCGATCACATCGGCGTGGCCGTGCAGGACATCGAGGCATCGCTCGCGCTCTACCGGGACGTCTTCCAGATGGAGGTCGCCCATCGCGAGATCGTCGAGGAGCAGGGCGTCGAGGCGATCCTGCTCGACGTGGGCGAGAACCACGTGGAGCTGTTGGCGCCGCTCGGAGAGGACACTCCCGTCGGCAAGTTCCTGGCCAAGCGGGGCCCAGGCCTGCATCACGTCGCCTATCAGGTGTCAGACATCGAGGCGACCTTGGCGGCCTTGAAGGCAGCCGGTCAGCCCCTGATCGACAAGGCCCCCCGCGTGGGGATCCGGGGTGCCCTGGTCGCGTTCCTCGAGCCCAAGGGCACCGAGCGGGTGCTCACCGAGCTAGTTCAACCAGTGGAGGTTCACTGATGGCCCATCAGCACCGGCGCGTGAGCGTCGGCTTTCAAGGCGGACAGGTGCTCTCTCTGCGCGTCACCAGCGAGCAGCTCGAGGCGCTCTACAAATCGCTCGGGGACGGCGGCTGGCACGAACTCGAAACCGAGGAGGGACCCGTGCGGCTGTACCTCGGCCAAGTCGTCTATGTCCGCATCGAGGACAGCGACCTGCGCGTCGGCTTTGGTGCGTAAGCAGCTCACCGTATGAGCACGCGCATAGGCATCGTGGGGCTGCCCAACGCGGGCAAGTCCTCGCTGTTCAACGCGCTCACCAAGGCGGGCGTGGAGGCGGCCAACTATCCCTTCACCACGATCGAGCCGAACGTTGCCGTCGTGCCCGTCCTCGACGAGCGCCTCCTCGAGGTCTCGCGGACCGTGGGCGCCTCGGAGATCGTGTGGGACACGATCGACTTCCACGACATCGCCGGTCTCGTCGCGGGCGCTCACAAAGGAGAGGGCTTGGGCAACCGCTTCCTGGCCAACATCCGGGAGACCGACGCCATCGTGCACGTGGTCAGAGCCCACGGCGACGAGAACGTGGTCCACCCGGAGGGCCGCGTCGACCCGCTGGCGGACATCGAGACGATCGAGACCGAGCTGATCCTGGCCGACCTCGAGCAGGCCGAGCGCAGGGTCGATCGGGTCGCCAAGCAGGCCAAGGGGGGAGACAGGGTCGCGATCGCCGAGGAGGCCTGGCTGCGCGAGGTGATCGGCGAGCTGCAAGCCGGCCGGCCCGCGCGCGGGGTGCCGGCGCCCGATGACGCTCCACACGCTCTGCGCGACCTGGGCGCGCTCACGGCCAAGCCCGTTCTGTTCGTCGTCAACGTGGACGAGGGCTCCGATGCCGTTCCGCCCGCGGTGGCCGACCATGCCGCCGCCGAGGATGCGGGCGTGGTGGCCGTCAGCTCACGCATCGAGTCCGAGCTGGCGGAGCTGGAGGAGGAGGAAGCCGCGCTCATGCGGACCGAGCTAGGCGTCTCCGAATCGAGTTTGCAGCGAATCGTGAGGGAAGCCTTCTCTTTGCTTCGGCTGATCGCGTTCTTCACCGCCGGCGAGGCCAAGCCCGCTCAGTCTTGGCATCTGCGTGACGGCTTGACGGCCTGGCACGCGGCGGGCCAGATCCATTCGGACATCCAAAAGGGTTTCGTCCGCGCCGAAGTCGTGGGCTGGCGCGAGCTAGTTGACGCGGGCGGCTATTCGGGTGCCCGCGACCGCGGCACGTTGCGTCTGGAGGGCCGCGATTACGCGATGCAAGACGGAGACGTCATCACCGTCAAGTTCACCCCATAGCGTCCAGGCGCTCGGCCAAGCGCTTCATCCCCAGCTCGCGTGCCTTCGCGGCGCCGGCCGCGAAGTCGGTCGGCGTGTCGGGTGGGCGCTCCACCTCGATCGGCACGAGCGTCGCGATGCGCTTGAAGGTGCGCAGAAGCTCCGCATTCTCGCTCAAAGCGCTCGCCACACGCGGGCGCAGATCGCCGAAGTTGGCCTCCTCTACCTGCCGCTGGGCTGTCTCCAGCAAAGCCTCCAAAGTGCCATAGCTCTGCAATAGCGCCGCCGCTGTCTTGGCGCCGATCCCCGGCGCTCCGGGAATGCCGTCGGAAGGGTCTCCCCGCAAAGCAATGAAATCGGGCACCCGGTCAGGCGACACGCCGTAGCTCTCTTCGACGTGCGCCGATCCCCGCGAAACGCACGCCCCACCCTTCCCCAAATCCAATACAGCCACGTGCTCGTTCACGGCCTGGTAGAGGTCACGGTCCGCGGTCAGCAACAGGGCACGCCCACCCACGTCGGCCTCCACCCGAGCGTAAGAGCCCATCGCGTCGTCGGCCTCCAAATCCTCGGCGTCGGCGATGTGCCAGCCAAAGTTCGCCAGCAGACCGGGAGCCAACCGCCACTGTGCCGCCAGATCCTCGGGCATCGGGTCCCTGTGAGCGTGGTAAGGGGGGTATGCCTGCACCCGGTAGTGCGCCTCCTCGGCGCCGAAGCAGGCCACCACCGCGCGCGGCCCCTCCGACTCTATCGCCGCCACTAGCGCGTTCACGGTCCCCAGCAGCGCGTTCACGGGCTCCCCGTCCGGCGCCTTGATCGATTTGGGCAACGAGAAGTAGGCCCGATACAGAAGCCAGGGCACGTCGGCGATCAGGAGCGGCGCGGCCATCGCCATAGCGTATGTCTATCCGTCGATCCGCCGCTTGCCTATTCCCTCTTGGCACTATCGAGTTGGGACGCCTCGCCCGCTCCGGTCAGCTCCGGGCTATCCGGCCGAGACGCCGCCCTGACCATTCACGCTGGCCGGCTGCGCCTCGGGTGGGGCCGCCGCGGCCGCCGAGCCGCCCTGTCC
>JBAURN010000322.1:0-3148 GCA_049581225.1 Solirubrobacteraceae bacterium
GGGTTGAAGTACCCCACGGAGCTCGGCGGGCAGGGCGGCGATTACCTGCACGAGGCGGTACTCGTCGAGGAGCTCGCGCGGATCGGCTCGGGTGGGACCGCGGCGGGGATCGGCGCACACATCAACATCGCCACCCCGCCGGTCTGGAAGTTCGGCACCGCCGAGCAACATCAGCGCTATCTCGTTCCGGCGATACGCGGCGAGAAGATCGGCGCGCTTGGGATTACCGAGCCCGGCGCCGGCTCCGATGTCGCCGCGCTGACCACGCGCGCCACGCCCGTCGACGGCGGCTGGGTTGTGAACGGCGAGAAGACCTACATCACGAACGGTGTGCGCGCCGACTTCATCGTCACCGCTGTCAAGACCACCCCCGAGGGCGGCCACCACGGAATCTCATTCCTGATCGTCGATCGCGGCGAGGGCGTGACATCGGCGAAGCTCGAGAAGCTCGGCTGGCACGCCTCCGACACCGCCACGATCGCCTTCGCGGACGTGTTCGTGCCGGCGGAGAACCTGCTCGGGGAGGAGCACGAGGGCTTCAAGCAGATCATGGCCAACTTCCAATGGGAGCGCCTGGCGATGTCGCTCGGCGCGGTCGGCGCGATGGCGCTCGCCTGGGAGCGCACGGCGGAGTTCGCCCGCGAGCGCACCGCCTTCGGCCGTCCCCTCTCCAAGCACCAGGCGATCCGCCACCGTCTCGCCGACCTCGCCACGAGCACCTACACCGCGCGCTGTGTCACCTACGACGCGCTGCGGCGCTTCGTGGCCGGGGAGGAACCGCTGAAGGAGGTCACGATGGCCAAGCTCCTCACCCAGCGCGCCTCCTTCGAGCTGATGGACGCCTGCCTGCAGATCCACGGCGGCGCCGGCTACATGAAGGAGCTCTGGGTCGAGCGCGCCGTCCGCGACGCCCGCCTCGGCCCGATCGGCGGCGGCTCGGACGAGATCATGCGGGAGATCCTTGGGCGCGTCCTGGCACTGTAGAGGAGCCCTGGCAGCGCCGGGGGGTGGTCGAGCGGGGGTCCAGGCCCCTCCTGTTCAGCCTGCTGGGAACCGGTTTGCAAAGGCGTCCAAACATGCCCTCCTGGGCTTATGCGCTCGGCCCATGCGACCGATGCAGGAAACGTGTCCCGTGCCCGCACCCGCCTTGTCGTGCCCCTCGTCTGCCTCTGCGCCCTCGCCGGCGCCACCACGGCAGGTACGGGGGTCTCGCTCGCGTCATCCCGTACGCCCGTTGCTCGCGCCGCGACCGCACACCGGCAGAGTCGCGGACACCGCCGCCAGGCCTGGACGGCGGCGCGTTGCGCCAAGAAGAGCAGCTTTCACGCCGTCGGCGGTCATCCTCGCCGCCGCCATCGTCCCGCCGACTGCGCCAAGCGCAGATCCACCAAGCACGGGTCCGCCAAGCGTAGGGCCCACCGCGTCAAGCGACACGTCTCGCGCACCGGCAAGGGGGCCGACGCGGGCACCTGCCCCGGCGCCGACCTGCAGCCCTCGCAGGAAAACATCGAAACGGTCCGCACGGCCACGCTCTGCCTGGTCAACCAGGAACGCACCCACCGCGGCGAGGCGCCGCTGCAGCCGAACGCCCACCTACAGCAGTCCGCCCAGTCCCACACCGAGAGCATGGCCTTCGGGAACTACTTCGAACACGACGGGCCGGGCGGCAACACCCCGCTCAGCCGCATGGTCGCCGCCGGCTACGTCCCCAGCGGGAACGTCGGCTACGAAATCGGCGAGAACATCGGCTGGGGCACCCTCAGCCTGGGAACGCCCCGCGCGATCGTCGCCGCCTGGATGGCCTCCCCCGGCCACCGTGCCAACATCCTCGACGCCCACTTCCGCGACACCGCGGTCGGCGTCTCCCCCCACATCCCCTCCTCGCTCAGCGGGGGGCAGGCCGGCGGGATCTACACGCAGGACTTCGGCGTCATCACCACCGGGTAGGGACTCATCACGGCATCCGGCACGGCGCTCGGGACCCCTCGTCACGGCCTGGCGACCTCCGGTTATAACCTCTCCTGCTCACACACGACAAGGAGACGCAACGGTTATGGGTGTACTCGACGGCAAGTCGGCGATCGTGACGGGCTCGGCCCGCGGCATCGGACGCGCAACGGCTGAACTGCTCACCGCGCAGGGCGCGGAGGTCCTGATCAACGACCTCGACGGTGACGTCGCCGAGCAGGCGGCCGGGGAGATCCAGGGCGAGACGGCCGTCTTCGCCGGCGACCTGACCAAGTCCGACGCCCCCGAGGCGCTCGTCAAGGCGGCCCTCGACGCGTTCGGGAAGATCGACATCCTCGTCAACAACGCCGGCTACACGATCGACGCACCCGTGCACAAGATGTCCGACGAGCAGTTCCAGGCGATGCTCGAGATCCACACCGTCGTCCCCTTCCGGGTGCTCCGCGCCGCCGCCCCCTACCTGCGCGATCCCGCCAAGAAGGAGCGCGAGGAAGGCGTGGAGGTGTTCCGCAAGGTCGTCAACGTCTCCTCCACCTCGGGCACGTTCGGCAACCCCGGCCAGGCCAACTACTCCTCCGGCAAGGCCGGCGTCGTGGGCCTCACGAAAACGCTCGCCAAGGAGTGGGGCCAGTTCAAGATCAACGTCAACGCGGTCGCCTTCGGCTTCATCGACACCCGCCTCACGCAGGCGAAGGACGACGAGAACAGCATGGAGATCGGTGGCGAGAAGGTGCAGCTCGGGATCCCCGAGCAACTGCGCCAGATGGCCTCGATGCTGATCCCCCTCGGCCGTCCCGCGACCCCCGAGGAGGCCGCCGGCGGCATCTTCTTCCTCTGCTCCCCCTGGTCGAACTACGTGCAGGGCCAGACGCTGCACATCACCGGCGGGATGTTCGGCGGGATGACCGGCTGAGGTCAGGCCGGACCGTCAGATAAAGACGGCGGAGGCCTGCATCGCGATCACAGACTGCGTGTAACTATCGTTATACGCAGTCTGTTTATACGCCCGCTCGCGTCAGCCTCGTCGGGGCCCGCAGATCGAGCAGGCAACCGGAGAAGTAGGCCCCCGCGGGTGAGGCCAGGTAGGCGCACAGCGCCGCCACCTCGCCCGCGGGCGTCCCCTCACCCGGGGCGATCGCCACCACCGCGATCTGATGGCGCGCCCACTCGACCGAGAGCG
>JBAURN010000323.1:0-2285 GCA_049581225.1 Solirubrobacteraceae bacterium
CAGGGCGAAACGTTCATCAGTAAGACCGGGATCACGTCATCGACGTTCAAGCAGGTCCCGGACGTACCGGTCAGCACGTTCGAACTGACGCTACCCGAGGGTAAATATTCAGCGCTCGCGGCGAACAAGAATCTCTGCCAAACAGAGCTAATCATGCCGACAACGTTCGGCGCGCAAAACGGCACGACACTCAAACAGAACACTCGCGTCGAAGTGCAGGGATGCCCCAACACGCTCACTATACTGGCACACAAAATCAGCCATCGGACGGTCACGCTCACGGTTGCGATACCCCAAGCAGGGAAACTGACAGCCACCGCCAAAGGGCTCACCAAGAACCACAAGAGCGCGGCGGGACGCGGAACGCTGACCTTGAAGCTCGCAGAGCAACACGCAGGCACACTGCACACCACAGTCCAACTACGATTCACGCCCGCAAGCGGCAAACAACGCAAGATCCTGCGCAAGGCAATACAAGTCAGGTTTCCCTGACGGACAGATCACGCCGGTCGTGACAACGCTCCCGGGCTCTCAGAGGCCCGGGAGCAGAGCAGTCAAACGGCGCTCAGCCACTCCGCGATCTGGCGCCCGATCTCCGGCCCCGCGTCCTCCTGCAGGAAGTGGGAGGCGTCGGCAATCACGCGGGGCTTTTCCCGCCCGATCGCCGCCGCGAAGCGCTCGCCGGTGGCGAGCGGCAGCACCGGGTCCGAGTCGGCCCACAACATCAAGGTCGGCCGCTTGTCCTCTTTGAGTGCCGCCAGCACCTTCTGCCCCGCCGCGGCGCCGGGCGCGTCGGGCTCGCGCGGGATCATCAGCGGGAACGCCCGCGCACCGGCCTTGGAGGCCAAGCTCGGATAGGGCGCTTCGTACGCGGCGATCACCTCCTCGCCCGGATCCGTCTTGCAGGCGCCCCGCACGAGCATCCCGACCGGCAGGTCCTCGGTTCGCTCCACGAAGTCCTTGAACGCGATCCACGCCTCGGTCATCTTCTGATGGCCCGTGAACAGACCCGTGTCGAGGATCACGAGCTTGTCGAAGCGCTCCGCGTGCTCGACGGCGAGTCGCAGTCCGATCGGGCCGCCCCAGTCGTGGACGACCATCGTCGCGCCTTTCAGATCCAATTGCTCGATCAGCGGCGCGATCGCCTCGACGTGACGGTCGTAGGAGTACCAGTCGAGGTCGATCGGCTTGTCCGAGCGTCCGAAGCCCGGCAGGTCCGGGGCGATGCACCTGAACCCCGCATCGCGCACCGGCGCGATCACCTTGCGCCACAGAAACGACCACGTCGGCTCGCCGTGCACGAACACGACCGGCGCGCCCTCCCCCTCGTCGATGTGAGCCAAGCGCAGACCCTCGTGCTCGCGATAGTGAGCCTTGAACGGGAAGTCGGGTAGACCTTCGAGCAGCTCCTCCGGGGTGCGCACCGCGTCGGTCATCGGCCACAGAGCATACCCACCGGATGATCGGTTAAGCTCGCGCGGGGATGTTTGCAACGATTGTCCACATCGCGCCCGTGCTCGCGGCAGAGAAGAGCAAGGTGCCCTACTACATCGCGGGCGGCCTGCTCGTGGCCTGGGCCCTGTTCCTGTCGATGGGCATCGGCACGCGCAACCCCAACTTCCCCACCACGCTCGGTGGGCAGCGCGCCGTGATCTCGATCACGGCCGTCCTCGTCTTGGCGACCGTCTCGATGGCGGTCGTGACCTCCGGGGGCTCCACGGCCAAGGCCACGGTCGCTCCGATCACGAAAGCCGGCCGCGAAGCCGCCTCCGGCTCGGGCAGCTCCTCCTTGAAGGACGAAGCCGACCCCCAGGGACAGCTCGCCTACACCACCAAAAAGCTGTCGGCCCCGGCAGGCAAGGTCACGATCGGCTTCACGAACGCCTCGCCGCTCATGCACAACATGACGATCGCCCAAGGCACCAAGGTTTTGGGAGCCACGCCCACCTTCCAAGGTGGCACGAGGACGCTCACCCTCAACCTCAAGCCCGGCACCTACGTCTTCTACTGCTCGGTCCCAGGCCATCGCGCCGCCGGCATGGAAGGCAAGCTCACCGTCCAGTAGGTTCTCGCCGCTGACGGCCGGTCGGCCCGCAATACTTTGGCCGCGCGCGCGCGCCGTGCGTCCTTCGGCGCCTTCCTCGATCGCGCCGAGGAGGAGTCGAAGTGGCGATCCGGAAGGGTCGCCAGCATAAAAGGTCTGTTCTCCTCTTGACAAGTGCGATGGTGTTCGTGTACGATGGCGACCATATCGACATCACCCTTGGTGTCGAGGACATAAGGTC
>JBAURN010000324.1:0-16019 GCA_049581225.1 Solirubrobacteraceae bacterium
CGGCGAGCGTGAAAAGCCAAGCGAGTCTGAGCGCAGCGCCGAGGGCGTGGTCGAGGTGCTCGGCAACGGCTCGGCCTTCCTGCGCGTCGACCCGCCCGAGCCCTCTGACGAGGACGTCTACATCTCCGCCGCCCAGGTGCGCCGCTGCGAGCTCGTCTCGGGCGATCGCGTGAGCGGTCCCGTGCGCACGCCGCGCCGCTCGGAGCGCTACTCGTCCCTGGTCCGGATCGACACGATCAACGGACAGCCGGCCGACGCCGTCGCCGAGGGCACGCGCTATGAGGATCTACCCGTCGCGTATCCCGGCGATCGCCTCGCGTTCGACTCGGAGGATCCGACTCTGAAGGCGATCGAGTGGCTCACCCCGCTCGGTCGCGGCTCGAGAGCGGTGATCGCGGGCGGCGCTCGTTCGGGCAAGACCGTCACGTTGCGCCGTGTCCTCGGTGCTTTGGCGGGGCGCGAGGGTCTTGAGATCTCGTTGGTGCTGGCGGGAGTGCGTCCCGAGGAGATCGCGGAGTGGGGCGAGGGTCCCGTGCAGCCGGCCTCGACGCTCGGCTTTGCCGCCTCGCCCGACCTTCAGGGTCAGGCGGTGGAGGCCGCAGTCGAGGCGGCCAAGCGCGTCGCCTCTCGTGGCGGCGACGCCGTTGTCCTGATCGACGGCCTCGACGGCTTGCACCCTCACGCGGCCCGCAAGGTAATGGCGGCCGCGCGCAATTTGAGCGAGGCCGGCTCGCTCACGGTGATCGCCACCGCCGCCCACCCCTTCGGCGGAGAGACGACCGTGATCGCTTTGGACCCGGTGAGAGCCGGCACGGGCCGCTTCCCGGCCCTGGACCTGGTGGCCAGCGGGACCCTAAAAGCCGAGCTGCTTGTGGGTGAGGACGGCGCCGAGGCGATCATGCGAGCCCGCGAGACCGCCGCGGAGGGGTAAACGGAGGCTCTCTAGAGGGTCGATGAGCAAGCGAGACAAGGACGCAGCGAGCGCCGTGTGCTCTGTACATAAGCGAGTGAGGACGCCGTATCGCGCAGCTCAGCGGCCCTCTAGCGCCGGTAGGCGACGCGGCCCCAAGAGGGCT
Organism: Solirubrobacteraceae bacterium; assembly: GCA_049581225.1. GTDB lineage: Bacteria > Actinomycetota > Thermoleophilia > Solirubrobacterales > Solirubrobacteraceae > Palsa-744. Next base: position 1,077 of record JBAURN010000324.1, read on the forward strand.
CGGGCGCGAGCTCGATCGGCTCGCCGGTACGGTCGTGCTGTACGTAGACGAAGCTGCCGGTCTCCTCGACGAAGGCGAAAGTCAACTCGCCCTCGTTGACACGCTGGTCCAGCCAGGCGCCCCTGAACACGAGCCGGCGCAGCCAGTGCACGAGCGAACGCTCGGCCGGTCCGACGATCTCCGGCCAGCACTCGTTGACGTGCTCGCCCAAGGCGGAGGCGGGATCCTGGATGTCGCCGTTGACGGCCAGGTTGATGAGATCCTCAAGCTCGTCCTCGCCCAAGCGCCCGCCCACGAACCCGAGCTTGAGGGCGGCCTGCTCGCAGCGTTCGCCGAAGTCACGTTCGTTGAAGGTGAAGCGCAAATCGCCGTATTCCAGGACGAAGTCCTCACCTGAGTTGTAGTTGCCGCGTCGTGTCTTGTCCATGACTGAAGGTTGGGTCGTGATGGCTTTGGGTGGCGCCCGCACTCCTTGCGGTGCGTCAGGCGTCGAGATCATAAGCGGGCCTCCTGCCTTCGTGCTGTGCTTGCACGCGATATTGCACCCGCCGCTGGCTATACGCTCCGGTAATGGCACGCCTCAGCGAGCACGGTCTGCGCAGGTCGGTCGGAACCTCCGGCCTGTTTGCGACAGCCTACGGCAACGTCGGGTCCTCGATCTACTACGCGCTCGGGCTCGTCGCGGCTCACGCGCTCGGGTTGACGCCTCTTGTGTTCGTGTTCGCCGGCGGCCTGTTCGCGCTCACGGCCAAGACATACGCGGAGGGCGCCTCGATGTTCCCCGAGGCCGGCGGCTCCTCCTCCTTCGCGCGTCACGCCTTCAACGAGCTGATCTCCTTCTTCGCGGGCTGGGCTCTAAGCCTCGACTACATCCTCACGATCGCGATCTCCGCGTTCTTCGTTCCCCACTACCTGAGCACTTTTCCGGGACTAAGCGGTCTCAACCACAACCCGGGCGACATCTTCGGCGGACTGATCGTGGTCGTCGCCCTGGCGGCCTTGAACATCAGGGGCCTGGGGGAGTCGGCCAAGCTCAACTTCATCCTCGCGATCGTCGACCTCTCCACCCAGATCCTGTTGGTGGCGATCGGAGCGGTGCTCGTGTTCGATCCCTCCCTCTTGATCCACCAGATCCATCTCGGCCAGGTGCCGACCTGGCACGAACTGATCTTCGCCCTGTCTTTGGCGATGCTCGCCTACACCGGGATCGAGACCGTCTCGAACATGGCCGAGGAGGCACGCGACCCCGGCAAGCAGGTGCCCAAGGCTGTCAACCTGGTGGTCCTGGCGGTACTGGGCGTGTATCTGGGCATCTCGCTGATCGCGCTCTCGGCCCTGCCGGTCACAGCGGTCGCGGGCCATCCGCACCAGTTTCAGACCCTGCTGGGAGTCGAAGGCAACGGCGGCTTTCAGAACGACCCGGTCCTGGGGATCGTCTCGCGCCTGGGCCTGCACGGCACCGTCCTGACCTTGGCCCAGTACTACGTGGGTCTGCTGGCCGCCACGATCCTGTTCATCGCCACCAACGCCGGCATGATCGGCATCTCGCGGCTGTCCTGGTCGCTGGCCGAGCACCGCCAGTTGCCCGGCATCTTCTCCCAGCTGCATCCCCGCTTTCGCACGCCTTGGTTCACGATCGTGTTCTTCTCAGGGCTGGCCGGGCTGCTCGTGCTGTACGGCAACACCAACGTGCTCGGCAACCTCTATTCGTTCGGGGCCCTGCTTTCGTTCACGGTGGCCCACATCTCAGTGATCGCGCTGCGCGTGAAGAAGCCCGATCAGGAGCGCCCCTACCGGATGCCGTGGAACGTGCGCATCCGCGGCGCCTCGATCCCCATGACGGCCGTGATCGGGGGGATCGGCACCGCCACAGTCTGGATCGTGGTCGTCGCAACCCATCCAGAGGCGCGTCTGGTCGGCATCCCGTGGATGGCGTTCGGGATGGTCGGCTACGTGATCTACCGTCGCAGTCAGGGTCTCGATCTGCGCGAGACCGCTCGCATCGAGCGCGCTGAGCGCCCGGCCGATTTCCAGGCACTGGGCTACCGCACCGCGCTGGTGCCGATCTTCGGCGGCGACGTCTCCGCCAGTGCCCTGTCGAGCGCGGCCAAGCTGATCGGCGAAGACGGCGTCGTCTACGCGGTGTTCGTGCTGCCAGTGCCTTCCCAGTTGTCCTTGGAGGCGGGCCTGGAGGCCGAGGAGGCGCAGGGGCGCTCGGCTCTTGAGACGGCCCGCATCAAGGCCAGGCGCTCCAACATCAAGATCCGCACCGGCCTGATCCGCACGCGTAACCCCGGCGCCGCGCTCGTGGAAGAGGCCAAGCGAGTCGAAGCCGACGTGATCTACTGGTCCACGATCCACGCGCCCGTCGGCGAGCAGCGGATCGGGCCGACCGCCACCTATCTGCTTGCGAAGCGGCCCTGCCGGGTGATCATCGAGACGGAGAACCGGCTTGAGAAGCCGCGGGAGAGGGAGAAGGGGGCTTTGAGCGGGGCGTCGGTTTGATGGCTTGAGTGGTCCGTATGCGGGAAAGCGCGCAAATAGCGCTGATCTGGATAACGGAATACTATTGACAAATTGCATGCAGTCCGAATAGGCTTCGCCCGGCGGGATGGCAACTGGCTTCTGCGGAGTCGGAGAGACCGATCAACTGGGACGGTGTTCGGATGGCGCTTGTGCGTGGGCGGCAATGGCTACATGTCTGCCGGATGTTGTCCACGGGCGTGGGCGCTTTGTTGGCACTCGTGGCGATTGTCTTGTTGACGACAGCCGGAGTTGCCTCGGCTGAGACATATCAGGAAGCGGTTGAAGGCACGACTGGGATCGCTCATTTCTGGCCGATGGGGGAGAGCTTGGGCTTCTCGTTTGCCGATGTGGTTGGAAGCGACGACGCGAGTCTTGTGGGCGGGGTGAGTTTGGGGGAGCCCGGCGGGTTGGTGGGCGACAGTGCGACCTCCGCTCTGTTCGACGGGTCCACCGGCGCGGCGCATGCTCCGGTCGATCTGTCCGGCTCTGGCAAGTTGACCGTGGAGTTCTGGATGAAGTGGCCGGTGTTTGGCGACAACGACGCGTTGGCGCTGGAGTTCACGCCGGACTTCAACGAAAACGCGGGTGGATTTCTGGTCGATCCGAACGCCTATGAAGACGGCGGGACGTTCGGTGTCGGGGTCGGCGAGGGAGCGTCTCGCAACAACGCCTTCTTCGCTCAGCCAAGCGCGGAAGCCTGGCATTACTACGCGTTCGTGATCGATACGGAAGGGTCGGGTGCCACCGAGATCACTCCGTATGTGGACGGTAAAGCAATGTCGTATTCGAAGACCGAATCGGGCACCGGCGGCGGCTTCGCCGACTCCACGCTCTATTGGATGTCGCGCGACGTGAGCAGCCTGTTCGGTGCGGGCTCGATGCAGGATCTCGCGCTGTATGACACGACGCTCGGCTCAGGTGAGATTCTTGAACACTACGAGATCGGCAAGGGCGGGCCGACAGCCTCGTTTTCGTCCTCTCCCTTGGTTGCGACGGCCGGCGTGCCTGTACGTCTGGATGCGTCCGGGTCCTCCTCGCCGGGTGGGTCTTTGACCGACTATGCGTGGGATTTCGACGGCAGCAAAGGCTATGCGACGGATGGGGGCGGTTCTGCGAGCGAGTCGCATACGTTCTCCTCGCCGGGCACCTATACGGTCGATCTGCGCGTCAAAGACAGTCTCGGCGAGACCGCGACGACGAGTCAGACGATCACCGTCGGAGCGGCTTTGGGAGCCTACGAGCAAGCCGTCGAGAGCGCTCCCGAAATATCGCATTTCTGGCCAATGGGGGAGTCTTCCGGCTCGTCGTTTGCCGACATATTCGCTGGAGCCAATGCGAGCGTATCCGGCGGTGTGGGCCTCGGCGAAGCGGGCGCCCTGATCGAAGACTCCTCAACCTCGGCGTCGTTCAACGGGTCATCGGGCGCCGCGCACGCGCCGGTCAATTTGTCGGGCTCAGGTAAGGAGACGGTGGAGTTCTGGATGAAGTGGAAAGCGTACGCCTCAGACGACCATCTGGCGATGGAGTTCACGCCGAACTTCAACGAAAACGCCGGCGGCTTCCTGGTGGATCCGGACGCTCCCGAATATGGCGGGACATTCGGGGTCGGCGTCGGCGAGGGGGGGTCGCGCAACAACGTGTTCTTCGCTCGCCCAAGCGCCGAAGCGTGGCATTACTATGCGTTCGTGATCGATACGGAAGGGTCTGGCTCGACAGAGATCACACCCTACGTGGACGGTAAAGCCGTGTCCTACACCAAGAGCGAATCGGGTAGCGGCGGCGGGTTTGCCGACTCCACGCTGTACTGGATGTCGCGCGACGCCAGCAGCTTGTTCGGCGCCGGCTCGATGCAGTATTTGGCCCTCTATCGAGGCGACCTCGACTCCGAAGAGATTCTCGAACATTACGCGGTCGGCAAGGGCGGCGCCAAAGCGTCGTTCACGTCGAGCCCCGTGGTCGCGACGGCTGGAGTGCCGGTACATCTGAACGCTTCAGGGTCGTCTTCACCGGCCGGTTCACTGACCGATTACGCGTGGGATTTCGACGGCAGCAAAGGCTATGCGACGGATGGGGGCGGTTCTGCGAGCGAGTCGCATACGTTCTCCTCGCCGGGCACCTATACGGTCGATCTGCGCGTCAAAGACGGTCTCGGCGAGACCGCCACGACCAGCCAGACGATCACGGTCAGCGTCGCTCTGGGTCAGTACGAGCAGGCCGTTGAGGACACTGCGGGGATAGCCCACTTCTGGCCGATGGGCGAATCCTCTGGCTCGGCGTTCGCCGATCTTGTGGGCGGTGCAAACGCGACCTTGGAAGGCGGCGTCACTCTCGGCCAGACAGGTGGTTTGGTCGAAGACTCATCGACCTCGGCGCTGTTCGACGGCTCCTCTGGCGCGGCTCACGCTCCCGTGGATCTGTCGGGCGCCCACCAGTTGACGGTGGAGTTCTGGATGAAGTGGTCCTCCTATGGTGCCGACGATCGGTTGGCGCTCGAGTTCACGCCTAACTTCAACGAACATCCCGGAGGATTCCTGGTCGACCCCGACGCCACGCCCGGTTCCGATTTCGCGGTCTCGATCGGGAACGGCGGTTCGCGCAACACGGTCTTCTTCGAACGGCCGAGCGCGGGAGCGTGGCACTACTACGCGTTTGCGATCGACACCTCGGCGGCCGCCGAAACGCAGATCACGCCATACGTGGACGGTCATGCGGTCTCCTACACCAAGTCCGAATCGGGCGCGGGCGCGGGCAACTTTCGCAGACTCGACGCTGTATTGGATGTCGCGCGACGCAAGCAGTCTGTTCGGCGAGGGCGACATGCAGGATCTCGCCCTGTACGAAGGGGATCTCGGTGCGGAAGCGATTCTCGAACATTATGAACGCGGCGAGAACACTTATCGCGTCGCAAACACGACCCCGCCGAGCATCGAAGGCAGCGCCCGGGACGGTCAAACGCTTACCGCCGGAACAGGCACTTGGTCGGGGGGCACACCGATCTCCTACGCCTACCAGTGGCAGAGCTGCAACGACGCGGGTGGGCAATGCGAAGACATCGAAGGCGCGACGGGACGGAGCTACGAACTGTCCTCGGCCGACCTGGAAACCAAGTTGCGTGTTCGCGTCACCGCCACGAATGCCGGCGGATCCGCCGCGTCAACGTCTGCCGCCAGCTCTCTGATCGAATCTGGCGCGCCTGACGAGCTGGAAGCGCCCTCGATCGTAGGCGGGCCGAACGTCGGGGAAACGCTTCACGCCGATTCGGGCGATTGGGGCGGCACCGGCACCGAACTCGGTTATCAGTGGGAAAGGTGCAACTCGACCGGCGGGGAATGCGCCGATATCAGCGGTGCAACGGGATCGGACCTAGAACTCGGAGAAAGCGACGTCGGAGCCACGTTGCGCCTGCGTGTTGGAGCAAGCAACGAACTCGGGTCTCTGACCGCCGTTTCTCAGCCGACTGAGCCGGTCGCCGCGGCCAGCTTGCTGGTCAACACATGGGCGCCCGGCATCGTGGGCGTGGAGCAAAGCGGTCAGACGCTCACAGCGCAAACGGGCAGCTGGCTCGGAGAGGCCGCCATCTCCTACTCGTATCAGTGGCTGAGCTGCAAACCCGACGGATCCGATTGCGAAGAAATCACGGGCGCGACAGGCTCCAGCTACACGCTTGGCGGTGGGAACGTAGGGGATGCTTTGCGGGCGCGGGTCATCGCTACGGAAAGCGGTGGCACCGCCTCGGTGACATCCACCCCTACGCAGCCGGTAGCCGGTGCGGGCGGGCCGGAAATCGAAGCGCCTCCAAGTGTCTCGGGTACCGGCCTGGTCGGTTACAAACTGACGGCGTCCAACGGCGTATGGTCGAGCGAAGAAGCGCTCAGCTACAACTACCAGTGGGTGCGATGCGGCGAAGACGGCTCGGACTGCAGTTCGATCTCCGGTGCTGCGAGCGATTCCTACACACTCAAAGAAAGCGACGCCGCATCCGCAGTGCGGGTGGTTGTGACGGCTACCAATGCCAGCTCGCACGCCAGCGAAGCTATCAGCGCCCCGATTGGGGTCAGCGCGGGAACGCTTGTCGATATGGCAGCGCCCTCGATTTCCGGGAGCTATCAGGAAGGACAGGCGCTAAACGCCGACGCGGGCATCTGGACCGGGTCGGGCGCGATCGGATATGCCTACCAGTGGAAGCGATGCAACGAAGCCGGCGAAAGCTGCTCGCCGCTGAGCGGGGTCACCGAATCCACATATACCCCGGTAGCCGGGGATGTCGGCCACACGCTCAAGGTCGAAGTGACGGGGAGCGGAACCGCGGGCACCGACAGCGTGTTCTCGCCCGCGACCCCGGTGATCGGGGCCGAACCTTTCGCGCCGATCGAGATCGAAGAACCGACGCTCGAAGGTTATGGCACGGTCGGCGACACCCTGACGGCACAGCATGGCTTGTGGGTCGGCACCGAAACGATCACCTACGGCTACGAATGGCAGAAATGCAACGCTGACGGCGAAGAATGCGAGGCCATTGCGGGGGCGACGGGCGGAACCTACGTGCTTGCGGAAAGCCAGATCGGCGACACTGTGCGGGTGGTCGTGACCGCCACGAATACCGCGGGTAACGAAAGCGCGACCTCCGTGCAGAGCGAAGTCGTGGCAGCGGCTGCGGCGCCCGAAGTCACAGAAAGCCCCGCGATCCAGGGAGATCCCAGGGCGGGAGTGCAAGCCCACATCGACAACGGAGTCTGGACCGGCTCGCAGCCGCTTCGCGACTACTACCTGTGGCAGCGTTGCAACGCTGGGGGAGAAAGCTGCACAGCCATCGAAGGCGCAACTAAACCTAGCTACACGCCCGAAAGCGGAGATGTGGGCTCGACGCTGCGGGTTATGGTGACCGTGTCCAACTCGCATGGCAGCGTCGTTGCGACTACAGCAGCCGTGTCGGTGGCCTCGGCCACCGAAGCAAGCATTGGACGAGCGCTCGAAGCCGCGGAAGCCACCGATCCGTCGGTGCTTGCCCCGGCGACCAGCGCGACCCTCGAAGAACAGACGGTCAAGCCGGCGATCGGCGAAACAGGCGAAGACATATCGTCCTCTGCCGCCCTCACGAGTTCTACGATCTCGAAGGAAACCCCGGGCGAATTCGCGGTCAACGCGGCAAACGGACCGCTCAGCTTCACGCCGCTGGATCCGCCGTCGAACGCGACGACGACGCCTACGATCGTCAACGAAACGGCTGCGGCGTTCGCGGAAACCTCTCATGACACGGACACGTTCGTGCGTCCCAGCCCGCTGGGGGAGACGGCGATCCTGCAGTTGCGTGGCGCGGAAGCGGCAACGTCATTCACATGGGAAGTTGGGATCGGCTCTGACCAGGAACTCGAGGAACTGCCAAACGGCGACATCGCCGTGATCGAACCAAGCTCGCTGCCCTCGCTGGAAGCGGAACTTCCCAGCGAAGCGCTCGAATCGCCCGAATCCGAAACGGGCGAAGAACCCGGCGGGGAAGGCGAAAGCGGGGCAGCCGCTGAAAGCGAACTGGAAAGCAGCCTGGAAGAAGAAGGCATGCTCGAACCGCTGCCGGCGGCACCCACCACCACGACTGCTCTGGTGGCATCTAAATCCGGGGAACTACATCCACAGGAAACCGGAGCGGAATATGACAGCGCGGAAAGTGCGATGGCTTATGCCGAAGAACATACGGCTCATGCCACTGTCATGGTGATTCGGGCTCCGTCGGTTCTGGACGCGTCGGGAGTGGCCGTGTCCGCAGCGCTCAAAGTCGAAGGCGATGCAATGACGATGAACGTTTCACCGAGCGAAAGCACCAAATACCCAATCACGGCGGCAGTTTCGGTGAATGCCCCTAGTGACAAAGCTAGCGCCGCGAAAACGACCGAAGCACGCTACGGGCTCTCGGATCCGAACGCAAAGCCCTTCGCCCGAGAAGAAGGCGGCAAACTGGTCGATAACTTGGACCCACATCTCACATCGAAGCCACTTGAAGTAAAGAATGCCCGACTGGTGCTCTACTACGGGACTTCACCCGACAATCAACGTCTTCACGAATGGCTGAAGGCGGTAAAGAAGGCGAAACTTACTCCGTTCATAACCTTGGGGCGATGCGAACCGGTACCGCCAAGTTTCACATCATCGATCGAGGGCTCATGCCCCAAGAACCTGGTTCCAACGCTCGAACAGTATCGTAAGAGCGTGAAGCGACTGATGCATGCGCTGATAAAAGGAAGAAGCGACGAGCCTCCGGTTAGGCTCTGGGGCGCGTGGAATGAGCCCGACATAAATCGAACCTCGCTACACGCTAACCCCGCAAAGGCGGCCCACCTGTGGGGTGAGGCTCAATTAGCCGCAGAAGAAGCCGGCTGCGATCACCTTTGTGTTGTAGTAGCGGGCGAATTCCATGAAGACGGTGGCGTTCACGACTATATAGCGAAATATCAGAACGTCATCCGCATGGGGGAGCGCAAGCATTCCTTCCCGGTAAAAGTGCATCCACACATTTGGGGTATGCACGATTACAACGACTTGATCAATGTTAGGATCACTGACGAAAAAGGTAAAGAGACCCTAGGAAGTTATGTAAACAAAGAAGCACGTGGCTTCGCTAATAGCACTAGAGCGCGCTTTTTGGGTGCTCACGTTTGGCTGACTGAGCAGGGTGTTCTCTTGCAGTATGAAGGAAAGACAAGGCTCGACGGAAATTTGGAATTGCAGCGGCTAGCGGCCCAAGACTTCCTACGCCTTGGACGCTCGTCACAGCATTTCGAACGTGCCTATTATTATCTATACGAAGGTCCTTCGGAGGAAAGGCTTGAAGAGAAGAAAGGCGAATTTGATAGTGCTTTGCTCCATGGGGAAGGAGTTCATGAAGGACGGGAACCACGTGAGGCGTACTGCGTGCTTGCGCTTGGGGATAACAGTGGATGTCCCGCGAAATCCATAACCAAGGCCGTAGTGTCTGGTTCCACAACTGCGAGTGCGAGTACAGTCTTGCTTAACGTATACCCCGAAGGATTGCCGACGAAATATGTCGTAGAGTATGGCACAACCATGGCATATGGTCTGTCGACGACATCGGCCGAGACGTCCAGTGAAGTTGGTGCCCAGAGTGAGACTGTATCCTTGAGTGGGTTGGAACCATGCACTACTTACCACTATCAAGCCGAGGCCGAAAATGAAGCTAACGAAGATGCCCCGAGTCTCGGAGGTGACAAGATGTTCAGGACGGGCGGATGTGTGGCGACAGCCGTTTCTGTGGGTGGGGCGTTTGCGTGTGCCGTGGTCTCCGATGGAAGCGCACAATGCTGGGGCGACAATTCTTTTGGGGAGCTGGGTGACGGAAAAACTGTGAACAGTTCAGTTCCGGTCCCAGTTGGCGGACTCACAGGTGTTACGGCGATTTCAGCGGGTTTGGAGCACTCATGCGCATTGATCGACACGGGCGACGTTTACTGTTGGGGGGATAACGAAAGCGGAGAGCTGGGGAACGGTACCACCGTTAATTCGTCTACTCCAGTAGAGGTCGACGGTGTTAGTGATGCTATCGCGGTCAGTGCCGGTGGCGACGTAAGCTGTGCACTAATCTCTACAGGCAAAATCGAGTGTTGGGGTTGGAATTATTGGGGGCAACTGGGAGACGGTACGACCAGTCAAAAATCTACGCCCGCGTCGGTTAGCGGAATCGCTGGTGCGATTCAGGTGTCCACTAACGGGTTTACCTCCTGCGCTGTGTTGTCTTCGGGAGACGTCGAGTGTTGGGGGGAGAATTCGGGCGACGCGTTCGGCTACCAAGCACCGTATGGTGAATGGGGCAGCGACGTTCCCGTTACGCTTTCGGATGTTACGGCTCCGCTAAGTATTGCCCCAGGTGCAGAACACATTTGTGCTCTTTTCGAATCAGGTGACATCGAATGCTGGGGGAGTACTACCATTGGTCTCCTCAACAACGGTGTTTATACTTCGGAAAGGTGGGATCCATCACCCAGTCCGGTTGGCGGTATTAGTAAAGCAATTTCGTTGAGTGGCGCAGGCTGGGTGGATTGTGCCCTTCTTTCTAACGAAGATATTAAGTGTTGGGGGGATGACGAATTTGGTCAGCTCGGAGACGGCGAAATAACGGCCTTCGAAGGTGAAGGTAGTTTAACTGGTGTCACTGTGAGCGGGATCGATGATGCTAAGGCAGTAAGTGTCGGCGAAGTTTCTGGATGTGCGCTGCTCGCTGGCGGTGGGATTGATTGTTGGGGCGACGGCGAAGATGGACTTCTTGGCGACGGCAATGAAGAAACGCGCGCTGTGCCGGCGCCGGTAGTGGGGTTCGGATAATGTGCGCAACTTCTGCTGTTCTCAGTAGTCTTAGGAGTATGATGCGACCTATTACTGTGGTAATAGTAGGGTTCGCTGCTCTCTTGTGCCCAGCTTCAGTTGGTGCCACGACTTCGGGGCGAACACGACTGGCAAAATGTGTTCCCAAGTATTCGCACGTGATCGTGGCCGATCGTCAGGCGGAGGTGTTTGCGGCTTCGGATCCCCCCGGTGTTGATGAATATGGTGATGTCTACGGTTGTGCTGCTGGACGAACCCACAGATACCATCTTGGCGGGGTTCCTACGATTTCTTCGACCGGAGGAAGGTCGATCAAAGACGAGGCGCTAAATGGACCTGTCGTCGCCTACGAAGAAAGCAACTACGGCGGTTATGAAAGTAGGCTCTCTGAACAGTGGATTGTGGTCCGTGACCTGCGTACTGGGCGTTTGTTGCATCGGGTGCCGACGGGAGTCGCCGAAGAAGCGGGACCGGAAGTCGCTGGGGTCGGTTTTATCACTGGGCTTGTGGTGAAGAGCGATGGTGCTGTAGCTTGGATTGTCGATAATTTCGGATTGGACGTTGGCTTACCGCCCGAAGCGGTGCCCTTCTACGAAGTGAAGTCGGTGGATGGTTCAGGGCTGAGGACTTTGGCCGGTGGCACGGACGTAGACCCGTCGTCGCTTGCGCTTGCTGGCAGCAGGTTGTATTGGACTCAAGCCGACAAGGCGTTTTCGACTGCGCTGCGCTGAAGGCAGTCGGTCGGGCCGATCAGGCCAGCCCCACCACAACCTTAAAGTGCTGCACCCCGCCCTGTCCGCTGGCCCCAGCCGTAAGCGTCCCCAGCGACTTGAAGTAGGGCACGAGGTTCGAGACCCCCGGGCTCTGCGTCAAACCAAGCCCTTCGAGGAACCCGAGCATCGTCGGGAATTCGACTATGAGGCTAGGTTCGATGCCGCCGCCGAGCGCTGAGGTGGCGCTCGTGTAGGCGGGGGAAGTGGAGAGCGTGCTTGACGGCGCCAGCGCGCCCTGCACGGACTGCTGGCCGAGGCCGAGCACGAACTTGGCCTGGCCGTTTGCGCCGACGCCGTTGGCGACGAAGATGACCGCTGGGAAGCCCTGCAGCTTGACGCTGATGGCGGTGTCGGCGCCGGGGATGGTGGCGCTTGCGACTTCGGCGCCGGCGCTTTTCATCAGCTTGCCGAGCTTGCCCACGGCGGCCTGTGAGGCGCTCGCGTTGCTTGAGCCGATCACGAGCGCAGCCTGCAGGTTGAACAGGCCGGTGCCGCTCACGAACATGGAGCCCGTGCTCGCCCACTTGCCGAAGTCCTGTTGCAGGTTTGCCTTGGGCGAGTCGAGCGCCGTGAACAGTTTTTCGATGCTCGCGCCGCCGAAGGATGCGAACACGGTCGAGGTCGCGAATGAGGCGACGCCGTGCAGCAGGCCCAGCGCGCGCGGGAGGTTCGCCCCGCCGACGTTGCTCACGCCCGCGGCCAGCCACGCGCCGCTCGGGACTTCGCCCAGCGCCTTGGCGCCTTCAGAGCCGAACAGAGGCTTCGAGCCGCTCGCCGAGTGGATTTCGCCCTGCAGCGAGATCGAGTTCGAGGTTGGCGTCACCGACAGAGAGGCCGACTGCGCGCCCGCGAACAGGCGGCCGATCAGCGAGATGCCTTCGCCGGCGACCCCTCCCGAGCCGTGCAGGGCCTTGATGAGTTCTTCGGGGCGGGCGTACACGCTTGCGATGGCGTTCTCCGGTGGCTTGGAGTAGCCGCTGGCGCTGGTGATTGCGGCGCCGCCGAGCGAGGTGTCCACGACGCTCTTGAAGCCAGTTTCGCTGCCGATCACGGCGAAGTCCTTGACGACGCCCTCGGCGGCACCCTTGGGGGACACCTGGTAGGAGACGCCCCTGTAGTTAGCCGTATGGGCGCCCTGTTCGTGTGCTCGTTTTTCGATGAACGAGCGAGCGCCGCCGACATCTGAGGTTTCCAGCACGATCGCTCCCTGGGTGGCTCTGGAGCCAAACGCGTCTGCGCCGAGCGAGGAGGCTGCGCTCGCAAGGCCGCCTTCGAGCAGCGTTTGCAGCGAGCCCGAACTCTGAGGGAGTTTGCTCGTGTCGAGCGAGGTCAAGAACAGCCCCGCGTCTTTGCCGACCCAGGACTCGATGTCGCGCTTGAATTCGACGTGGCTGCCTTCGCTGCTCAGCAAGGCTTGGGCGAGGCTCCCGTACGGTTCGGCCAGGTGCGTCAGCTTCTTGGCGGCCGTGGACGCTTCGCCGGATGAGCCGCCGCTCGGCTTGACGGCGAAGCTGGCGTAAAGCGGCGCCGAGGAGGGCACGAGGCTCGACGGGTCACCTTTGGAGCCTGAGGACCCGCAGCCCGCCAGCGCCGCCACCGCAGCGACCAGCGCGGCAGCGCCCGTCGCCCTGCAGACCCCCGATCTCATGACAAGAACGTTACACGGGTGCGCACCGCACGTTGCCGTGCATTGGCGCCGCCTGCAAGTTCTCGTGCGTTTGCTCGGTCTGCAAGCGCTCGTGCGTCCGTGTGGCCCGCTTGGGCGCGCGCCTCCCACCGCCGAAATCCCCCGCCGCACGGTCGTTTTCGCACGATTTTGGGCCTCTGGGAGGGGATTGTGGGAGAAAATGTGCAATTGGGGTTGCATTGTGGGGGGAAGTGGGGTAAGTTCGCGGCAACGAGCCGTGGTGGAGGAGCTCCTCCCACTCCTCCACCGCGGCTCGATCTACTTGATTGGAGCCTCCCCCGATGGCTTTCCGCGGCACCTTCGACCACACCCTCGACGCAAAGAACCGGCTCACGGTTCCGGCGCGCTATCGCGCTGCGCTGTCCGAGGGAGTGGTCCTGGCGATGCCCGTCGATCTGAAGCCCTACGTGGGCGTGTGGCGCCCAGCCGAGTACGAGCGCTACACCGAGCGCTCTCTGGCGGAGCTGCCGCCGCTGTCCTCGCGCCTGACCGAGCTGGAGCGCTTCTTCTACGGCAGCTCTCACGACGTCGAGCTGGACGCGGCCGGGCGGATCATGGTTCCGGGCTTTCTCGGCGAGCACGCCAAGCTGGGCAAGGAGGTCGTCGTGGTAGGGGCCGGCGACCGCCTGGAGCTGTGGGACAAGACGGCTTGGGACGAACATCGACCGGCGTTGCTCGGCAGCGTCGCGGAGATCACGGCGCGCGTTGACCATCCTGCTTGACATGACCTCCGTTCACATCCCGGTGCTCGCTGAGGAGCTGCTCGAACTGCTCGACCCGCGGCCCGGGCAGCTTGCGGTCGACTGCACCTTCGGCGGCGGCGGGCACGCGCGTCTGCTCGCCGAGTGCCTCGGTCCCGACGGGACGCTCGTCGCGATCGACCGCGATCCTCTGGCCGAGGAGCGCTTCCTGGAGCTGGCCGAGGACGCCCCCTGCGCGATGCGCTTCCTGCGCGGCGGCTACGCCGAAGGCCTGCGGATGCTGGCGCGGGAGGGCGTGCGCGCCGACATGGTCTATCTCGACCTGGGCATGTCCTCGATGCAGATCGACACCCGCGAGCGAGGCTTTTCCTATTCCTATGACGCGCCGCTTGACATGCGCATGGATCCGCGCCAGGAGTTGAGTGCGCGCGAGATCGTGGCCGAGTGGGACGAGCGCCGTCTGGCCACGACGCTGCGCGAACTGGGCGAGGAGCGCTACGCCTCCCAGATCGCACGGGCGATCGTGCGCGAGCGAGCGCGCTCTTCGATCGACACGACCCTGGCGCTCGTGGAGGTCGTCGGCGCGGCGATCCCCGCCCCGGCGCGCTTCGGCGCCGGTCACCCGGCCAAGCGCACCTTCCAGGCGTTGCGCATTGCCGTCAACGACGAGCTGGGCCAGCTCGATCGGGCATTGCCGCTCGCGTGGGAGCTTCTGCGCGAGGCAGGAGTCCTGGCCGGCATTTCCTTTCACTCGCTGGAGGATCGTCGCGTCAAGCGCTTTTTGGCCGACCGCGCCCGCGGCTGCATCTGTCCGCCGGACCTTCCGGTCTGCGGCTGCGGTCGCCAACCGGAGGCGGCTCTGCTCACGCGCGGCGCGCTGATGCCCTCCGCGGAGGAGATCGCGCGCAACCCGCGCGCATCCTCGGCC
>JBAURN010000325.1:0-2731 GCA_049581225.1 Solirubrobacteraceae bacterium
GGCCGCCGCTGAGGCCTCCACGACGACCATGCCGTAGCCCTCGCGGCTGGAGGGCAGCAACATGCACAGTGCGCTGCGCAGCGCGCCATCGAGCTCGTCGGACCCCACGAACCCGGGCGCCGCGATCGTTTCCTGGGCGCCGTGCTCGGCGATCGCCGCCAACACCGCCTGCCGCTCCGGGCCGTCTCCATAGAAGACAGCCCGCAACCCCGGGATGCGCCTGGCCGCCGCGACCACGCCGGCGACACCGAGCGGGGCGCGCTTCTCGGGGATCATGCGTCCCGCGAACACCACCACAGGGTCGGCCGGGACCGGGGTGGGGACATCCAGCGAGCCGGCGTACTCGCCCTCCAAGACGGTCACCTCGCCGCGCAGGCCCTCCTTGCGCAGGCGTCCGGCGTGTAGGCGCGAGAAGCAGAAGGCGCGCTGGGGAATCCGGGCGCACAGCAGCTGCACCGCATGGCCCACCCTTCCGCCAACGCCGCCCAGGTAGGAGAGCCAGTAGGAGCGGCTCCACACCTCGTGCCAGTCCACGATCAGAGCGAAGCGTCCAAGTGGACGGGCGATGCCGGCCGCGAGCAGCGAGAAGTAGGGAAACGAGGCGGTGTGCACGACGTCGTAGCGCCGGCCCTTGCGCAGCAGGTGCCAAAGCACGCCGGCGCCGAACACGAGTGGCGGCAGAATGCGGCGGCGATCGCCCGTGTACAGAGACATTCGCGGTCCGGCCTCAACGACGCGGATGCGCGGGTCCAGATCCAAACGCTCGCCGCGATCCCACTGGCGCAGCGTCAAATAGGTGACCTCGTGCCCCTCGGCGAGCAGTCGCTCGGCCAGGTTGCGATACCAGCGCTCGGCCCCGCCGACGGTATACGGGTACAGGCAGTCGTAGACTAGGCAGACTCGCATCCCAGGGAGACTGCCAGGAATGAGCCCAAGAGAGCTATGAGCACCGCGCAGCAGAGCCGGCCCGCCGACGCGCGGGTCACCGAAGAACCCACGCCGACGCTCGTGTCGGTTGTGATTCCGTGCCTGAACGAGGCCGAGAACATCGAGCTGTGCGTGAGGACGGCTCGCGAAGTGCTCGACAAGGAGGGGCTCGACGGCGAAGTCCTGGTCGTGGACAACGCTTCCGAAGACGACTCCGCCGCGCTTGCGGCGGCCGCGGGGGCACGGGTCGTCTCAGAACCGCGCCGGGGCTACGGCAGCGCCTACCTGGCCGGCTTCGCGGCGGCCAGAGGCCGCTACATCGTGATGGCCGACGCCGACCTGACCTACGACTTCAACGAGATCCCCCACTTCGTGGCCGAGCTGGAAGGCGGCGCGGAGCTGGTGATGGGCGATCGCATGGACAACATCCAGCCGGGCGCGATGCCGTGGCTGCACCGCTACATCGGCAATCCGATCCTGACAGGGCTGCTCAACCTGTTCTTCCGCACCGGGGTCAACGACGCTCATTGCGGGATGCGCGCTCTGCGCACTGAGGTGCTGCCGCGCCTGGACCTGCGCACGACCGGTATGGAGTTCGCCTCGGAGATGGTGATCAGGGCCTCCAAGGAGAAACTGAGGATCGCCGAGTTCCCGATCGAATACCACCCGCGCGGCGGCGAGTCCAAGCTGTCGAGCTTCAGCGACGGGTGGCGCCACCTTCGCTTCCTGCTCGTGCATAGTCCGACGCACCTGTTCATCGTGCCGGGCACCGTGCTGGCCGGCGTCGGCACTCTGATCGCGGCCCTAGCCGGCAGTGGCCTGGATCTGTTCGGTCGTTCGTGGGGCATCCACGCCTTGATCGGGGGTGCGCTCCTGATGGTGGTCGGCACCCAGGTGCTGGCGCTCGGGCTGTGTGCGCACGCGTATGGAACCTATTACATGGGTGAGCGCGACCCTTGGTTCGATCGCATGAGGGCACGCTTCAGGCTCGAGCACGGTCTAATGCTGGGCGGGCTGTTCGTGTTCCTGGGGATCGTGCTGGGCGGGGTCATCGTCGGTACTTGGATCTCGCATGGCTTCGGCTCGCTTGCCGATGAATTCATGGCGGTGACGGCGGCGGCGCTTGTGATCGTGGGCATCCAAATCTTCTTCTCCTCCTTCTTGTTGAGCATTCTCGGGTTGCGTCGCGGCGCGTAGCCCAACGCTGTGGCTGACGAGCTGATGGCCCTCATCGGGGCGCCGCTGGCCTTGTGGGTCGTGTGCCTGGGCTGTGGTTTGGCTCTCGAGCGCGTCTTGAGGGTGCGCTTGAGCAACGCGCTGGTGCTGCCCATGGGGCTGTGCTTGGCGATGGCCCTGATCTATCCGGGCTATGCGGTTGGAGCCGGGGACGGGCTGGCGATCGGGTTGCTGGTCGTGGTGGGCTTGGCCGGGCTGGTGTTCGCCACGGACGGTCTACGGGCGCGCCTGAACCCCGGTTGGCCCGGAGTGGCGGGGCTGGCCGTGTACCTGCTCTACATGCTGCCGGTGATCGCCTACGGGCACTGGACATGGGCGGGCTATGACTTCGTCAACGACTCGGCCTTCGAGATGCTCTTGGCGAGCCACATCAAGGGCTATGGATTGACGCTCGGCAACATCCCGCTGACGAGCGAGCAGCAGTTTCTGAACTCCTACCTGAATACGGGCTATCCGCTGGGCACGCAGTCGTTGCTGGGCACGATCAGCGGGTTGACCGGCGCCGACGTGGCGGTGCTCTACCAAGGCTTCATCTCGAGCATGGCGGCGCTCGGGGCGGTTGCGCTGG
>JBAURN010000326.1:0-1654 GCA_049581225.1 Solirubrobacteraceae bacterium
AAGCACGCGGGCACGCCGTGGGAGCTCGGCCTCGCCGAGACCCAGCAGACGCTCGTGCTCAATAATCTTCGCAGCCGCGTGTACGTCGAGGCCGATGGCCAGCTCAAAACGGGACGCGACGTGGTTATTGCCGCGTTGTTGGGCGCCGAGGAATTCGGGTTCGCCACGGCCCCGTTGGTCACGCTGGGCTGCATTATGATGCGCGTGTGCCATCTCAACACCTGCCCGGTTGGCGTCGCCACGCAGGACCCGCAATTGCGCGCGAAATTCACTGGCGACCCGCAATCGGTCGTCAACTTCATGCGTTTCATCGCGGAGGAAGTGCGCGAGTTGATGTCGCAACTTGGGTTCAGGACGATTCCCGAGATGGTCGGCCGCGTTGACCGTCTCGATGTAAAGAAAGCGCTCGAACACTACAAAGCGCGCGGGCTGGATTTCTCGAAGGTGTTTTATCAACCGGACGTGGGCGCCGATGTGGGTCGCTACCGTCAGATCGGCCAGGACCACGGGCTGGAACTGTCGCTTGACAAGCAGTTGCTATTGAAGGTTTGCGAACCGGCGCTGGCACGACGTGAAAAAGTCCACGCCACGTTGCCCATCAGCAATACGAACCGCGTCGTCGGGACGATTACCGGCAGCGAGTTGACACGCCGCTTCGGGCCGGAAGGTTTGCCGGAGGACACGATCAAACTGCATTTCAAGGGCAGTGCGGGTCAAAGTTTCGGCGCATTCATGCCCCGGGGCATGACCTTGACGCTCCAGGGCGACGCCAATGACTACGTCGGCAAAGGCCTCAGCGGTGGCAAAATCATCGTCTACCCACCCGTGGGATCCACGTTCGTCGCGGAAGAAAACATCATCATTGGCAACGTCGCGCTGTACGGCGCCACGGCCGGTGAGGTATATATCCGCGGCATGGCGGGTGAACGATTTGGTGTCCGCAACAGCGGCGTGAACGCCGTCGTCGAGGCGGTCGGCGACCACGGTTGTGAGTATATGACCGCCGGGCGTGTGGTGGTTCTCGGCTTGACCGGCCGCAATTTTGCGGCGGGCATGAGCGGTGGCGTGGCCTACGTGCTGGATACGATCGGCGATTTCCCGAAACGCTGCAATCCGTCGATGGTCAGCCTGGAAAAATTGACCGATCCCGAGGAAATCCAGGAAGTGCGCGCGATGATCCAGCGACACGCCGAGTACACCGCCAGCGAGCGGGCGCGCAACATCCTGAAGCTCTGGGAAGAAATGGTGCCGAAATTTGTGAAGGTCATGCCGAAGGACTACAAGCGGGTGATCGAGGCCACCAAACGCGTGAAAGAGGCCGGGCTCAGTGGCGAGGAAGCCGTCATGGCCGCTTTCGAGGAGAATGCGCGGAGTCTCGCGCGTGTCGGCGGGAATTAATCCCCCACCCGGCGCAGTTTTTTGATTTCGGTCGTGAGATAACAGCATGGGCAAACCTACTGGATTTTTAGAGATCAACCGCGAGCTACCGGCTGACCGCAAGCCGCAGGAGCGGATTGGTGACTGGAAAGAATTCCACCTGCACCTGCCGATCGAGAAACTCCAGCAGCAGGGTTCGCGCTGCATGGATTGCGGCGTCCCTTTTTGCCACACGGGCACCCTGCTTAGCGGCATGGCGTCGGGCTGTCCCATCAAC
>JBAURN010000327.1:0-16814 GCA_049581225.1 Solirubrobacteraceae bacterium
CCGTCACGGCTCCGGGACGGCCGCGACTGCTGTGCGGCGATCTGAACACGCCCCGCAAGGAGCATCCGGACGGCACGATCTGGACGTTCGCGCGCGACCGCTACGGACGGCTGCGCCCCGAGCGCGGCGATCGCTGGGATCGAGCCGAGCTCGCGCTGATCCGCGGCCTCGACGCCTACGGCTTCCGCGACGCCTTCCGCGCCCTGCACGGCTACGAGCGATCCGAGCGCAGCTGGGAATGGCAGCGCTGGAAAGGCGGCTACCGTCTCGACCACCTGCTCGTCTCGGGACCGTGGGAGATCGCGAGCTGCCGCTATCTGCATGCGTTCCGCAAGTCCGGGTTGTCCGACCACTCCGCCTTGATCGCCGAGCTTTACGTCAACGCGAGAAACGAGGATCGTGCCGACGGGACAAGCGATGGTCGCACCAACGTGAGGAATGGCCTCATGCCTAGGAGAGCGACGATCCGCGGCGTGAGCCTCCAAGCAACCCAAGGTTGTTTGCCGCAGGAGCGCGCGGGTAGCTCATTCAGACCCCGATCGGAGGAGTCACCTTGAGAGCGCTCACATGGCAGGGCAACCACGACGTGCGGGTCGAGGAGGTTCCCGACCCGAAGATCGAGCAGCCGACCGACGCGATCGTCAAGGTCACCTCAAGCGGCATCTGCGGCTCCGACCTGCACCTGTACGAGGTGCTCGGCGCGTTCATCGATCCCGGCGACGTGCTCGGGCACGAGCCGATGGGGATCGTGCAGGAAGTCGGATCGGAGGTCAAGAACATCGCGCCTGGCGACCGGGTAGTGATTCCCTTCAACATATCCTGCGGACACTGCTACACGTGCGGAAAGGGGCTGCAGTCGCAGTGCGAGACCACCCAGGTGCACGAGTACGGAACGGGTGCTGCGCTGCTCGGTTACACCAAGCTCTACGGCCAGGTCCCCGGTGGCCAGGCGGAATATCTGCGCGTTCCCCAGGCACAATACGGGCCGATCAAGGTCCCCGAGGGACCGGCAGACGACCGCTTCGTCTACCTCTCCGACGTACTGCCGACCGCCTGGCAGGCGGTCGAGTATGCAGACATCCCCAGGGGGGAAAGCGTCCTGATACTCGGTCTAGGCCCAATTGGAGAAATGTCGAGCAGGATCGCCCAGCATCGAGGTGCGGGCAAGGTGATCGGCGTGGATCTCGTGCCCGAGCGTCTCTCTCGCGCGCGCGCTCACGGTGTAGAGACGTTGAATCTCGAGGATCACGATGATCTGCCGGCGGCCGTACGCGAGCTCACCGAGGGACGTGGTCCGGTCGCGGTGATCGATGCGGTCGGGATGGAGGCTCACGGCGCCCCGATCGGACGCCTCGCGCACAAGCTCGCCGGGATGCTGCCAGACGCTGTCGCCCGGCAGGTGATGCAGACCGCGGGGATCGACCGTTTGAGCGCCTTGCACATGGCGATCGAGCTCGTTCAGCGTGGCGGCACGATCTCGCTGTCGGGTGTCTATGGGGGTGCCGTCAGCCCCATGCCGCTTTTGCAGATGTTCGACAAGCAGATCAACCTGCGGATGGGCCAAGCGAACGTCAAGCGTTGGATCGATGACATCCTGCCGCTGCTCAGCGGCGACGAGGATCCGCTCGGCGTCGATTCGTTCGCCACGCACCATCTCCCCCTCGACGAAGCTCCGCATGCGTATGAGATCTTCCAGAAGAAGGAAGACAACGCTTTCAAGATCCTTTTGAAGCCCTAGATCGCATCTAAAGAGGATCGCTGGGAGCGAGACGTCTATCGTCCGCGGTCAGGTCGCACTGAGTGGCGGTAGTGATCTCGCCTCCCATGTTGGTCTCCATCATCCGCAACGCGGCGTCGGCCAGGTCTTGGTGGATGTGGGCGACGGCATCGTGCGGGATGACGATCGAGTAATGGCGCACATAGGCGTCAAGGGCGGAGTAGAGGATGCATTGCTCGGTCACCTGGCCGATCAGAACGATCCGCTCTATGTCTTGGTGGCGGAGCATGTAGTCGAGCTGGGTTTCGTAGAAGATCGAATGCCTGGCCTTCACGAGGAACGCCGCTCGCTCGCTGGGGATTATGGGTTCAACCAGCGAGGGGTCTGGTCCTTCCAGTGCGCGCCGGCACAGCTCGGGGCGCCCGGCCGACCAATCGCCGTGATTGTCGTTGACGTAGACGATCGGCACATCGGCATCGCTTGCCCGTTGTACTAGGTCTTGGATGGCGGGCAGCGTTTCACGCACCGAGCGGCGCAGCGTCTCGGCGTCCTCGTGCTCATAGTGGTTGAGCATGTCAACGACAATCAACGCGGTGGCACTCATAGCGTTTGTCTCATACCCCTTGCAGCTCTGAGTATTTCCGCTCGGCCAGGGATCGCGAGTTTCTATTCATTGAGTGCATCCTGCCACGCGCGTCTCAGATCCCTGACGAGCGCCCGTGTCCCGGCTTGCCGGGCGTCGTGATCGCGCTGGCGCAGCACCGCCGAGGGGTGGGCTGTGAGCATGACCAAGGGTGCGAGTTCAGAGGGAAGCGCGCGGCCTCGGTCGCGTTCGATGTGCGGTGTCCCTCCGAGCAGCGCTTTCGCTGCTGTCGCGCCCAGGCAAACGAGTACGCACGGCTTGACGAGCTCCAGCTCTGCCTGCAGCCATTGGTAGCAGGCTTTTATCTCCTCACTGTCGGGTCGCTGGTGAATACGTCGCTTGCCGCGGCTGCGGTACTTGAAGTGCTTGACCGCGTTGGTCACATAAACCTGGGTACGGTCGATCCCGGCTTGCGCGAGCGCGCGGTCGAGCAGCGCACCAGCGGGCCCCACAAACGGTCTACCGTCACGATCCTCACGGTCGCCAGGCTGCTCCCCGACGAGCATCATCACTGCTCGGACCGGGCCCTCCCCGAAGACGGTCTGGGTCGCATCGCGCCATAGCGGACAGGCATGGCAGTCGTTCGCCTGGCCCCGCAGCTCTTCGAGCATCTTCTGCGCGTGTGACTCAGGAGGCATTGATCTTGGGATTCTTTAGCCGCTCGAGGTGCCGGCGCAGCTTGGCGGCATTGCGGGGCGCGAACATCTCCCAGTCGTTGTTGAAGTAGAGGAAGATCTCTGACTGTGCACGCCAGGAGTGCAGGCGCTCGGCCCATTCCTCGAGCTCGCTGTGGGAGTAGTTTCCGCGCCGGCCCCGGGTCCCGTGGTGAAAGCGAACGTAGCGCCAGCCGGCCGTGGCCTCATAGCTCTGAAACGGCCGAGCCGGATGATCCCCGATGACCAGCGCCGCGTCGTGCTCGGCCAGCAGCGCGTAGACCTCGGGCACGAACCAGCTTGGGTGACGAAACTCAAATGCATGACGTCCGCCAGGCAGCACCGCAAGGGCACCGGCGAGCCGCGCATCGTCTCTGTGAAAGGTCTCCGGCAGCTGCCAGAGCACGGGACCGAGGCGCTCGGCTTCCATAAGCGGCTCGATGCGCTCATAGAACCGCGAAAGCCCGTCCCGTATGTTCAACAGCCGCTTGACGTGCGTCAAGTAACGGCTGGCCTTGACCGCGAAGGAGAACTTTTGGGGTGTTTGCTCGACCCAGTGCTGCACTGCTTCGCGGCTGATCAGGCGATAGAAAGTCGTGTTGACCTCGACGGTGTCAAACAGCTCGGCGTAGCGTTCGAGCCAGCACCGTGCCGGCAGGCCGGACGGATACATCTCACCGCGCCATGACTTGTAGTTCCAACCCGAGCATCCGACATGAACAGGCCACAACCGCTCGTGCTTGCCGCGGCGGACGGGCCTCGGATGCCCGCTGCTTGCGGCCCAAGGTGCTCCTGCGAGCTCGTTCGAGACACGCACCGTTCGCTCACGACCCGCTCGTCTGTAAGCGCCTCTAGGCTCTGGCGCGAGTACGGGCCGCGCGCTTCGCGGCATTGCTGCGTCGACGCGCCTTTTGCTTTCGGGTCCTCGCAGCCTTCTTGGCAGCGGCACTGCGCTTTTGAGGTCCCTGCTGAAGGCGGTCCTGGATCTCGGCGACTACTGACGCTAGATCCGCCATCGCGCGGCGGGCGATCTTCGGGCTGCTACCTCCATCCGTGGCACGGGCCACTTTCCGTGCAAGCCCCTTGCGCACCCCACGGGCGCGCAGACTCTTACTCAGCTGCTTCTCGCGTTTGCTCATGACGTCCTCCTCGCGTCCGTTTCGATCGGGCATGATTTCGCTCGTTAGCTGTAGCTACCCTCCTATGCAGGCGGGCAATCCTGACGAGCGTTGCGATCGCGCCGGCTCCATCGACTGGCAGCACAACCGGCTCGCAGCGCGTCGGGTGGTCGCATAAGCTTGACTCAAGCTATGGGTCTGGGGAGACGCTTGAGATGAGCAGTGGTGCCGTTTCGGCGACGATGACTGGCTCTCGCTATGACTCGCCCGGGGAGTGGGTCGAGCAGGACCCTGCTTCTCTCGCGAAGCTGTCAGACCCTGCCGGCCGGTGGCGCCCATCGGGGGTGGCTGTCCTCGTGCTGCTCGTGGGACTGGCTGTGACCGCGGTGCTGGCGTTGACGTCTTTGTGGTTGTATGACCGCAACGAGAATCGGCTGTTGAGCTTGCGCGCTCGCGAGCTCGGGTTGGTATTGACGGCTGTTGTCCCGTCGATCCAAACGCCGCTTGCGTCGGCTGCCGAGCTGGCCGACGCGACCGGCGGGGACTCTCAGAGGTTCCGTGCGTTCATGGCCTCGTACGTCGGTCCAGGACGCCAGTTCACCTCGGCGTCATTGTGGCCCTTGGGCCGTTCCACCCCGGCGCCGTCCCTGGTAGTGGGCAACGCCCCGGTATTGGCGTCGTCTCCGCAACAGGCTCGCGCGCTGTTCGCCCGGGCCATGAACAGCAAGCTGCTGAACGTAACTGGGATCCTCGGCACCACCAACGCGAGCCTTGGCTACGAGTACAGCACGCCGGGCCTGAAGGGAGGCTTCGCGGTCTATGCAGAAAGTCCGCTTCCCAAGGACAGGCGATCAAAGCTCTCAAGTGACTCCGCGTTCTCGGATCTCAACTACGTCCTGTATCTGGGCCACTCGCAGCGGCACAGTGATCTACTGGTTACGAATATCCAGCATTTCCCGGTTACGGGCCGCCATGCGTCAGATGTCGTGCCATTCGGAGACAGCGCATTCACGGTGGTTGTCACCCCAAATGGCTCGCTTGGCGGCGGGTTCTTTCAGAGTCTTCCCTGGATCGTTGGGATCGCTGGAGTGCTGATCGCGCTGAGTGCGGCATTGATGACAGACCGCCTGATGCGGCGTCGGCGTTATGCCGAGCGGCTCGTCGGTGTCCTCGACCAGGTAGCTGAGGAGAACCGCGAAATGTACACCGAGCAGCGCAGCATCGCCCAAACCCTCCAGCACGCGTTGCTCCCTGACGCGCTGCCTAAGTTCGCTGGACTGCAGGTCGGCGCACGCTATGTACCGGCCGCTTCGGGTATCGACGTGGGCGGCGATTGGTACGACGTCGTCGCGGCCGGGGAGGGTCAGGTGCTGGCCATGATCGGCGATGTCTCCGGACACGGGCTCCAGGCCGCGACAACGATGGCCTCGCTGCGCCACGCGGCGCTCGCGTACGCGGCCCAAGATCACAGTCCCTCCTCGGTGCTCGCCAAACTCTCGGACTTCGTCAACAGTGCCCCTCACAATTACTTCGCGACAATGCTCTGCATGCTGGTCGACATCGGGGCTCATCGACTGACTGTGGCAAGCGCTGGACACATGGCGCCGCTGCTGATCGAGGCCGGGGACGCCGAGGGAAGGTTTGTTCGACTCGATGTGAACGTGCCGATTGGCGTGGTTCGCGACTCGCCCTATGTCGAGGCGACCGTGTCTGTGGGATCGGATTCGACGCTGATAGCGTTCACCGACGGTTTGGTAGAGCGGCGGGGTGAGGTGCTGGATGCGGGCTTCGAGCGCTTGCGAAATGCAGCCACCGGAGAACGGCTTCCCCTCGAGGATTTGATGGCAAAGCTCGCACACGACCTCACATCCGAGGACCACCATGACGACACGGCGATAGTGGGTATCCGATGGCAGAGCTAGACGACGAGTTCGCAACGACCGTCGGGATCGACACGCGCCTCGATCCCACAGGCACGCAGATCGTGATTCTCTCTGGAGAGCTCGACAGCTCAAACGCGGAGTCCCTACAGGAGAGAATGGTGGCGATCACAGCCCCTCACCCTCAGCCGCTGATCTTCGATCTCACCGGCCTGCGATTTATGGATAGCGCTGGGATCGCGGTGCTGATCGGCGCCGCAACACAAGTCACCAGTGTGTCTGTGCGCAATCCCTCGCCAATCATCCGGCGCGTCATTGAGACTACAGGTCTCTCAAGCGTGCTCCCGATCGAATCGTGACCAGCTCGCGTCGATTTCGCTGTGACCCCGTGTCCGTCGGTGCGGCGCGCCGTTTCGTCAGGGATGTCCTGCGCGAGCAGCCGCAAGCGACGGTAGAAGCCGCCGAGCTGATGACCTCTGAGCTCGCCACCAACGCCATGCGCCACGCACACAGTGACTTCGAAGTCGCCATCCATTGCTCGCAACGCGATATCCGCGTCGAGGTGAGCGACAACGGGCAAGGGCAGCCAACGCTGCGCTCGCCTCTGCCACACGAGCGATCCGGGCGAGGACTCAGCATCGTCCAAGCGCTCTCAGACGCCTGGGGAACGGTTCCATCGACGAACGGCAAGACGGTGTGGTTCACGCTCCCGGCACAGACGTTTGCGATGGAGAGCGAGCCCCTGCCGGCTGCCAGTAGCGAGGAGGTGACTGGCTCTGGTGCCCCCAGCGCCGGGTTGCTAGGATCGGCCCGTCTCCGGGGTCCGAAAGGGCTTGGGGGGCGGTGCTGCACCGGTAGGACTCACGGCAACATTGGTGCCCGTTGGGACTGCCTCACACGCCGATACCGTGCGAGGAGTTTGACATGGCCATCTCAAGAGAAGACGCTGACGGAAACTTGACGGCGCAGCCGACTTCGCCTCAGTTCGGAGTCCAAGACGTGGTGTGCGACGCTCACCACACGCTAATTCTGAGCGGCGAACTGGACCTCGCGATGGCTCCGGGCCTCGAAGCCACTATTACGCGGCTTTGCCGCAAGGGTGTCAAAGGTATTTCGCTCGATCTGAGCGGATTGACATTTATGGACTCGAGCGGTTTGCAGGCAGTGTTTCATGCCCAGCGGCTATGTCGCGAGCATGGATACGACTTCCTCGTGGCGCCAGGGAATGGACAGGTGCTGCGTTTCTTCGAGATCGCAGGCGTCATCGATGCCCTCCCAATCGCCGACCGAGATGCCCTGTAGCCATAGCTCGCGCACGAGCCACTGCACCCTCGCTTGTCAAGGCGCCTTACGCGTCCGGCGACGTTTCCAGCCGACATCGGCATTCCGCATCGTATGCGCCTCGTCCGCTTTGATCCCGCCAATTTTTGGATGTGGCAGCGATGCAAGCCACGGCGCGTCCCTGAGGATTTCTCCGGGACGCGCCGTCGCATAACGCTCTCCCGAGGATCGCTCTGACGAGGCGTTTTCGCGGAGCCCGAGAGCACGTCCCCGGCGCCCAGCGTTGACATGCTTTACCCGCCTCGTGAGCCGGCAAACCTCGCCCCTGCGCCTTTGCTTCACGAAAGCCACGCCCGTGATTTGATGAGTTCGACTCTCAGTCGTTCTCGAGTGGGTCGATCCAGTGCAACCCCCGAAAGCGCGCGAAGTCGGTGTCGTTCGAGCAGACGGGGACGCCGTGCTCTATCGCGAGTGCTGCGAGATGGGCGTCGGGCACTAGGTTGCCGCGGATCTCGTAGGCAACGATCAGCTCGCCGAGGATGCGCGCATAGTCAGGTCCTGGTTGTGGAATCCAAGTGGCTGGCGCGGCGAGCCAGTCAGTGACAAGCTCCCAGGCTGTAGCCGGAGCAAGCGGGCGCTGGAAGGCCCGAGTGTGAGTGGAGATGCGCAGAAACGCAGCCAAGCTCTGCCAAGGTAGTCCTACGCGCTTGGGTCCGTTCAGCTGCTCTGTTAGCCACGCGGAGGCTCGCCGATGCTGCGATGTGCCCTTGTGCACCGCGTAGAGCAGAAGGTTGGCGTCAACGAGCATTAGCGGGCGCTGGGCCCGTCGAGCGTCTCGATCGCCTCGGCCACATTGGAGAAGTCAATCCCGCTACCGAGGTCATGAGCCTTCTGGCGAAACGGCGAGACTTTGCGACGCTCAATCAGGCCTGCGCGAACGAGATCGTTGATCGCTTCACTGAGGCCGAGAGAGCGCTCTCGCCGCAGCTTCTCAACGGCCGCAGCGACATCGTCGGCAAGCGTGACGGTGGTACGCACCCTTCTAGGTTAGCGCATCAAGATGCGCATACACAAGCATCAAGAAGTAGCCCTTCTTCTACGGAACCGAAGGTCGGGAGTTCGAATCTCTCAGGGCGCGCTCTTCCCGTCTCTTCCATCGCCAGTGCCGCGGCGCTCGGCGAGCGTTCTCGATACCTTGAGCATATGGATACTTCGGATGTCGCGATGGACCATGAGGTCGTCGTGATCGGCGCCGGTTTCTCGGGCATCGGGGCGGCGATCAAGCTCGACCAGGCCGGCTTCCGCGACTTCGTCGTGCTCGAGGCCGGGGACGGTGTCGGGGGCGCCTGGCATTGGAACACCTACCCGGGGATAGCGGTCGACATCCCGTCCTTCAGCTACCAGTTCTCCTTCGAGAAGCGCAGCGACTGGTCGCGCGTGTACGCGCCGGGGACGGAGCTCAAGGCCTACGCGGAGCACTGCGTGGACAAGTACGGGGTGCGCGATCGCATCCAGCTGAACACCAAGGTGGTCGGGGCGAGGTTCGACGAGGACGCCCACGCGTGGCACATCCAGACCGCCAGCGGCGAGCGGATCACCGCGCGATACGTGGTTGGCGCGACAGGCGTGTTCAGCCAGCCCAAACCTCCCGAGATCGAGGGCCTGCACTCCTTCGCCGGCACGACCATGCACACGGCGCGCTGGGATCACTCGGTCGACCTGCGCGGCAAGCGCGTCGGGGTGATCGGCACGGGTGCCTCGGCGATCCAGCTGATCCCCGCGATCGCCCCTGAAGTCGAGCTCCTCACCGTCTTCCAGCGCACTCCCATTTGGTGCCTACCCAAGCTCGACGCGCCGATGAGCCCGCGCGTGCGCCGGGCACTGCGCTCGGTGCCCGGCGCCGAGCTCGCCACGCGCTGGGCAAGTCAGGCCTTCGTGGAGCTCACCTTTGTGCTCGCCGCCCACTTCGCCCGCCAGTTCCCGAGCCTCACCGCCCGCGGTGAAGCCACCGCTCGCAAGATGCTCCGCGAGGTCAAGGATCCCGTCGTGCGCGAGAAGCTCACGCCCAAGTACTCCCTCGGGTGCAAGCGCCCGAGCTTCTCCAATGAGTACATCCCCGTCTTCAACCGCGAGAACGTGCTGCTCGAAACCACCTCCATCGAGGCGATCACCGAGACGGGCGTTCGTATGAGCGACGGGGTCGAGCATCCTCTCGACGTGCTCGTCCTTGCAACCGGGTTCAAGGTGTTCGACTCCGGGAACCTCCCGGCATTCGAGATGCTGGGCGCTGGTGGTGTCGACCTCGAGGAGTGGTGGGATGCCAACCGGTTGCAGGCCTATGAGGGCGTGAGCGTCCCCGGCTTTCCGAACTCCTTCTCGATCCTAGGTCCCTACGGGTTCAACGGCCAGTCCTACTTCGGTCTGATCGAGACCCAGATGCGCCACATCGTGCGCTGCCTGAAGCGGGCGCGCAGCGAAGGCGCCACGCGCGTGGAGATCACGCCCGAGGCCAACCGTCGCTACTTCGAGTCGATGCTCGGGCGCCGCCACAACCAGGTCTTCTTCCGGGGCGCCTGCTCGAACGCGAACAGCTACTACTTCGACAAGCACGGCGACGCGCCGTTCCGGGCCAGCCTCTCGCTCGAGGCGGCCTGGCGCAGCGCCCGCTTCAACCTCGACGACTACGCGTTCGCACGATGACCGAGTCCGACCTTCCCGGGTCGGGTTGGGTAGAGCTCTTGCGCGTGCTCGCCGGATCGATCGTCGCGGGTGCCCGATGAAGGCCGTGAACTGTAAAGAAGGCCAGTTGACGGTCGTCGATCTGCCGACGCCGATACCTGAGCGGGGACAGGTATTGATCGATGTCCTTCGCTGTGGCATCTGCGGATCAGACCTTCATGCTCGCCATCACTGCAACGAGATGGCAGACGTGGCTCTGGAGACCGGCTATGCGGACTTCATGCGCTCCGACCAGGACGTTGTGATGGGGCACGAGTTCTGCGGTGAGATCGTCGAACACGGCCCCTCCTGCCGGCGATCGGCGCCGACGGGGACGACGGTGGTCTCGCTGCCTCTGCTGCGTGTCGGAAAGGACGTCCACGCCACCGGTCTGTCGGTGGCGGCTCCCGGTGCCTATGCGGAGCAGATGCTCGTGCAGGAGTCTCTTACCGTTCCAGTTCCAAATGGCCTCGCGCCCGGAGTCGCCGTGCTGACCGAGCCGATGGCTGTCGGCTGGCACGCTGTGCGCCGAGGTGAGGTCAAGAAGCGCACCGTCGCGGTCGTGATCGGCTGCGGGCCGATCGGCCTGTCGGTGATCTGCATGCTCAAGGCACACGGCGTGCGCACCGTCATCGCGAGCGACTTCTCCGCGGGGCGTCGCGCGTTGGCGAAGGCTTGCGGCGCTGACGTCGTCGTGGACCCGGCACACGAATCGCCCCACGCCTCAGCCGAGAAGCACGGGCACCTCACCGCGGTTCCCGCCGCCCTCGACCTCGCGGTTGACGGTATGGGCAAGATGCAGCGGCTGCCGATTCCCTGGCATCACACTTGGCGCGCGGCCGAAGCGCTCGGCCTGGCCAAGCCCAAGAGCCCCGTGATCTTTGAATGCGTGGGCGTGCCCGGGGTGCTCGACCAGGTGATCGCGAGTGCGCCTCTGTTCTCCCGCGTGGTCGTCGTGGGCGTGTGCATGGGTACGGACAAGATCAGGCCGGCGATGGCGATCAACAAGGAAATCGAGCTGCGCTTCGTCCTCGGCTACACCCCCCTCGAGTTCCGCGACACCCTTCACATGCTCGCCGAGGGAAAGGTGAACCCCGGTCCTCTCCTCACCGGCACCGTGGGACTCGACGGCGTCGAGAAGGCCTTCGAGGCGCTTGGAGATCCCGAGACCCACGCGAAGATCCTGGTCGACCCAAAGAGCACCGCCGCCGCGCCTTAGCGCAAAAGCGAGTGAGCCTGTGAGCATGGGCGCCATGCGCGATGATGCGCCGCCATGAGCCAGTCGGCACCGGCCCTCGTCATCTTCGACTGCGATGGCGTCCTCGTCGACAGCGAGTCGATCTCAAACGACCTACTCGCACGGATGCTGAGCGACGAGGGTCTGCCGACCACGCCGGCCCAGTCCCGGCGCGAATACCAAGGCCTGCTGCTGATCGACATCCTGACCAGCGCCGAGGCTCGGCTCGGGCGCGCCCTGCCCGAGGGCTGGATGGACCGCTACGAGCAGGAGCGCAGCGCAGCCTTCCGCAAGGGCCTACGCCCCGTCAAAGGGGTAGCCGCGGCCATCGAGCAGATAAGGGAGGCGGGCGTGTCCGTGTGCGTGGCCTCCCAAGGCAAGCTTGAGAAGACGCGCCTCTCGCTGCAGCTCACCGGGCTTGACACGCTGTTTGAGGAGGAAGCGCTGTTCTCGGCTTACCAGGTTTTGCGGGGCAAGCCCCACCCGGATCTGTTCCTGCACGCGGCCCGCACGATGGGCGCCGACCCCTCCAAGTGCGTCGTGATCGAGGACACTCCCTCGGGCGTGCAGGCAGCGGTCGCCGCCGGCATGAGAGTGCTCGGCTTCAGCGCCGACAGCGACGAGCAAGCCTTGCGCGGGGCGGGCGCGGAGACGTTCGGCGCACTGGACGCGCTGCCAGGCTTGCTCGGCGTCGGAGGACGCCCGAGTCCAGCCGACTGCCCTACAAATACCGATACATGGTACGGTGCGGTCTGATCGGCGGCGACCAACGTGGGGTGAATATGGGGGGCTCGAAGGGCCGCTATCTGGGCTGGCTGACCACTGTGGGGACCGTGCTCGCGCTCACCCTCACGGGAGCCTCAGCTGCGTCTGCGTACGCCCAAGACCCCGTGTGGGCAGTGTCTTCGTCGTCTTCCCCCACGAACTTCGCGCCCGGCGACGAAACCGGCGATGACAAGTACGTCCTGACCGTCGTCGACACCGGCGGTGAATCGGATGCGGGCAGCCCGATCGAGGTGAGCGACACTCTGCCCGCCGGCATCACGGCAAGCGCGGTCTCGGGTGAAGACCTGGGTAACGGCCACACCCTCGCGTGTAAATCCACGCCGAATCCGGTTTGCACCTATGAAGGCTTCGAAATGGCCTCTGGCGATGTGCTGAGGATCGAAGTAACCGTCAAGGTGAGCGCTATTGTTGGCCCGCCGGTGACCAATTCTGTAAGCGTGAGCGGAGGCGGCGCGGCCACAACCGCCCAAGCCGAAGACCCGACGACCATCAGCTCGAGCGATGCCGGCTTTGGCATCTCGAACTTCGCCGCTACGTGGTCCGACACCCAGGCGGGTGCTGCCGTGAACCTTACCGCCGGATTCACCTTCAATCAAGTCGCGAGCGGCGGCAAAACATATTCGGCGGCGGACGACAAGGAAGCAGCGTTGCGCCTACCGTCGGGGTTCATCGCAAATCCCCTGGCCGTTCCCCAATGCACAATCGGGGAAGCGTCGGCGGGGAGCTGCCCGCCGGACACCGCAGTCGGGGTTACGTTCATTACGAGAGGCTCCGGCGGCGGCGTCCCGGTGCAATATTCGAGCCTTGTTTATGACACTGCGACCGGACCCGGCCAATTCGGGGGGCTTACGGTGTTCTTGCCGATGCCGCTAAGGCTCGGTATGGCGCTCCAACCCGACGGTCGGCTGGAGCTGACAGCCGAAGACGTCCCCCAGGTCGGGCTGATCTCGATGACGCTGACCTTGTGGGGCGTTCCGGCCGCCAACGACGGCGCCGGGGCCGGGCCCGACCACGTCCAATCGTCGGGGGAACCTGAGTTCGGGGATCCCGGCGGCGGCCTTCCTGCGGCGCGCTTCCTGACCAGTGCGGTCTCCTGCGGCTCTGCACCAGACACCACCCTTTCGGCCGAATCGTGGGAGGCGCCGGGCACGCGCCTGGAAGCCTCCTCGGATACGCCCACGACGACGGGTTGCAACAGGCTCACGTTCAGCCCCGCGCTGGACGTGAGCCCGGAGGTCAATTACGCCAACACACCATCGGGCTATGGCATCGAAGTGCGCCTGCCCCAACCCCCAGAACCGGCGCTTGCCTCGGCCGCGATGGAGAGCGCGAAGGTCGCGCTGCCCCAGGGCGCCGACATCTCGCTGTCGTCCGCGGACGGGTTGCAAGGGTGCGGCGAAGCGGAAGTCGCGTTCGGGACCTCGACCAAAGCTACGTGCCCTGAGGCGTCGACGATCGGGACCGCAGAAATCGAGACGTCCATTCTCACCAGGCCGCTAAAGGGCCACATCTATCTGGCGAGGCCCGGCGAAAACCCGTTTCGTTCGCAGGTCGGTCTGTATGTCGTGGTCGAAGAACAGCTTGGCGGCGTCTCGATCAAGCTGGCGGGCCAGCTGGAAAACAATCCGATCACCGGTCGCTGGGAAGTCTCCTTCGAAGACCTCCCACAGTTGCCGATCGACGACGTCGCCCTTCGTTTCTCCGGTGGTCCGCGCGCCCTGCTCAGCACGCCGCCCACGTGCGGTACGGCCACGAGCACCGCCGAACTGGAACCTTGGAGCGCCAGTGCCGCCGCCACGGCCTTCAGCTCGTTTCAAATCGAATCGGGAGCTCAGGACACGCCGTGCTCCACGCCGCACCCGTTCAACCCAACGTTCGTCACCAGCGCCGAAGCCGGTGGCGAACCGGACACTTTCGGCTCGCTGGGGATGCTCGTGTCGCGCGCCGGCCACGACGAGGAACAGGAACTGGGCACGATTGCGATCGAAGCCCCGCCAGCGCTCGCGCAGATGTTCGCGGGCGCGCAGACCTGTGGGGAACCGCAGGGCTCAGAGGGCCTGTGTAGGGCCGCGAGCGAAGTGGGCCAGGTCGGCGCAACGGTTGGCTTGGGATCGCAGCCGATCGCGTTGGGCGGCCCGATCTACCTGACCGGACCGTATGACGGCGCCGCGCAAAGCGTGGCGATCGTGCTGCCGATATACCCGCCCCCGTTTGAGTTCGGCATCGAGGTCGTGCAAATGGCGATTGGAGCCAATCCGAGCACGGGAGCGCTTACGCTCACGAGCAGGGCGCTGCCGACCATCATGGATGGTGTGCCGCTGCACATCGACGAACTGCTGTTGCGGTTCGGCCGGGGCACCTTCAAGACGAACCCGGCGTGCGAACCGCTCGCTGTCACGGGCACGATCACGGGCACCGAGGGCGGCTCGGCACGAATCGCGAGCAGTCCGCTGGGCGCCTCCTCGCCTCCGTGCCCTACACCGAGCGGGCCGGGGCTGGAACCCACCCAACCGACAGGAGGCACGGCGACGGTGTCGCTGGTGAGCGCTCGACTCACGACCAGCGTTGGTGGAGTGGTGGCCGTCAAGCTTGCGTGCAAGGGCGCGGTCACGTGCCGCGGCAAGCTGACGTTGACGAGCAGACCGAGCCGGGCGAGAGGAAGGAAGAGACCTAAGCCGGAGGACCTGGGCACGGCCTCCTTCTCGATCAAGGCCGGTGCGAGCACGATCGTCGAGGTCCGGCTCAACGCCCGCGGGAGAGCGATGTTGCACTCCGGGCACGGACACCTGGGCGCCGTGTTGAGGATTTTTGAGTCCTCACCCGTACCGGCTCAGAGATACGGCATGAGCGTGCGGCTGGCGATGAGCAAGATCGGCCGCCACGCCAAACGCTAGACGAACTAGACCGAGGAGCGATATGACACAGAGACGGCGACCGTCCGCCATAGTCGTCTGCGGCGGGGGACTCATCGTGGCGATCGCGCTCGCGCTGCCGAGCGTCTGCGCGGCGGCTGCCCCCAGCTGCCCGACCACCCCTCCGGTGGCTCCCGCCAAAACCGCGGTGCCGCCGGAACTACTGGATCTAACACAAAAGACGACGAAGCGAACATCAAAACTCACGAGCATCCGAATTTCCTTTCGCAGCGAGCTCGAAACGGAAACGGGCGATCTGATTCTGGAGGCGAACGCGGAGCTGCGCCTGAAGCCCAGGGAAGCCAGTAACAGTCTGACCATCCAGACGACCTCGCCGTCTTCGCGGGAATCGCGCAAAATCATCGAAATCGGCGACTCGAAGTACACGTACGAGCCGA
The DNA here is from genome assembly GCA_049581225.1 of Solirubrobacteraceae bacterium. Taxonomy (GTDB): domain Bacteria; phylum Actinomycetota; class Thermoleophilia; order Solirubrobacterales; family Solirubrobacteraceae; genus Palsa-744. The sequence goes on from JBAURN010000327.1 coordinate 15,344, forward strand.
GCGTGACTCGTGGCGACGGCGGGCGACCCTGGGTCCGCGAAGCGCGAGAACAGTCGCACAAGGAATCGGGCATGACACCGTTTGAACCTTCGCCGAAGCTACTTGGCGAGGCGACGAGCATCGTGGCAACCGGGGCGACGACGCTCGACGGCCAAGAGGTGAGGGTGTTCACGATCACGTACGCGCCGCAGGTATTCCCCGAGAGTGAAATCCCGTTCGGCGAACTAATAGGGAGGGAATGCCAGCAGCCGGTGCAGGTGACGATGGCGTTCTCGGCGTCGGGCCTTCCGGCGCAGGTGACGATGAACACCAGCTATGTGAAGGCGGCCAAGACGATGTCCAGCTCGACCACGACGCGTATCTTGGCGACCAACTTCCGCTTCAAGCCCCTGTCGCGGCCCTCGGCGAGGCAGACGATCACAGAGGCCGCGCTGCGGCGCTTCGAGCAGGCCAAGCTGGAGAAAGAACTGGCCAAGCATCGGCCCCCCCACCCAAAACCCAAGACTTTGTAACAAGCTTGTGACATTGGTCTCAACGGGCTGCGAGGTCTAACGTGGAGGCATGGACCAAGCACGAATCGTGATCGCGGGCGGTGGCTTTGGCGGCTTCTATGCGGCCCGCTCGCTGCAGCGCGCCGGACTCCAACACAGGGCGAAGGTGACGGTGGTCAACGAGACCAACTTCATGCTCTATACGCCGCTCTTGCCAGGCGCCGCGGGCGGGACGCTTGACCCTCGCCACGTGATCGTGCCGCTACGCTCGCAACTGAAGCACGCCGAGTTGATCGTGGGGAGCGTCACGGGCGCCGACCCTCGGCGACAGACGCTGAAGGTGAGGCGCAAGGACGGCGCCGACGTCGAGCTTGGCTATGACCACCTGGTCGTCGCGCTCGGCTCGGTCTCCAGGACCCTGCCGATCCCGGGCCTGGCCGAGCACGGGATCGGCTTGAAGTCCTTGGCCGACGCCACCGGCCTGCGCAACCGGGTCCTGTCGTGCCTGGACATCGCGGAGTCCTTGGAAAGCGAAGAGGCAAGAGCGGAGTACCTGAGCTTCGTGTTCGTGGGCGCCGGCTACGCGGGCATCGAGGGGTTGGCCGAGCTACAGGACTTCGCCGAGCAGGCGATCCGCGGCTACCCGCACTGCAAGGCCCAGGGCACGCGCTGGCTGCTGGTCGAGGCCCAGGATCGCATCATGGGAGAAGCGCCGCCGAGCCTGTCCGCGTTCGCCGCTAAAGAACTCGAAGCAAGGGGCATCGAAATCAAGACAAGCACGACGCTGGAGAGCGTGGATGCACGCGGCACGGTCCTCTCAGAGACGACCCGCCCCCTCACGCAGACCCGCACGCCCGTCCCTCCCAAAAAAGACGGTGAGACACACGTGAAAGCCCGCACGGTGGTGTGGACGGCGGGGGTCCGGCCAAGCCCCGCGGTGGCCGAGCTGGGCCTGGTGCTCGACGCTGCCGGGCGCATTG
>JBAURN010000328.1:0-7700 GCA_049581225.1 Solirubrobacteraceae bacterium
GACGAAAGCTTGGGGGATTCTCTTTGCGATCCTCTTGCTGATCAGGGCTTTTGGCTGGAGCGACGGCAAGACGCTGGTCACCCAGTCCTACGATCAGGCGCGCGAGAAGAAGGCGGAGCGCTCTGCCGAGCGCAAGGCCAAGCGTCGGGCCGGCGCGCCGAGCGGGTAGTCACCGACCGGTCGCCGCGCTGCACATGCCGCGGCGAGGTCTTCGCCCATCAGAGGTGCGCCGGCTCGAAGTCGCCTGTCAGGCGATCGCCGGCTCGACCGAGAGCTCGGGCGCTTCGTCGTGGCGCAGGTCGCTGTCGCGGACGAGCAGCAGGGCGAGCACGGCGCCGATGAGCGCCATGGCGCTGCCTACCAGCAGGATCGCGGAGAAGCCATGGGTGAAGCCCTCGCGCGCGGCGTGAACGATCGGCGCGGGGGTACCCGGAGACAGGGTGCCGGAAGAGACCGCTTCGGCCAGACCGCGTGCTTGGGTGGCGCCTGCATGCGGCAATAGGTCTTGGATGCGCTGCCTGGAGAGAGCAAGGAACAAAGCGCCAAGCCCGGCGGTGCCAGAGGCGATCGCGACTTGGCGGAACGTGTCGTTGATTCCGGAAGCCACGCCGCTCATGCGCTCGGGCACGGTCGAGAGCGCGACGTTCGCGAGCACCGGGTTGACGATGCCTACGCCGAGCCCGCCGACGATGAATCCTGGGAGCAGAACCGTCCACGAATCGTCCGGTTTGGCGCCGCTCATCAGGACGAGGCCAAGCGCGGTGATGGCCAGCCCTGAGGAGAGCAGCACCCGTGGGGAGACCTTGCCCTCCAAGGACGCTGTGCCACCGGCGACGAAGAAAGAGCCCACCGTGAACGGCAGGTAGCGCAGGCCTGCCTGCAAGGGCGAGAGGTGCTCGATCTCTTGCATGTAGAGCGTTATGTAGAGGAACAGGGCGAACATGGACCCGCTGAGCGCAAACGCCGTTATCTGGGCCCCGGTGAAAGCGTGACTGCGGAAGAGGCCAAGCGGGAGCATCGGCTGGGCGACGCGCAACTCGATCACGATAAACGCCACGAACAGTACGACTGCGGCGACAAGCAGGCCGACGATCACACCAGAGGTCCAACCGTCGTCATTTCCTCGCAGCAGGGCAAGCACCAACAGCGCGTTGGCGGAGGAGAAGGTGACCGTGCCGCCCCAGTCGATGCCGCGAGCCGTCTCATCTCGCGATTCAGCGATCTTCAAGACGGTCACGACCATCGCCGCGATCCCGATCGGGATGTTCAAGAAGAAGATCGATTGCCAGCCGATCGCCTGGGTCAAGGCGCCGCCAACGAGCGGACCCAAAGCCACGGCCACACCGATGGTCGCCCCGTAGATCGCGGTGGCGTTCGCCCTCTCCGCCCCTCGCCACTCCTGGGCCAGCAAGGCCAGGGACACCGCGAACATGATGGCGCCGCCAACGCCTTGAAGCGCGCGTGCGAGGTTCAAGACGGTCGGAGTTCCGGCCAGTCCGCACAGCAAGGAGGCCACCGTGAAGATCGCGACGCCCACCACGAACACGCGCTTGCGCCCGAGCCTGTCGGCGAGCGAACCGGAGGTCAGCACGAAGGCGGCAAGCGTGAGCGCGTAGGCGTCGACAACCCATTGCAGATCGGTGAAGGACGAGTGGAGGTCCTTGCGGATGCTCGGCAAGGCGGTGTTGACGACGGTGATGTCGAGCAACAACATGAACGTCGCCACGCACACCGCGATCAAGGTCCACCACTTGCGCTCCATGTTTACAGCGACGCCCCAACGGTGGGCGAGACCTCTCGCTCGACCTCCGGGAGCGCACCAGGCGCGACATCGGGCTCGGCGCCTCGCAAGGCGCGCGTGAGCAAGCGCCACAAAGTTGCTCGTTCCTCGGCGTCGAGCGCTTGGAGGACATCGTCCTCGATCGTCTCTTGCGCAGCCTCGGCTTTGACAAGGGCGCGTCGTCCGCCGGCGGTCAGCTCGACGCGATGGCGACGGCGGTCCTCGGGGTCGCGGCGGCGGGCCACATGGCCCAGATCCTCGAGCTCGTTGAGCAACAGAACAACGTTGTTGGCGTCCATGCAGAGCGCCTCGGCCAGCTCCTGTTGGGGCGCGCCGTCGTGGTCGCGCAGGTAGCTGAGGGCCATCACCAAGCGCATGTGTATGCCCAAGAGATCCTCGGTGCTGCGCCGGTAGACCTGCTTGGCCAGGCGCGTGAGCAGGACCATCGAGCCGAGGTCGGCGGTGTGGAGATCGGCCGGGTGATTTTGCTTGCCCATAGCCGCTCGATTATACCACGACGTAGCAATCATCACCGCTAACAAGATGATACCTGTAGGATTGATTATCCCTGCTATGTTGTTCCCCTGATCAAGACTGGAAGGAGCAACATGAAGACCGCCAACCCCCCCAAAGAAAGCGCGCGAGGCCGCGAAGGCCTACGGCGTCGCGGCGCCCACCAACGGGACATCCAGCAACAAGAGGCCCAACAGACCACAGTCCACGAGGAAGCCGAGCGCAAGAGCGAGCGCAGGCGCTGGATCGCGCTTGCGGTGCTTTGCTTGGGCCAGTTGATGATGGTGCTGGACGCGACGATCGTGAACGTGGCGCTGCCTTCGATCCAACACGAATTGGGCTTCTCCCAGGAGAGCCTCACGTGGGTGATCAATGGGTACTTGGTGACCTTCGGCGGCTTCCTCCTGTTGGCCGGACGGATGGGTGACTTGGTGGGTCGCAAGAAGGTGTTCTTGACCGGACTGGTGATGTTCACTGCGGCGTCGATCCTGTGCGGCTTCGCCCAAAGTCAGGGGATGCTGATCGGGGCGCGCATCCTGCAAGGAATTGGCGGGGCGGTCGCCTCGAGCGTGATCCTGGCGATCATCGTTACCCAGTTCCCCAAGCGCGCCGAGCAAGCCAAGGCGATGGGCATGTACGCGTTCGTGTCTGCCGGGGGTGGCTCAGTAGGACTGCTGGCCGGGGGCGCGCTGACGCAGTCGCTGGACTGGCACTGGATCTTCTTTGTGAACGTGCCGATCGGGTTGATCGCGTTCGTGCTCGGTTCGATCTTGATCGAGGAGAACGAGGGGCTCGGCCTCGCGGGCGGCGTGGACGTGGCGGGCTCGGTCTTGATCACGTTGGCGACGATGCTGGGCGCGTTCGCGATCGTGAAGTCAAGCGAATACGGGCTGTTCTCGGCACGCACGCTCGGCGTGGGCGGGGCTTCGCTGGCGCTATTGGCCGGCTTCTTCGTGCTCGAGTCACGGATCGCCAACCCGATCATGCCGCTGAGGATCCTGCGTCAGCGCATGTTGATGGGGTCGAGCCTCGTCAGAGGGCTGCTCATCACGGGGATGTTCTCGGCGTTCTTCTTGGGCGCCCTGTACCTGGAGAAGGTGCTCGGCTACGACGCGATCGACACGGGACTCGCCTTCTTGCCGCTGACGTTCTCAATAGCGGTGATGTCGATGGGGGTCGCGGCCAGGGCGGTGCAGCGCTTCGGCGCTCTGCAGACGCTGATGGCCGGCCTGGCGGGGATCGCGGTCGGCTTGGTGCTGCTGGCCTTGCAGGGCCTCCACGCGAGCTACTTCCCGGGCCTGTTCCTAGCCTTCCTGACATTGGGACTGGGCGCGGGCGCTTCGTTCTTGCCGCTGCTTACGATGGGAATGTCCGACTCGGCGCCCCAGGACGCGGGCCTGGCGTCGGGGATCATCAATGTGTCGGTGCAACTGTTCGGCGCGATCGGGCTGGCGACGCTTGGCACGATCGCAACCGACCACACCAAGACGCTGAGCGCCGGCGGCGACTCGCTGGCGAGCGCCCTGACCGGTGGCTATCACCTGGCCTACCTGGTCGCGGCTGGGTGCGTGGGCCTGGGCATCTTGGCCGCGTTCCTGGTGTTGCGCCCGCCGGCTGCGGCCCAGCCGGAGACGGTCATGGCCGAGGAGCTCGAGGCCGGCCGCGAGGTCGAGCTGGTTGCAGCCTAGGCGAGAGCCCGACCCGCGACCTGGGCCGCGGCGACGCGCGAGGAGACGCCAAGCTGCCGGTAGATGTCCTCCAAGTGATGGCGGACGGTGTGCTCGCTGACGCTCAAGGAGCGTGCGATGTCGGCGTTGGTGCTCCCGTGCCACAGCAAATGGAGCACCTCGGCCTGGCGAGGGGTGAGACCGAGCTCACGCAGCGAGTGGGGCTTGGGGGCTCGCGTCAGACGCACCGCGACCGCGTCGAAGTTGCCGGGAGAGCCGTGTATGTAGCGAGCCAACAGCTCACCCTTGACAGTCGGCAGAATCAAAGACTCGGAGGCGGCGAGGGGGCCGTGCCCGTGTTGGACGGCCGCCCAGGCGCTCAGCGCTTCGACGGCCGCCTCGTCCATCGATAGCTCGCTCAGCAGTCGCTCCGCACGATCGTGAGCTGGGGAGAGGCGCCCGCCCGCCTCGACCAAGAGGACGGCGAGCGGACCGTCTTCGATCTCGTCCAAGCCACGCACGATGACATCCAATCGCGCGCGGTCGTCGAGGTTGCGGTGGACGCTTACCGCGATGTGCCTGGCGGCCTCGAAGCGGTCAAGCTCCTCATCGGAGAAGTCGCGCCCGGCGCGGCTCACCGTGACCCCGACCAACCGACCGCGGACCGGGACCGTGAACGCGAGCTGATACTCGGTGGCGATGTGTCGATACACGAGGTCATACAGGTCCAATTCGTGGAGTTTGCGAGTGCTGATGAAGTCTGACATTCGCAAGGCGCGCTCATCGCGGGTCCGCTGGAAGTGGACCGCCAAGGGGTTCTGCATGATGAGCGCCGCGAACGCGTCATACATACCTCCGAGATCTTCGGGCATAACCGGATCGGCGCTCACCAGCACGTCCTCGGGCCCTGAGCCGATCTCGTTGTAGGAGGCTATCTCGCAGTCCACCAATCCGCGCATCTGCACGGGTAGCTCAGCGCGGAAGCTCGCGAGATCCTCCTGTTCGACCAGGGATCGCGCCGTGTGCGCCAGCGAGCTTGCGCCCACGCGGCGCGACGGTGACATTGCTACTCAAAGATAGGCAGAACGTCCCATATACGCAAACGCCGGATACCCCTAGGCTTCGATCGAGCCGGAGCATCGGTCGATGGTGGCTGGCCCGTGGACGCTCGGCCACCGTCGGCTTGGCCTGGCCGTCGTCCCGATCCCCTCCCTCGCACCCAACCACCAGGAGACCACGTAATGAAGCGACTCACCCTGCTGCTCACCGTGACCGCAAGCGCTCTGCTCGCGGCGGCCGCGCTCGCCGTTGGCCCCGCGGCGGCCACCTCGACGCTGCCGACGCTGTCGGTGACGCTCACCAACTCCTCGATCACGGTTGGAGGCGCCACACAGTCGGGCGCGGTCAACATCGTGTCAACCGCCACCGGCGTCAAGGAAGCGGGCGTGATTTTGGCGCGCCTGAAGCCTGGCGCCACTTTCGAAGAAGCCGAAGCCGCCATACAGAAGGCCCATGGCGACCCGAACGCGGTGGGCGACTATGGATCGATCGTGTTCGACGCCGAAGTCAGCTCCGGTCAGACCAGCGAAGCCCAAACCTACCTGCAACCGGGCCAATATGTGGCGGTGCTCCCTGGAGAAGAAGGCAAGGGATCGAAGGCGCACGCGCTCTTCACTGTGACCGCATCGGCATCGCCCGTGCCGCTGCCGGCGCCCGAAGCGACGATCCGCACGATCGATTTCGGCTTTCAGGGACCGAGCACGTTGCACGACGGTGAGCTGGTGCGCTTTGAAAACGAAGGCTATCTCGTGCACATGGATGTGGCGGCACCCTTCAAGAACATGAAGGCCGCCAAGAAGGCCATCAAGGATCTGCTGGCCAACAAGGAAAAGCCTTTTGAAAAGCTGATTGCCGGACCGCCCGTGGGCTTCGCCGGCCCGGTCTCCCACGAAGCTTTCCAACAGGAGACGATCACGGCCAAGCCGGGCCTCTATGTGCAGCTGTGCTTCATGGACACTCAGGACGGTCGCAGCCATACCCAGCTCGGTATGGAGCGCATCGTTCACATCGTGAAGTGAGGGCGCTCTGGGAACACGTGTTGGTCTGGAAAGAATCACCATGACCAGACCAACACTGTTCCACCCGGCGCCTGCGCCGGGTGGTGAGGCTCGCCGTCATCGGTTAGGCTCCGGAAAGAACCATGCTACGCAACGCCGCACTTTGGCTGAGACCGGAGGGATGGCCGTTTCTGCCCGAGGCGGCTCGCCGGCGAACCTTGGTGCTGGCGTGGGCCGCGATCCTCGCACAGGTTGCGTTTGTGGGGGGATGGTTCGTGGGCGGCGCGCTCGAACCCCACTTCTCCCAAATCAGCCAGTTCATCAGCGAACTCGGTCGCGAAGGCGCCGCCAATCCTGGGATCTTCACGGCCTTCATGACGGTCTGGGGCCTCGGCTTGTTCGCGCTCGCCGCCGCAATCGTGCCGTCGCTGCGCACGCGGCCTTGGCCGCTGGCGATGCCCGTGTTCTTCGTGCTCGCCGGCTTGTGCGCGATTGCGGTGGGACAGCTGCAAATGGACTGCTCGCCGATCGTGAGCGGCGTTTGCAAATCGCGCGAAGCCGCGGGCGCGCTGTCGTGGCACCACTACGCACACGAGTGGATCAGCCTCGGCATCAAGGTCTCGCTGTTGGCGACCGGCTTCGCGTTCGCCCGCTCGGCGTGGCCGAGTCGGCTCGCGCGACTCGTCTTGGGCGGCGCCCTCGTGCTGCTCGTGGCGGGAATCGTCACCTTCTTCTTGCACGACTCCTTCGACGGCTACAAGGGGCTCGAAGAGCGCGTCTGGGCGCTCGTGGCTGTGGCCTGGACTTTGCTGTGCGCGGTGGTCTTGATGCTCGAGGCCACGCTCGAGCCGAGCGTGCGGGAGGCGCACGAGGCCTCTATGCAAGGAGAGACCTTGACGATTCTGTGACCGCCGCATCGCTCCGTGGGTAGGGGCAGCCCGTGAGCGATTCCGCGACCGTGAGCGCCCCGCGGAACGATCGCGGGCGCCCGGCTCAGACCTAGCGCTCTTGATCTGTCGGGCGGATCAGGATCTCGTTGAGGGCGACGTGGCGCGGGCGGGTCACCATGTAGAGGATCGCGTCCGCGATGTCGCTCGCTTGCATCGGCGACCCGAGGCCGGGGCGGGCAGCCAAGGCCTGTAGGACCTCGGGCCGGTTGTGGCCCACCAACTCGGTCGCCACGGCCCCTGGCTCGATCAGCCCGACGCGCACGTAGCGGCGAGTTATCTCTTGGCGCAAGGACTCGCTGAACGCGCCCACACCATGCTTGGTCAGGTTGTAGACGCCAGAGCCGCTGTTGACTTTGCGCCCCGCGACCGAGGACACGTTGACCATGTCGGCCACGTTGCGCGGCCCTTCCCGGGCGGCCTGCAGCAGGTGGGGTAGGGCGGCATGCGCGCAGTGCAGCAGGGCGCGCACGTTGACCTCGATCATCCGCTCCCATTCCTCGATCGGCGCGCCCACGATCGGGCCTAGCAGCATCGTGCCCGCGTTGTTGACGAGCACGTCGATCCGGCCCGCCTTGGCCACCACCTCGCTCATGACCCGCGGCGGCTCAGCCGCATCGGTCAGGTCGGCGGCGATCGCCATCGGCTCGGGTCCGATCGAGGCGATCCGTCCGGCGAGGTCTTCCAACCGCTGGGCCCGGCGCGCCACGATGGCGACGGTCGCGCCCTGTTCGGC
>JBAURN010000329.1:0-1628 GCA_049581225.1 Solirubrobacteraceae bacterium
CTGCCGGCCCGGCTTGACACCCCGTGGCTGTTCCCGGCGCCTGAGGGCGGCGTGCTCAACATCGACAACTTCCGGCGCCGGAAGTGGGCACCGGCCGTCGCTGCCAGTGGGGTGCCGACGCCAGCGCGGCTGTATGACCTGCGCTCGACGTTCGCCTCAGAAGCCCTGGCAGCGGGCGTGACGGTGTTCGAGCTTGCCCGAGTCATGGGGCACGAGCGTGGCCATGATCGAGCGCATTACGGCGCCTGCTCGACGGCGCCGGAGCGGGCATCGCCGGGCGTCTGGACGCGCTCGACGCGGCGCACGATCGGGCCAGCGAAGAGGGTCAGTAGATCGTTTGGGCCACTATTGGGCCACGGCATCTCGGCTGTGACTTCATCCATTCGCAGGAATTACCTGCAAATCAGCCAAAGCGGACGACGGGTCTCGAACCCGCGACCTTCGGCTTGGGAAGCCGACGCTCTACCAACTGAGCTACGTCCGCGCTGCCCCGCAGACAGTAGCGATCCGGCCGCCCGCCGCGACCGGTCGTGACCCGATGAAGACCCGAGCGCTGATCCATGCTGTGGTTTGGCGATCTGGCTGCCGCTCTAAGCGCTCCGACCCGACCGGAGTCGTCCCGCCGACGTAAGCTGGTCGCGTAGGGTCGCGAGCACATGCGCCAGAAGGAGCAGATCACGCGTTACGAGATTGCACGCCTGCAGGACATCGAGGAGCTAGACGACGGTCGCTGCCCGTACCGTCCGGTCCGCCACCACTTCGGGATCACGACGTTCGGGGCGACCACGTGGACGGCCGAGAACGCAGGTGACCGTCTGCTCAACGAGCATGACGAGAAGGACGAGTTTGACGAGCTGTATCTCGTGCTCTCGGGAGCCGCGCGCTTTGTACTCGCCGGCGACACCGTTCAAGCACCGACAGGAACTTTCGTGCACGTTCCGGCCGGGGTGATGCGCACCGCGTTCGCGGAAGGTGCCGGTACCACGGTTCTCGCGATCAGCGGCGGTCGCGAGGGTGAGCCCTACCGACCCGGCGGGTGGGAGGGATGGTCACCGCTGCGGGCGCTCATGCAAGCCGGCCAGCACGAGGAACTGGTGGCACGCACCCGGCCGGTGCTCGACGACGGACCCCCCTACCCGGAGTTGCTCTACCACGTCGCCTGCAGCGAAAGTCTGCTCGGGCGCACCGCCGACGCGCTCGATCACCTACGCCGCGCCATTGCGCTGATGCCCGAGATCGCGCGCTACGCCCGGGACGACGAGGATTTGGCGGCCCTGCGCGACGAGCCAGGGTTCGCCGAGCTCACCAGCGGCTAGTCGGCCGGCCTCACAGCCCGCGACAGGTCACAGACCGCGAGACGCGGCAATGGCTCGCCCTCATTCTCGCGCTGCGATGGGGCCTTTAGCCGCTGATTGCCGATGCCTTGAACGCGCACTGGCCGGGACTCGGGTAGTTCGCGATCGCCGTCACTGTCCCCGCAAGCGATTTCCCGTCCGAGCTCACGAGATCGAAGTTGACCCCGTCGATTTGCGTGGTCGTTGTTCCGGTGACCGAGCTGAAAAATATGGCCGCGTCCGGAGCGACATCTTGCGTGTGCGAGAACGCCTCAAAGTAGGTACCTGTGAGCC
>JBAURN010000330.1:0-1758 GCA_049581225.1 Solirubrobacteraceae bacterium
GCCGCGACCAGGGAGCGAACGCCGCGAACGCCGCCGCCCCCTCGATGTTGCCGCGCTTCTCGGAGAGGGCGGCGAGCGCTAACTGGCGCAGGACCGGGTCCGGAATGCGCCGAGCCAGTCTTTGCCAGCGCGCGATGTGCACACACACGCGGGGGAACACGGTCAGCCAATAGCTGAAGGCCGCCCACGCGAACGTCGCGGACAGCCCCAGCCGCCCGTGCCCCCTTGGCCCTATTGTCTTCCCCTGGTGCGCGTTCACGTCATCGACCCCTCCGCTTACACGCCACCCTACGACCATGCGCTGTGCTGTGCGCTGGCGGCGCTTGACGCGGAGGTGGATTTGTTCACCAGTCGCTTCGCCTACGGTCCGGTGGCAAGACCCGTCGGGTACGCCCGCCACGAGTTCTTCTATCGCGCCGCATTGGGCGCTCCCGCCGGCCGGTTGCGAACCGCGAGCAAGCTGGCGCAGCACGTACCCGACATGCTGCGCTACCGACGTGCCGCGCGTCGCGCGGACGTCGTTCACTTCCAGTGGCTGGCGGTCCAACACCTCGACGGTCACCTGTTGCCTCGCGGACGCACTCGCGCGGGACGTCGCCGGCCCTTGGTGATCACCGCCCACGACGTGCTCCCGCGCGAGCCGCGCCCGGGTCAGTTGAAGGCCCAGCGGCGCCTCTACGATCGCTTCGACGCGATAGTCGTCCACTCCGAGCACGGACGCGCGCGGCTGGTGGGCGAGTTGGGCCTCGACGAAAGCCGCGTCCACGTGATCCCCCACGGCGCGTTCGCGCACCTGGCGGTGGGAGAGGATGGGTCGGCGCCCGCAGGGGGAGATGTGTTTGCGCAAGGAGGGGGAGATGTGTTTGCGAAAAGGGGTGACTCGCGCGCGCCCGTCCGCGCGCGGCACGCTCCCGAGAACAACAACCCGGTGGTGCTCATGTTCGGCTTGATGCGGCCCTACAAGGGGATCGACGTCCTGCTCGAAGCATGGCGCGGGGTCGACGGCCAAGCTCCGATAGAGGACGCCGAGCTGTGGCTGGTGGGTCTGCCCAAGATGGACATATCCGCGCTTCGGGCCTCCGCTCCCCGCAATGTGCGCTTCGAGCCGCGCTTCGTGGCGGACAGCGAGGTGCCCGCCTATTTCGAGCGGGCCGACCTCGTCGTCCTGCCCTATCTACAGGCAGACCAATCGGGTGTCCTGTTCACCGCCCTGGCCTTCTCCAAGCCGCTGCTGCTCAGCGATGTCGGCGGTTTCCCGGAGATCGCCCCCACCGGCGCGGCCCGTATCGTCCCGGCCGGCGACGCCCTCGCCCTCGGCCAAGCCCTGCGTGAGCTGCTGGCGGACAGGGCCACCCTGACCAAAATGTGCGTGAAGGCCAGGGCAGCCGCTACTGGACGTTACTCCTGGTCGGCGATCGCGGCGGCGCACCTCGATCTGTACCGCTCGCTCTAAGGCCCGCGCAAATCTTCGTCCCAAGTCGAACGTAGAGTTATCCAGATGGCCGTCCTCCAAGTCCTCTTCTGGTTCTGCGCCGCGCTGATCGTGTGGACTCAGGTCGGATATGCGCTTGTCCTTGCCTTCTTGACGCGCTTGCTCGCCCCGGCGCCAGGGGCGTCCGCCGACAGGGACGCACGAACGAGAATCCCTCCCAGCTCCAAGGTGTCCTTGATCGTCGCCGCCCACGACGAGCGGGAGGTGATCGGGGCGAAGGTCCGAAACGCCTTCGAGCTCGACTATCCGAGGGACCTGCTCGAAGT
>JBAURN010000331.1:0-5551 GCA_049581225.1 Solirubrobacteraceae bacterium
GTCCTACAGCGAGGGCGACGGCGGGTCTGGCACCTGGCCGGCGAGCGAGCTTGCGGGGGCGCCGGTGGACTCCTACGGCTGTGGCGACTCGTTCGCCGCAGGGCTTACCTTCGGCCTGGGCCGGGGACTGCCGTTGCCCGAGGCGCTTGACCTTGCGGCGCGGTGCGGCGCGACCTGTCTCACCGGCCACGGGCCGTACGAACGCCAGTTGACCTGTCCGACCTGAACGACTGTGGACCCCACGAACATCCCTCCCGCCGAACGAGTGTCGGCCCCATGAACATCCTGTCCTGCCCGAGCGACCGTCCTTCGAAGGCTTCGGGTATCTACCCATGCGAGCCGCGACTGTCCTTCGTAGCCTTCGGGTATCCACCCGTACGAGTTATCCGATAAGGATGATGTGCACTCAGCTGTAGGCGTCGAAAATCTGCACGCTTCACGCAGACCGGTCTCCCCACACGAAAGGCACCCATGAGCACAGCGGCACAGCCTCGGCCCGCGACCACGCCCGCCTCAAACGACTTCACCCAGGCGGCCGATGTCCTCGTGGTCTTCGGCATCAGCGGCGACCTGGCCAAGGTGATGACCTTCCACTCGCTGTATCGCCTGGAGTACCGAGGGTTGCTCGACTGTCCGATCGTGGGTGTCGCGGCCAACGATTGGGATGTGGAACAACTGCGCAAGCACGCGCGCGCCTGCGTCGAAGGCTGTGGCGAGACGATCGACGAGGAGATCTTCAAGCGCTTCGCCGGCCGGCTCTCCTACGTGTCGGGCGACTTCGACGACGATGCCACCTACGCACGGGTGGGCACGGCGATCGGCCACGCCCAAAGCCCCGTGTTCTATCTGGAGATCCCCCCCTTCCTGTTTGGTCGCGTGATCAAGGGCTTGGCCGAAGCTGGGATGACCAAGAAGGCGCGCGTGGTCGTGGAGAAGCCTTTCGGCCACGACCGGGCCTCGGCCCGCGCCCTGGCGGGAGAAATCCACCAGTACATCGAGGAGCCCCAGCTGTATCGGATCGACCATTTCCTGGGGAAGATGGGCACCGACGAGTTCCTGTACTTGCGCTTCGGCAACACGATGATCGAGCCGATCTGGAACCGCAACCACATCGCGTGCGTGCAGATCACGATGGCCGAGAGCTTCGGCGTGGAGGACCGTGGTCACTTCTATGACCCGGTCGGCGCGGTGCGCGACGTGGTCGTCAACCATCTGATGCAGCTGGTGGCGGCCGCCGCGATGGAGGCTCCGGCAGGCAATGACGCCGAAACGCTGAAGGACGCCAAGTACGCGGTCTTCCGCTCAACCGAGACGGCCGACCCGACGCAGTATGTGCGCGGCCAATACGACGGCTACCTGAGCATCGAAGGCGTGGCCGATGGCTCAAGCACCGAGACCTATGCTGCCCTGCGGCTGCACATCGACAACTGGCGCTGGGCCGGCGTGCCGTGGTTCATCAGGACCGGCAAGAAGCTGCCAGTCACGCAGACCGAGCTGCGCATCATTTTCAAGCACCCGCCGCGCCTGGGCTTCATGGAGCACGGACATCGGCGCCCCGAGCCGGATCAGCTGGTAATCAAGCTCGACCCCTCGACCGGCACCCGCCTGGTGCTCGACGCCCACCGCGCCGACCTGGCCGGCCCGCAGGCGATCACGCTGGACATGGAGTTCGCGCAAGAGGGGGGCGAGGCGCCCACTCCCTATGAGGTGCTCCTGCTCGACGCGATGCAGGGCAACGCCACGCGCTTCACCAGGCAGGACTCGGTCGAGGAGACCTGGCGCATCTACGAAACGCTGTTGGAGCAACCGCCGCCAGTACACACCTATGCGCCGGGCACGTGGGGACCGACCGAGGCCGAGAAGCTGGTGGCCCGCTACGGCGGCTGGCACGGACCCTGGATCGCGTCATGACGCCGCCAAAGAGACCGTCGTCGAAGGGGACGGCCAAGAAGGGGAAGGACGTCGCGCAAAAGGGTGCCCCCCGCGTGGGCGCGCGGTCTATTAACAAGACGAGTCCTCTTGATAAGGCCGCGCGCGCACAGGGCACCCCCAACGGTGCAACACAACCCCAGAGCGCCGCCGCCCCCTCCCCCTTCCCGCCGATCGCCGACTATGCCTTCCTATCGGACTGCCACACGGGCGCCCTGGTGGCGCCCGACGGCACGATCGACTGGCTGTGCGTGCCCCGCTTCGACGCGCCCAGCGTGTTCGGCTCGCTACTCGACCGCCAGGCCGGGGGCTTTCGCTTCGGGCCCTTCGGGATCAACGTGCCGACGGCACGCAGCTATGAGCCGGGCACAAACATCCTGCTCACAACCTGGAAGACGACCAGCGGCTGGGTGATCGTGCGCGAGGCTCTGATCCTCGGTCCTCGCCGCGGCGAGGACTTGATCACGCCGCACACCAGGCCGCCCGCCGACCAGGACGCCGACCACGTGCTCGTGCGCGTCGCCATGTGCCTGGACGGCGAGGTCGAGATGGAGCTGACCTGCGAACCGGTCTTCGACTACGGGCGGGTTCCCGCGGAGTGGACCGTGAGCGAGGAGGGACACCGGGCCGACGCAAGCGGCGCCGAGCGGACGATCAGGCTGCAGACCGACATGGCCGTTGGCGTGGAGGGCGATTGGGTCAGGGCGCGACACGTGCTCAAACAGGGCGAGCAGATCTACTGCTCGCTGTCGTGGGCCGAGCAGCTCGCGGCGCCCGAAGACGTGGATGACGCAAACACGCGCCTGGCGAGCACCGCCAAGTTCTGGCGCGACTGGCTGGGCCGCGCGCGCATGCCCGACCACCGCTGGCGCGACCCGATCCAGCGCTCGGCGCTGACGATCAAGGGCCTCACGTACATGCCGACCGGGGCCACGGTGGCGGCGCTGACCACGTCGCTGCCGGAGACGCCAGGGGGCGAGCGCAACTGGGACTACCGCTACACGTGGCTGCGGGACTCGACCTTCACGCTGCAGGCGCTGCACTACCTCAACCTCGACTGGGAGGCGGAGGAGTTCATGCAGTTCGTGGCCGACCTGGAGCCCAACAAGGACGGGGGCCTGCAGATCATGTACGGGATCGACGGGCGGCGCGACTTGACCGAGACCACGCGCGAGGATCTGTCGGGCTATGCGGGCGCGGCGCCCGTGCGGATCGGCAACGGCGCTTTCGACCAGCGTCAGAACGATGTGTTCGGCGCGGCGCTCGATTCGATCCTGTTGCACACGCATCGCTCCGAACGATTGCCGCGCAGGCTGTGGCCGATCGTACAGGCGCAAGCGGAATGTGCGACCAAGGTGTGGCGCAAGCCCGACCAGGGCATCTGGGAGGCGAGGGGCAAGCCTCAGCACTACGTGTCCTCGAAGCTGATGTGCTGGGTGGCGATGGACCGCGCCTCAAAGCTCGCGCACATGCGCGGCAACGCCAAGCTCAAGGACACCTGGCATGGAACCGCCGAGGAGATCAGGGCGGACATCCTCGCCAACGGGCTCACCAAGGACGGTGTGCTGCGCCAGCACTACGACACCGATGCGCTCGACGCCTCGAACCTGCTGGCAGCGATCTTCGGCTTCTTGCCGGGCGACGACGAGCGCCTGCGTGCAAGCGTGCTGGCGATCGCCAAAGATCTCACCGAGGACGGCTTCGTGCTGCGCTATCGCACCGAGGAGACCGACGACGGGATGTCAGGCAAGGAGGGGAGCTTTTTGATCTGCTCCTTCTGGCTTGTGTCGGGACTTGCCATCGTCGGCGAGCACCAGCGCGCCAGGGACCTTATGGAAAGGCTGCTGCGGGTCGCCTCGCCGCTGGGACTGTATGCGGAGGAGTTCGATACCGCGACCGGACGTCATCTGGGGAACTTCCCCCAGGCCTTCTCGCACCTGGCGCTGATCGAGGCGGCGGCGCGGATCATCCTCGTGGAGCGCTTGGCCGAGATCTCGTGAGCGGCCGCCGTGACCTCAATCGGACGAGCGGGCACCGACGACCACGGAGGACCGGGGAGCGCCCGTGAGAAAGGTCGCGATCGTGGGTGGCGGCTTCGGCGGGCTGGCCGC
This sequence comes from Solirubrobacteraceae bacterium, assembly GCA_049581225.1. Taxonomy (GTDB): domain Bacteria; phylum Actinomycetota; class Thermoleophilia; order Solirubrobacterales; family Solirubrobacteraceae; genus Palsa-744. The sequence goes on from JBAURN010000331.1 coordinate 4,041, forward strand.
GGCGCATGAGCTGCGTCACGCGGACGTGGAGGTCACGCTGGTGGACCGGATGCATCACCACCTGTTTCAGCCGCTCCTCTACCAGGTGGCCGGCGGGGGGCTGGCGGCGGGCGAGTGCGCCGAGCCGATCAGGACGGCGGTCGGGCGCAACTCGAATACGACGGTGTTGATGGCGGAGGCGACGGGGCTGGACGCCGAGAGGCGGGTGCTCAGCCTCGACGACGGCGAGGAGCTGCGGTACGACAGCCTGATCGTGGCTTGCGGCGCGAAGACCTCGTACTTCGGCAAAGACGAGTGGGAGAAGGCGAGTTGCGGGCTGAAGACACTCAAAGACGCGCTGGAGATGCGCAACCGGATCTATGAGGCGTTCGAGCGGGCCGAGCGCGCGCGAGACCTGGGCGAGCAGCGCGAATGGATGACGTTCGTGGTGATCGGCGGCGGGCCGACGGGCGTGGAGATCGCGGGGGAGCTGGCGCTGCTGTCGACGTACGGGATGAAGAGGGGCTTCAGGAACATCGATCCGCGCAACGCCAAAGTGATTCTGCTCGATGCGGGCGAGCGCTTGACGGCGGCCTTCAGTGAGCGCTTGTCGGGCAAGGTCGCCAAAGAGCTGGCCTCGCTCGGCGTGACAGTCAGAGAGGGCACGCGCGTGACCGGGATTGACGAGCGTGGCGTGACGGTCTCCGGGGGCGCGGACGCCGAAGAGCGGATCGAGGCGAGGACGGTGATCTGGGCCGCGGGCGTGGAAGCGGTGCCGTTCGCGGCCACGCTGGCCGAGGCGACGGGCGCGAAAACAGACAGGGCTGGACGCGTGGAGATCGAGGCGGACTTGACGGTGCCAGGCCACCCGGAGATTTCGGCGATCGGCGACGCCACACTGCTGAAGGACCCGCAGAACAAGCCCTACCCGGGGCTGGCGACGGTGGCGATCCAGCAGGGCCGCCACGTGGCCAAGGGGATCGCGCTGGGCTCCGGCGCGGCGGAGACACCCTTCCGCTATTTCGACAAGGGGGCGCTTGCGGTCGTTGGGCGGGGCAGGGCGGTTTGCGAAATCAGGGGCCACGAACTGTCCGGGCGACTCGCTTTCATGACTTACCTGACGGTCCACATGTACTACTTGGGCGGCGTGAAGGGCAACCGCGTGAAGGTCGCAATCGACTGGCTGGGCGCGCGACTGGGCTTCCCGGAGAACCAGGTGATCGAGGACGCGCTCGTCGAAGTGGAGCGCAGACCGGCCGACGAGGCCGGACGATGAAAGCGGCCACGCGGGCAATCGGGGCTTCGCGGTGAGGGCGATCGACCCGAGGCTGGGCCAATACGCGCGGGCGACAAAAACCTTCCTTGTCATCTCGGTCTGTCTCGGCTCGCTGAGCGCGCTGTTGATCGTGGCCCAGGCGTGGCTGCTGGCCGAAGTGGTGGCCGGCGCCTTCTCGCACCACATGAGCCTCGCGCAACTGCGGACACCGCTGAGCTGGTTGCTGGCGGTGGTGGTGGCGCGCGCGGTTCTGGCG
>JBAURN010000332.1:0-4813 GCA_049581225.1 Solirubrobacteraceae bacterium
CTCGGGGACGACGAGTGCCCTGCGCTCGGCCACCGTGCGAAGCGCTCGCCGCGCCTTCGACTTCACGGTGGCGGCAGTCCTGCTGCTGCTCGCCTCCCCCCTGCTGATCGCGATCGCGCTGGCGATCAAGATTGACTCGAAGGGCCCGGTGCTGTTCCGTCAGCGCCGCGTCGGGCGCGACCGGCGCGAGTTCACGATCTTCAAGTTCCGCACGATGCGCCACGACGCCGACGCGACGCGTCACCGCAAGTACGTCCAAACCCTGATCGGCGGCAACAGCCAGGCCGAGCGGGGGCGCCTGTACAAGCTCTCCGTCGACGATCGCATCACCGGCGTGGGCCGCTTCCTGCGCTCGTGGAGCCTCGACGAGCTGCCCCAGCTGATCAACGTTCTGCGCGGCGACATGGCTCTCGTCGGTCCTCGGCCGGTGATCCCCTACGAGGTCGAGATGTACCCCGCGGATTACCTGCGCCGCTTCGCCGTCAAGCCCGGCTTGACCGGCCTGTGGCAGGTGAGCGGTCGCAACGAACGCACCTACGACGAGATGGTCAACTTCGACATCGAATACGCCGAGGCCGACTCACTCCTGCTGGACCTGCGCATCCTGCTCAAGACCGTGCCTGTCGTCCTACGTCGCCAAGGGGTGGCCTGAAATGTTCAACAACAGCTTTCCACCCGCCAACAGCATCCTGCGCCGCGAGCCGCCGGTCGGCACCGCGATCGTGGGCTACGGCTACTGGGGTCCCAACCTCGCGCGCAACGTGGCCGAATGCCCCGAGCTGCGCTTGGACGCCCTGTGCGATCTGGACGATGCCAGCCGCAACATCTTCAGCCGGCGCCATCCCGATGCCCGCGCGGTGAGCGACTTGGACGCCGTCCTGGTGGATCCCTCGATCGAGGCCGTCGTGATCGCGACTCCCCCGCAGACCCACCACGCTCTGGCCAAGCGCGCCTTGGAAGCGGGCAAGCACGTGCTTGTAGAGAAGCCTCTGGCCACGCGCTTGGAGGATGCCCACGATCTGGCCGACGTGGCGGCCGCCAACAAACGACTGTTGATGCCCGGCCACACCTTCATCTACAGCCCCGCCGTGAACACGGTGCGCGACCTCTTGCGCGAGGGCGTCATCGGCGACGTCCACTTCGTCACCTCTTCGCGAATGAACCTGGGCAAGTACAACGAGGATGGCGTCGTCTGCGATCTGGCCCCCCACGACCTCTCGATCCTCCTGTACTGGCTCGAAGACCCGGTCGTCGAGGTGGCCGTCTCGGGCAGCAGCGTGTTGCGCCAAGGCGTGCCTGAGACCGCTTTCATGACGCTCACCTTCGAGCGAGGCCAGACCGCCAACGTGCAGATCTCGTGGCTGGCTCCGCGCAAGGTCCGCCAGATGATCGTCGTGGGAAGCCAGCGGATGGTCCAGTACGACGACACCGCCTCCGATGAACCGGTGCGGATCTATGACCGTGGCATGGACATGCTGCCACCCACACCCGCCAACTTCGGCGAGCATCAGTTGATCTATCGCACCGGGGACGTCCTGATCCCGCGCGTGGAGCCCAAAGAGCCGTTGCGCTTGGAGCTTGAAGACTTTGCCCACGCGATCCGCACCGGCGAGGAACCGCGCTCGAGCCTGGCTTTGGGCATCGAGATCGTGGCCACGATCGAGCTGGCCGAGGAATCGATGCGCCGCGGTGGCGCCCCGCTCACACTGCCCGTTCTGGCCGACAGAGCAGCCGCCTGAGGACATCCAGATGCCCAATCTGACACTACTCGACGACTCCACTTCAAGCGATTCGCCGCCCGTGTTTCGCACCGCCAAGCCGCGCGTTCTGTCGGTGATCGGGGCTCGCCCGGAGATCATCCAGGCCGCCCCGGTCTGCGAAGCGCTGGCCCCCGTCGCCGAGGAGATCCTCGTGCACACCGGCCAACACTACGACGAGGCGATGTCCGACGGACAGATCCTCGCCACCAAGCTGCCGCGTCCCCACCACAACCTGGGCGTCGGCTCGCGCTCCGCCGCCGAGCAGGTGGGCCTCGCGCAGGAGCGCTTGGAAGAGCTGATCGCAAGCGAGCGACCCGACGCGGTGATCGTGCGCGGCGACACCAACGCCACACTCTCCGGCGCGCGCGCCGCGGCCGCCGCCGGCGTGCCTTTGATCCACGTCGAGGCCGGTCTTCGCTCCTATCGCCAGGACATGCCCGAGGAGTACAACCGCATCGAGACCGACAAGCTGTCCCAGCTCCTGTGCGCTCCCAGCCCGGGGGCCCGACGCAACCTCGAAAGCGAGGGCGTGCCGGGCGAGATCCACGTCACCGGCGACCCGCTCTGCGACATGCTCGAGCGCTGGCGCCCGCGCGTGAGTCCCGCCGGTGATGGCGATTACATGCTCGCCACGGTGCACCGCAATTACAACACCGACACGCCCGAGCGACTCGGCGCGGTCTTCGCCTGCCTGGCGCGCTCTCCGCTGCCGGTGGTGATGCCCTTGCATCCGCGCACTCGCGCTTGCATCGACACCTGGGGGCTGGCGACGCCCGCAAACGTGGAGCTGATCGATCCCGTCCCCTACACCAGGATGCTCGAGCTGGAGCGCGGCGCCGGCGCGATCGCCACCGACTCGGGCGGAGTCCAGCGCGAGGCCTACCTGTGGGGCGTGCGCTGCGTCACCTTGCGCGAGGAGACCGAGTGGACCGACACGGTCCAGGCGGGCTGGAACACAGTCGTCGGTGTCGACCCCGACGCTTTCGCGGCCGCGCTCAACGCTCCGTTGCCGGCCGAGCGCCCCGCGATCTTTGGCGACGGCCACGCCGCCGAGCGGATCGCCGATGTCATCACTTCGTACTTGGGGGCACGCATCTCGCCCGGCGGCGGGGCAGACACGCTCGCCGCCGGGACGGGCGTGGAGGCCGCGGCATGAGAACCGATTCGAAAACCGACACGACAACGAGAAGGAGCGCCGACAGATGGACGAGCTGAACGTCGGATTGATCGGCGCGGGGCGCATGGGCGCCTACCACGTCGAGACTTGGGAGCGCATCGCGACCGGAAACCTGGTGGCGATCGCCGAGCCCGACGAAGAGACGGCGCGCGCACGCATCGGGCGTCGCCCGATCGAGTGGGTCGGCGACTACCGCTGGCTGCTGGAGCGCGCCGACGTCGACGCCGTCTGCATCTGCGCGCCCTCCGCCCAGCACGCCAAGATCGCGCTCGACGCGATCGACGCCGGCAAGCACGTGTTCGTGGAGAAGCCGATCGCCACCGCCCTGGAGGACGGCCTGCGCATGGCCGCCGCCGCGCGCCTGGCCGGCTTGAAGCTGATGGTCGGCCACGTCGAGCGCTTCAACCCCGCCGTGGGCAAGCTCGCCGAGCTGATCGAGGAAGGACGCATCGGCCGGGTCTTCCGCGCCCACGCGACCCGCGTCGGCCCGCTGCCTGTGCGCATCCAAGACACTGGCGTGGCGATTGATCTGGCCACCCACGATCTGGACCTGATGCAGTTCGTGCTCGGGCGCGACATCACCAGCATCTATGCCGAAGGCAGCCGCTGCGTACACCCCACTCAGGAGGACATAATCACCTGCCTGCTGCGCTTCGGCGACGAAGGCCCGCAGGGCCTGCTCGACGTCAACTGGCTGACCCCCGAAAAGCGCCGCGAGATGACGGTGATCGGGGAGGGCGGGATGCTCAGCGCCTCCTATTTGACCCAGGACGTCTGGTTCACCGAGTCCACCGGCTCGCCGATGGGCTGGAACGAGCTGGCCCGCATCCGCGGCGACGCCGAGGGCGCGGCCGTTCGCTTCGCCCTGCCGCGCGTCGAGCCTTTGCAGGCCGAGCTCGAGGCTTTTGCCCGCTGTGTCCTCGAGGACACGCCGGAGCCGGTCGGCGCGGGTGAGGGTTGCCGCGCACTCGCCGCCGCCCTCGCCGTGAGGGACTCGGCCGAAAATGGTCGTCCGATCACCCTGCTTGACATGCCGATGGTCCAACCCGTACGAGTCGCAGCCTGAGGAGGCCGCAATGATCCGCTTCGTCATCCCCGCGTACAACGAGCGCGAGAACATTCCCAACCTGCTGGCCGAGCTGGGTCCCGTGGCCCGAGAACTGGGTGCGCGCGTGATCTTCGTCGACGACGGGTCCACCGACGGCACCGCCGAGGCGATCGAAGCGCACAGCGACGCCGTCCACCTGGCGATCGTTCGCCATGAGGTCAACCGTGGCCTAGGCACCGCGATCAACTCAGGCCTGCGGGCAGCCCTGGGCGAGTCCAAAGACGACGACGCGATCGTGACCCTGGAGGCCGACAACACCTCCGACCTCAGCGACCTGCCGCGGATGCTCGAGTCCTTCCACGAAGGCGCCGACGTGGTGCTCGCTTCGGTGTATGCGCCCGGTGGACGCATCCTGGGAGTGGCGCCGTGGCGCCTGGCGGCCTCCAAATCGGTGTCCAACGTGTTCCGCTACACCGGGGGTCTGCGCGACATCCACACGCTCTCCTCGCTGTACCGCGTCTATCGGGCCGGCACGTTGCGCAGGGCCGCCGAAACCTATGGCTACCTGCTTGTGCGCGAGCCCGGCTTCGCCGCCAACGTGGAGCTCTTGCTCAAGCTCTACAACGCGGGAGCGACGGTCGCGGAGGTGCCGACCGTCAACGACTGGTCGCGCCGCTTGGGCACCTCCAAGATGAACCTCAAGCCGACCCTGCTCGCGTACGGTCGCCTGATGGCGGCCCACCTGGTGGGTCGCATCCAGCCGCCCCCGATCTCACCGCTCGGCGGCGAGCACGCGGCCGGGCGCGCCGAGCAGGAGCGCCCCGTCGC
>JBAURN010000333.1:0-16201 GCA_049581225.1 Solirubrobacteraceae bacterium
TCACCGGGCGGGACCAGCAGAACGTCGATCCCCTCGCGCGCGACGTCGCGGTAGCCGGGTATGTCGGACGCGACGACGGGCGTGGAGGCGGCAAACGCCTCGGTGAGCACCATCCCGAAGCTCTCCCCGGAGAGCGACGGCGCGCACAAGACCTCGGCGTCGCCTAGCTCGCGCAGCTTGCGCTCCTCGGAGACCTTCCCGAGCGCGCGTACGCCGCGGTCGTCTAGCAGCATCGGGGCGATCTCCGCGGCGGAAGCGCCGACGAGCGTGAGCGTGGCGGGCACCTGCTCGCGCAGGGCCTCGAACGCTCGCAGCAGCACCGGCAGGCCCTTACGCTCGACGGCTTGGCCAATGAACAGGATTTGAAGAGAGGATTCGTCGTGCGTGTCGGCGAAAACACGCGTCTCGCCAAGCCCGGCGGGACTCGATCCCGTCGCCGACAGGTTCGTGCGTGCCTTATCGGCCGCGGAGTCCAGCAAGACCCCGTTGGGCACGACCCGGTAGCGGCCCCCGTAGAAGCGCCGGGCCGTCCAGGCCGCGGCCTCGGACACGGCGATGCGCGCGTGCAGGCGATTCATGCGCCGCCGCCCATCGAACACGAGCGCACCGAGGCCGTTGGAGATCTGGTTGGTGGAGTAGGTGTGAAAGGTTCCCACCAAGGGCAGCTCGCCGCTGGACATGAGCGCGTCCCAGCCGATCATGGGGACGATCGGCTCGTGGATGTGGGCTACGTCGTAGCCGCCTTCGCGCAGCTCGCGACGGAGCGCGAGGATCGCGGTGGGCAGGCCGGTGAGGTTGGACACCGCGCCGTTGGCGGGCACTCCAAAAGTGCGGCCCAACGAGACGAAGTTCTCGGGCGGATCGAGCGGCTGTGGGCGCGCGCCGCGGTGGGCGCGGCGGGATAAGGCATCGTCGGGATCGAACGGCGCGAGGATACGGGTCTCGTGACCCTGAGCGATCAGCTCAGCCGAAAGCGCCTCAATGTGACGCGTGACGCCGCCGGGATAGGTCCATGAGTACGGCGAGACAAGAGCAATCCGCACGGGGTGAACTGTATCGGGCGGTGCGGGCACAAGCCGGCCACCAACCCGGAGGACGCCTACGCGAGCTTCCAACGTAGCTGGGAACTACAGCTGGCCGGCGATCTCGCTGCCGACCGCGTGAAGGATGGCCTGTCCGCGTGGACTAAGCCGCCAGGCGTTGGCTTCACCTCTGCTTTGTCCTTCGCCGCTGTTGTCGATCAGTCCGGCTTTCTCGAGGCGCCGAAGCAGCTTGGACATCTGTCCCGGATCTGAGACCCCAGCCGCTTCCGCGGTCTCGCGGTTGCTGGCTCCCGGTCGAGCACCGATCGTGTCGAGCACGCGGGCGGTGCGGAAGGTGATGCGGATCGGCAGGTCTTTGAACGGGTCCGGTGGCGCGTCCTGCTCGTGCAGGGCCCTTGGGGCGGTGGAGGTGACAGTCGGCTCCAGCTCCTTGCGAGCAGCGGCGCCTCCGAGATAGGGATGCGCGATCATGCTCATCAGTGGGTTGACCAGACCGACCAGCGGTTCGTGCTCGTGTTCGAGCAGGCGTGCGTGAATCACCGATATCGCCCCGCCGACCGTGCTCTCGGCGGTGAGCGCCGGCGGTTGGACGGTTCTGGCTTCGCGGCGACCTTCGTCGATCGCGGCGATCAGCGTCTCGATGACTTCGCGCCTGCGCGCGATCACTCTTGGGTCCCCCTTGAGCGTCTCCACGACACAGAGCCTCGCGAGACCCGGCTCTTCGTCTAGCAGCTCCAGAAGCGCCGTCAACCCCGCCCTGATCCGCTCCCGCCAACGTCCATCCCCGGCGAACCGTGGCACGATCCTCTCGGCGATCTGTTCGATCGCGAGCTCGAACGCCGCCAGGAAACACGCTTCGCGGTCGACGAACAGGTCATAGAACGTGCGGCGCGAGACACCCGCGCGCTTGCACACGCGACCGACCTGGGCGTCCTCCAGGCCATGCTCGCAGAGAACCTCGACCATCGCCCACAACAGCCGGCGACGCTGCATCTCGACGACATGGGCACCTTGACGCGTGGAATCGGGCACGATTGCCGTGGGCATGGCTTACTTCCCCCTGCTCGCTTTCTTGCCGGCGACGTGCTTCTTGTTGTGCTTGTTGGCTTTCTTGGTCTTGTGCTTCGCGCAACCGGTGACGACGACCGGCGTGTTCTGGTGGATCACGGCGCCGTTTTGGCCGGTGAACGCGGTCGGCATCAGCAGCGTCTTGGCGCACAGGTTCCCGTTGGCCGCGAGCGCGCTAAAGGGGCCCTCGGGCAGCTTCAACTCGAAGCTCGTGATCGGGACATCCGGTACCTGACGGAAGGTGCTCGAGGTGATGCCTGCTTTGCTGATGAACGTTTCGCCGTGCAGGAACACGGTGACGCCGTAGCCCTGTAGGACGACCACCAGTTCGGGGAACTTCGCGCCACCGTAGGACACGAAATACGCCGGTCCGGTCAACTCGACCGGCAACACCGGTGTGATCGCGGTAGCTGTCCCGACTTTTGAGTCCGCGGGGCAGTTGGCGGGATTCGCTTCAAACGTCGCCGCGGTGCACGCCTTCTGCAACGTCGTCAACCTGGACGGCAATTGCTTGGGGAGATCTACCTTGACCATCTTCACGTTCGACTGCGAGGAGGCTTGGTTTGCTCCCAGTTCCCCCGTGGGGTAGAGGATCTTCGCGTCGAGACTCGCACCCTTGGCTCTCGACGTCTTCCCGCTGGTTGAGACCTTGAAGTTCGGCTTGAAGGTCAAGCTGCGACACGAACCCATCTGGAAATGAGAGGAGATCGGCGCAGTCGAGCCTTCCATGCCGTACGCGGCGCCCGAGAACGCACCCGGTTCGCACCCCGTCGGGTTGAACATGAACCCGGGCTTATCGATCACCGCGTTGATCGCACGCAGATCGGCGGGGATGCCGTCGATGATCGTCGGCAACGGATCGGTCGTGATCGTCAACTGGGTGGTGATCGGATCGACTTCGATCCTCGCCCTGACGATCTGGGTTTGCAGCGTGAACGGACCGACATGCAACGGCACCACAATGCTCAACCCATACGGCGCGCCCTTATAGCCTCCGGTCAAATAGATCGGCGCGGGCGGCTGACCGGGTTCCGGCACCACCAACGGATACGGCCCGGGACCGGCCTCAACCACCGTGTGCCCGATCTGCGAAGCCGGCGAACAAGTACCGGCATTAGCCTGCGCTTCCGGGCACAACGACACCTTGCTGATCATCCCAAGCAGTCCCTCGGGTGTCTTGAACCGCAGGCTCCCGATCCGTTGCTGACCGTCTTCCCTGGTCAACAGCAGCGAGAAGTCCGTAAAGCCACCCGCCTGATCGGTGGTGGAGCCGGCTGTCAAAGACGGTGAGAACGGCAACGGTCCACTGGGGCAGGCACTCCCGTTGGGACCGGCGTTGATGACGAACCTGCTCTGTGGATAGGCATCGGAAACCGCCGGTTCGCTCCACGGCGTGAAGTCCGAGCTCGTGGCGTAGGTACCGCACCTCGACGGCGTGTACAGCGCCGCCTGCGCGCCACCCGAGAACGAGAGGCGGAATGTCGTGAACGGCAACTCGGGCGTTTCCCTGAACGCGGTCGTCAAACGACCTGTCGTCCCATCCAAATGCACGTCACCGACGAGCTTCAGGTTCACCCCTTCACCCGAAGCGGCCACCAACAGCCTTAGATTCGGCGGATTGGAATCAAGGACATAGATATCGCCCTTCACGCCATGGGACAACAGCGGCGTTTCGATTTCGTCGGTACCGACCTTCGAAGCACCAGGACAACTTGGTTCACCTTCTGTACCGAGAGCCGACTGTTCCTGCGAACAGACAGCGAGACCATGCGCCTGGCCGGGATTGATAGCAACGCCTTCCGGCAGCGTGACCGTCGTATCCTTGATATTCGAGGTCGTAAGACCCCCTGGCGCCGTCAGCCCCTCCTGCGGCACTTTCACTTCGGCTGTCAAACCAGCCGGAGTTTCGGCACTGGACGTATCCGGAGACACCGTCAGCGATGGATCGAAGCTCAATTGATCGCAACCAGTTATCCCGGTCTGCACGCCCGACGTTTCGTGCGAGAGGATACTCGCTTCCGATATCGGCGCCTCGATGCCTTCCACCGGCCACTCATCTGTCGAACCGGTGAAAGCCTGCGGGCCTTCACAAGACGTAGGCAAAGTAAGAAACGGCGTATCCGCAATATCGGATTTTATACCGGATTCTTCATTCCCTTCTTCTACGCGTCGACTACGGATCCAGTCGTGGCTTGGTTCCGCCGGATCGCCCCAGACCGTGATCGTGTTGAATACGATCTCGCGTTGCGGGATGTTGTCTATCGTATTTGAGAGGCCGTAGTCGCTGCCGCTGCGCACACCCACGTTGATCTTGACGCCTATTCCCTGTATGGCGAACGCGAGCTGCGCCGGCACTCCGGGCGGCGGCACCATGTTATACACGGGCAAAGGCAACATAAACGTGAGTTGCGCCTCTTCGGAGATCTTGGGACGCTGACCTTCCGGAAAGCCCAGCGGCACGGGACCGCCGGTGATCCACACAGTGTCTACCCCTACCTGGCTATCTGCCGGGCAGTCCTCAGCGTTCAACTGAGCCATTGTGCAGCGTGGCATCACCGTCGGATTTCCAATCAGACCGCGGGGCAGGTTGACACCCACGTCGCGTATTTCGCCAGACGGCCGGGCGCCGCTGTTGTTCAGCGTGAAAGAGACCGTGAGAGAGTACGGATGCGAGCCCGCCTGGGTGTCAATCGTACCGTTATCGTTGGAGAACCACGCATCGAAGTTCTCAAACCCGAACGCCGAAGGCGTCGATTCGAAGTTCAGCGGTTCAGACACGCTCGCCGGTGTGAGCGCACCTCCGCCCGACACAGTCACCTGGTTCAGCGCCGTCCCGGACGCGTTCGCTGGCACCTTGACGGCGATCGCCAACTTCTGGATTTCACCGGCCTGCATTTCCGGCAGAACACTGTTACTCCTGCACGCTACCGTGGACCCGACTTTACAGTCCCACATGCCTTCGTGAGCGTGTTCATAAATGTCGTTGACATAGCCGGCTTCGGTGGCGATCACACCCGCAGGCAGCTGATCGGTAACAGTTATCGGACCCCTGCTGGTCCCTTTTCCGATGTTATAGATCGCGAGCACGATATATCCTTCACTGCCCGGCTTCAGATGCGAAGGGAACACCATCGGAGTCACCTCCCACCCGGGCGCACTCACCTCAGCCGCCTGCGCGGAAGCCACCGTGCCAACCAGAGCGCAGAGCGCGAGCACCACGACCACACCAACTCTCGTCATCGTCCCGTGCGCCATTTGCCAAGAGCCAAAGGTCCTCATCGTCCGCCCCTCTCGTTCGCGGTGCGCCGCACACACTTGGCGGCCTTCTTTGCTTTGCGAAGGACCGGTTTCGCCTTGGACTTCGCCGCCTTCTTAGACTTCTGCTTGCTTTTATTGGATTCCTTGGTGCAGCCCGACGTCTTCTTCTTCGGCTTCGATTTCGACTTCTTGATGACCAGCTTGGACGGCGCCGCGAAATTACCAACACCGTCGTAGGTGACACTCGACGGGGTCGCGAATACCGGCGGGGACGCGGCTACGCCTTGGCAACCCGTACCCGTGCACTGCGGCGGCGCCGGCGGTATCGTCGCACCAATACGAACATCGTAAATATCGTTGTATTCGTTACCGTCCGCTTCCACCAGCGCCGACCTCGTCATCATGAACACATCGTCGCCATTAGCACCGGCATCGATGAAATAAGAGGCGCCTGAACTCGTGCCGCTGGAGAGCAGGTAAATGCAGCCATCGGCATCGCCGCAACTGCCCGCCTTGTCACGCTCCCACTCATAGAGATTCAGCCTCCCATTTTGCGCCTGGGGGACCAACGGCTGAGCACTCTCAAAGAAAACACGCGAACCGTCTTCGGAGATCGTGCGCAACTGATACGTCATCTGTCCACTGATCGCCAACAAGCCACCAGCACTGCCGGCCCGTGAGCCATAATGCACCGTAGGCGCCACGCCGCTCGGATCGCACGAGACGCAAGAGAGCGCACCGCTATCGGCGTCAAATACATAAACCTCCGGAACTTCAACGCCTTTACTATTGACGTTGTCATACCCGGTCAGGCTCGACTCCGCCATGAACACCAGATCGTGACCCGAAGGCGTGACCTCTGCGTCCCGGAGACCCATATCCGACTGCCACGGACGGACTTCGCCGTTGTATAGTTCTTCGTAAGTTCCATTCAGTGACCCAATGAACCGTGTCTGCCCGTTGTGCAGTAGGTAGAGATTCGAATCGCCCGCCGTGCTCCCAGGTGCCAACGAGCCCCGCCCAACCAAATACACATACCCAAGGTCTTCGCTCGCTCCAGCGATACCCAGCGCTTCCGCCCCAGGAGCCAAATCGCGCGTGATGCCGTCTTCCAGATCGTCTTCGTAGAGGTCCCCAGCCTTGGTGTACAGGACCCGCGATCCATTGGCCGACGCCGTCAGATAAGTAGCCCCTTCAGCGATCTGCTCGGTGCGAACCCCGTCTTCACGGACATAGATTGTTTCCTTAGTCAAATCCGTCCAGAAGATGTGAGAACCGTCGGAGGAGATGACGTGACTGAAATCGGCATGTGCTCCGGAGCTTTGTTCTTCCGACCCAAAGGACGCGTTGGGCGCCGCTCCACCGTCAGGCAAGATGTTGACGGTATGCAACTCGCCGCCAACCCACTCGTACAGGTTATTCGATCTTTCGCCCGGATCGACTGCGCCGCTCGCCAGCACATCGTTCGCCTCGAACAAGAGATGCGAGTAATCGGCCGAACCGCCGGCGAAGTGTTCGGGCCATCCCGCTTCGCCAAGTTCGTCGGGCGCGTAATGCCGAGCCGGAGATCCAAATTCATACCCTGACCGATTGGGTGGGGTCCTTGTCAGCAACGACTGGTAGCTTCCGCTGTCGTTGTCGCGGAGATACAGCCCGTCAAAGGGTTCCGGCGGGGCGTCCGCGGTGAGCGGTTCGGGCGAGCTGACCACCCCGTAGCGAAGGTCGGGTGAAAACGCCGCGTAAAGCGGATGGGGATAACCGTTGGGCTGAAGATTTATCTGCGTCCAACTCCCATCTGCGTTGCGACGCGCAAGGAACTGATTGCCTCCACCGTTGCCCTGGTTGCCGTTGCCGCCTGACGTCGGAGAGCCGATATAGGTGACCGCCCTTCCATCAGCCGCCGCCGCAAAGGGGTATTCGGCGTTAAATATAGTGTCTTGGCCTTCGTGGCCTGCATCCTGGGGCGCATATACTTCGGCTCCCTGATTATCCGCCGGAGTGACCATTTCATAGTTGCGACCATCCGGCAGATCCGAGATAGACAATACGTGCGTCGAGAACACCGTGTCAGCGCCTACGGCGTTCCCCTGGCCCGATATCGCGACGAACCTGAAGTGGTAGGCAATCCCTGGCTGCAGTTCGCTCAAGTGCGCCACAACGGGGACGCGGGCTTCGCCTGCCCCAATGTCGACGGGGGACGTGCTTGAGCCATACGCGGTGCTGGTGCCGTATTCGACCTCATAGCTGGTCAGGATCCCGCGTGGATCGATTTCGGCCCTAATGGTGGCGTTCGTCGAGCCGACCTGGGAGACGGACTCGTTGGTGATGACTTCGGCTGTCGTGAAAGTCGTGTCTTCACCGTATGTCGTCGCGAGGGCGTTGACCGCCACAAAACGGAAGTGGTAGGTCGTTTTAGGAGCAAGCCCACGGATCGGGACTTGCACGAATGCTTCGTTGCCTTCCAGTTCGACCGGCGCCGTGGTCGTGCCGTAAGCACTCGACATCCCATATTCAACGCGATACGTAGTCGTTTCGCCACCGGCACCGATGTAAGCTCCAAGCGACACGCTGCCAGCGCCAATGTTTTCTACACTCTCACTGGATACTTTCGGACCGGCGGTCGTGAATGATTGTTCTTCGCCCTGATAGGTGCCGTGTAAGGTGCTCGCGGCGATCCGGTAGCGATACGTGGCTCCGGGCGATAGAGCGCTGAGTACCGCTGAGACTTCCACCGGCGAGCCCGTATACGGCGGCGCGGGCGTGCAGGGGACGCTGTGGTCGAGCGAGCCTTCGCCGTATTCAAAGACGCAGCTGGTCACTTCCACACCGGATGGTTCGACTGAGCCGTGCAAAGTGGCCTGTGACGCCGTCAGCGAGCCCGCCGCTTCGGTCTGCACCCCAGGAACGGATTCCAGGCCACCGAAGATCTCCACGCGACCACCATCGCCAACGTACAGTTCCCCACCAGCGTTGACGGCTACACCGTACGAGCCCACAAGCGCACCAGGGGCGCCGCTGCCTCCCGAGGAGTCAAGCATCTTGGCCGGTTCGACGCTCGTGTCGTACTGAACGACGACCCTGCTGCTGTCCGCAAATACTTCTTTGCTGGCCTGATCGACCGCGAGTGTACGAGCACTCCCATCGATACTGGCACCCGCGGGCGCGAGAGAACCGAACTGCAGCGCGTCGTACTTGGTGATCCCTCCAGAAAAGCTCGCCACGTACACATCCCCGGCTTCATCAGCCGCCACATTGCACACGTAAGAGACCCCCACGATCGAGGCGTCTTCGTCACTGTTTGTGACCGGGCTGGAGGAAGGCGCATAACGCCTGACTGTTTCGGGATAGATACCGACGTAGACGTTGCCGGATTGATCGACCGCGACACCGCACATCTCTCCACCGGTCAATTCTTCGAGGAGCGCCCCGGTTTCTCCATAGATGCGAACACCTTTGTTATTCGCGACATAGATGTCGCCGGCATCTGGACCAGTGGACCCGTCTACGGCCACCTCCTCTTCGGCGTCATTGGCACTCCCCACTCCTTCGATTACGTTCGTGCCCGAACCGGAGAAGTCGACCGGTTCGCCGGAGGCATCGAACTTATACACGCGCCCACCTTCAGAATTATCGAGCACGAACACATCACCATCGCGAGAGTCAACCGCGACGCCTACGACCCGCCCAAAGTTCCCCGCTCCAGTTCCATTCGGACCGAACGAGGTGCCTGTATAAGGGTGAGTGATCGCCGCTTGTGCCGTGCCGCCGCCGAGCGCGAGTGCCGCCAGAGCACAAATCGATGCCAGGAGTGTGGCCACGACGCGCAGCGAGACCGGGGTTCTGCTCATCACCATGAGGCCCTCCGAATACGAGCCCCATAGCCGAGGCGTGTGTTAACGAGTAAACGGTCGAGGGGACGCCTCGACCATGCAGATGCTTTATTTGCCCGAGGGCTATGAACCCGGACGTTCGGTCCGGATGCTCGCGCGGCGCTGCCGCGGCGACTGGACCTAGCGCCTAGACAGCCGCCGGCCCAGAGAGAGAGAGAGAGAGAGAGACGCGTCAGCGACGCTGACGCGTCCTATTACGGGCCGTCGTGCGACGCACGGACTCTCAAGCACGTTATCCCTCAGTGAATGCACGCGAAATACAACTCCCTCTCAGAAGCGACCCGGTCCCTCTCCCAAGGTCCCCGTCAAACGATTAGCTGCCGGCCACGCGGACCGACCCATACCTGACCTTATGTTTGACCCCGCATGGGGTCCCCCGTTGGGGGCCTGGCGTCCACGACGGATGCCAGACATGAGCACCATAACCGACCCATGCCTCTTTGTCAATGCTCTGTTCCTTATGGGTCAGTGATTAGCAAGAAACGGATCTAGATATTGACCTCTGGTGAGGGCTCCGATGAAAGTCGCAATGGGGTGTAGCGAGCTATGACTTCAAAATCGCTGTCTTCGCACAGCAGCTCGGCGTCGTTGCGGATCGCCACGGCGGCAATCAAACAGTCAGTCAGCTTGCGGGGTGTCTCACCGTGTCGACGGCAGAGACGGTAGAGCCCGGCGGCGTACTCGTAATCCGCGGGCCCGTCGACCGCGAGGAAGGTGCACCCGTAGAGCAAGCGTCGCAGCCGGTCGCGGTCGCTATCGTCGCGCGCTCCGGCGAGGATCTCCATCACAATCACGTCCGTGCTCGACAGCTCCGTACTGTCCTCGAGTGCAGTACGCAAGCGCAAATGGACGGCGCTGCCGGTCGATCGCAGGAACTCCACCCATGCCGAGCTGTCAACAAGGATCACTGTGGCGAGATCTCATCGGGGGAGCGCATCTCGGACAGATCACCTGCCCAACCGGTTCCCTCCATCGCGAGCGCCTCCTGTCTGCTCATCGGTTCTCCGACAAGCCGGCGCAAGGCGAGATCCACGGCCTCGCGCTTGCTGCGCAGGCGGTACAGCCGCATGGCGCGGACCACCAAGTCCTCGTCTATCTCAAGATTCGTCCTTGCCACATACACCATGATACACCTACTGGTGGGCATTGGTGTACACTTCTCAGCGAAGCTGACTCGACTGGCCATATACTCGGCTCTGCCCGACGGAACCTTCATGACCGACCGCCACTTCGTCAAGTACACCTTCCTCAAGCTCGACCCGGCCTGGCGCCGCCTGGACTCGGATGCCCGCGCCGAGGGCAAGCGGGAGTTCGCCGCCGCTTGCGAGGACTTCGCCGACGGTCACCTGCTGCAGTCCTTCTCGCTGGTCGGCACTCGCGGCGACGCCGACCTTCTGCTCATCTCCGAGGCCGAGAACCTCGACAGGATCCACGAGTTCCACGTGGTCCTCGCGCAGAGCGGGCTGATGAAGTGGGCCGAGCAGCCCTACTCGTTCCTTGGGATGCGCAAGAGCTCGGAATACTCCGAAGACGAGCGCGTCAACCCGCGCGGCTTCAGGGGCAAGTACGTGTTCGTCTACCCCTTCGTCAAGTCGCGCGAGTGGTACGCCCTGCCCGCCGAGGAGCGCTGGCGGATCATGCAGGGCCACATCACCGTGGGACGCGAATACCCGGGGGTGGACAACCACACCACCTACTCCTTCGGCCTTGACGACCAGGAGTTCGTGGTCGCCTTCGACACCGACGACGTGGGCACGTTCTTGGACCTCGTCCAACGCCTGCGCACGACCGAGGCCTCGCGCTTCACCGTCCGGGACACCCCCAGCTTCACGTGCATCGCGTGCTCGCTGGAGCGGGCCTTGAACGCGCTCGACGGCGAGCCGGTGGCCCTGGACACCCAGGCCATGCGGGCCGGCTGAGGATGGCTCGCTCCCAGAAGGCGGCTGTCGAGGAGCTACGCGCCGCCGACCCGACGATGGCCGGCCTGATCGACATGTGCGGCGTCATCTCCAGCCCTCCGCGCAAGAAAGCGGCGCCGGAGGAGCACTACGGAGCCCTGCTGCACGCGGTTGTCAACCAGCAACTGTCCGTCAAGGCGGGCGCCGCGATCTACGGGAGGCTCACCGACCGCTTCGGCCACACGCCAAAGCCCGAGGAGCTGTTGGCCGACGACCCCGAAGAGCTGCGCGCCGCGGTCGGCCTGTCGCGCTCGAAGGTGGGCTTCATGCGCTCCCTTGCTGAACACATCCTCTCGGGCGAACTGGAGCTTGACCGCCTGGACTCACTTTCAGACGAGGAGGTGATGACCGAGCTGGTGGCGGTCAAGGGCATCGGCGAGTGGACGGCCCACATGTTTCTGATGAGCCACCTGCACCGCCCCGACGTGATGGCACCCGGCGACCTCGGAATCAAGCGGGCGATCGAAAAGGCATATGGCCTCGAAGACCCGGACCGCGAGACGATGGAACGCCTGGCCGAGCGCTGGCGCCCACATCGCACCCTGGCGTGCCGCTATCTGTGGCGCTCCCTGAACAACGAACCGGTGGTACGCCCCACAGGGCATCCCGGCAAGGCGAGCGTCAACAAATAAAGCAGCAAGGGAGCGGCGCATCCGGCCCTTCCGACCGGTCGTCAGACCGCCGAGCCCTTCAGCACACGAGGGAGGCAGGACGCAGCATCGCGCCGCTCCCCGGCCGTCAGACCGCTGAGACCTGCTCTTCCTCGGCCACGCGGAACGAGGACCCGCAGCCGCAAGCAGCAACCACGTTGGGGTTCTCTACCTTGAAGCCCGCGCCCTGCAGGCTTTCCTGGTAGTCGATGATCGAGCCGCTCACGAATTGGAGACTCTCGTTGTCCACCAGCAGCTTGAGCCCGTGGTCTTCGAACACAAGGTCGCTGTCGCGTTGCTCATCGAAGGCCAGCTGGTACTGAAAGCCGGAGCAGCCCCCGCCGCGCACGCCTACACGCAAACCCGCAAGCGCGACATCGGCCTGTTGCGCGTCCAGGAACTCGCGTACCTTCTCCGCGCCCTTGTCCGTAATCGAGATCATCGCTTTCCAAAGTATAGCGACCTCATTTCTTGGCTAAGCTGGAAGCCGATGCCCACAGCCGAGGAGATCAAGCAGCGGATCGAGGCCTCCATCCCGGAGGCCAGGGCCGACGTCGAGGACTACACCGGCGGCGGCGACCACTTCCGCGCTACCGTCGTATCCCCAGCTTTTGCGGGGCGTAGCCGCATCGAGCAGCACAAGCTTGTGTATGGCGTGTTCGGCGATGAGATCGGCGGCCCGATCCATGCGCTCTCGCTGAAAACCTCCAGTCAGGAGTAGCCGATGTCCGACCAGTCAAACCCCATCCATGACGCGATCGCGCAGGCGATCTCGGAGCACGAGACGATCCTCTTCATGAAGGGCACCCCCGACGCGCCCGCCTGCGGCTTCTCCGCGCGCACGGTCGCGATGCTCCAGTCATTGCAAGCGCCCTTCGCGGCCGTCGACATCCTGCCGGACCCTCGCATCCGCCAGGAGCTCTCGGCGATCTCGGGCTGGCCCACGATCCCCCAGTTGTTCTCCAAGGGCGAGCTGATCGGCGGTTGCGACATCGTGACCGAGATGTACGAGTCGGGCGAGCTTGCCGAAGCGCTCGGGCTCGAGGGCGCCGAGGACGCGCCCGCTCCGGCACAGCCGATCGCGAGCGAGCCGCAGCCGGCCGGCTTTACGCCGATCGAGAATCGCCTCTCATAAGCAGGTACACCCCCGTCCGGGCGACGCGCGAACGGTGCGAGGCCGCGCGAAGCCGCGCGGTAGGAGGCGGCGCGAAGCTCGCTGGCGCGTGCGGTAGGGTCCGCCGCGCCGCATGACTTCAGTTGCCGTCGTAGCCGATTCCACCAACTACCTGCCGCGCGAGCTGGCGGACAAAGAAGGCATCCGTCAGGTCAGCCTGTACGTGGGTTGGCGCGACGACCCCAAGCGCGAGATCGACTTGGACTCGTTTGACGCGTTCTATGAACGCCTGCGCACCGACCCCGACCTGCCCACGACATCCCAGCCTTCTATCGGCGACTTCCTGGCCGTTTGGGAGCCTTTGCTCGACGAAGGCAAGGACATCGTCTCGGTGCACCTGGCGGGAGGCATCTCGGGCACTTGCGAAGCCGCGCGTCAAGCCCATGGCCTGCTGGTCGAGCAGGGCCTGGGCGAGCGTGTGGAGGTGCTCGACGGGGAAACGGCTTGTGGCGGGCTTGGCTTGCTGTTGCTCGCCGCAGCCGCCGCCGCTCGCGGTGGAGCTGACAAGCAGGCCGTCGCCACCCGGGTTCGCGAGGCGCGCAAGGCTTTGAAAATCTGGTTCTGCTTGGACACGCTCGAGTACTTGAAGCGCGGCGGACGCGTCGGCAAGGCCCAGGCATGGATCGGCGGCACCTTGAAGATCAAGCCGATCCTCTCCTTGGAGTACGAGATCACCCCGGTCGAGCGCGTGCGAACGTCCAAGCGAGCTTTCGAGCGCATGGTCCAGTACGCCCACGAGTTGCAGGACGGCGGCGCCGACCGCTGGGTTGTCCAGTACATCCAAGCCCACGACCAGGCCGAGCGCCTGATCGAGCGCTGCCGGGAGATCTTCGGCTCAGAGCCGATCTTCACCTCCGAGGTGGGACCCGTGATCGGCACCTACACCGGCCCGGGCCTGCTCGGTGTCGGCGCGCTCCCACATGCGCTGGTGAGCTGACGCACAGGGCGGCGTTTGGGCTGGTCCGCCGCCGGCATCCTCATGTATCGGCGCCCGTATGGCGCAAGGCTCAGCCGCGCCGTTTACGCTTGCGCCGGCGTCGTCCCAGCAGCAGCACGCCCACCACAGCCGCCCCGATCGCGATCTCGCGCTGGTGGCGCTCCACGTGAGCGCGCCAGTCTGTGATGCGCGCCACTTCGGTGTGCAGGTTGTCCAGGGAGAGCGCGAGCTCGGCGCGGTTGGACTCGATCGAGTCGCGGATCTCAGCTGTCGTGCGCCCCGCCATCGACGGTCCCCCTTCCAAGGTCGGTTGCATTCGTGGGCCCGGCCGACGGCACCAGCGGCGTCGCGGCGGTGGGCGGGCCCGAAGCGGGAGGAGTCGCGGCGACGGGAACACCGGTCGCGGCAGTCGGGTTGGCGGCCGCGGGCGCGGCTGAGGCGGCGCCGGAAGGGGGAGTGTCCGAGGAGGAGCTGACCGTCTCGCGGATCTTGCGCGCCTCCTCGATTGCCATGTTCGGGGTCGGCGGCGCACCCGCCTTTACGGCCCTGTAGGCGAGCAGGCCAGCGATCACGCCGAGCACGACGAGGATCAAGGCCATCGCGAAGAAGCCCCAGAAGTAGGTGAACTGGTTGCCGATCGGCAGCTCGTAATAGAGCAGCCAAGCGCACCCAATCAGGACGAAGAACAGGGCCGTGAAGAAGAACACGCCCGCCACGATCGCCACGATCGCGCCCCTGGCCAGGCGGGTCGCCTTCTCGGTGATCTCCGTCTTGGCGAGCTCTATCTCCTCTCGGACCAGGACGCTCGCCCGCTCAGTCACCTCGGTGATCGTCGCGGCGATCCCGGGTTGGCGGGCCCCGCCGGGACCTGCGCCGCTGCTCACTCCGGAGGCTCCTCGTCGAACAGTCGCCTCCACACGGCGCTCGCGGTGCGCTGCGTGAGGATGCTCGCGAGGGCGCCCACGGCCGTCAGCAGGCCGGACCACATCATCTTCTTGATCAGCTCGTTCTCCATCAGCGGAAGTGTAGTGACCGTCCGGGACGAGCACCGCTTCGACCTAGACTGAACCGATGGCCGAAGTGCCCGTCCAGGACTTCCCGCTGTTCCCGCTTGGGATCGTGGCGCTCCCAACCGAGAGCGTCCCTTTGCACGTGTTCGAGCACCGCTTCCGCACGATGATCGAGGAGTGCTTGGAGGGAGAGAGCGAGTTCGGGATCGTGTGGCTGTCGGAGGAGGAGCTCAAGCCGGTCGGCTGTGCTTGCGAGATCGAGCGTGTCCTGGATCGCGAGGACGACGGTCGCTTCACGATCTTGGTGCGCGGAACGAGAGTCTTCCGCCTGCTCGAGCGCCAGGACGACCTCCCCTATCCGGCCGGGATCGTTGAGTTCTTGGAGGAGCCCGCGGAGCCTCTCGACGAGGAGGCCGCCGGTGAGGCTAAAGAGCTGTACGGCGAGCTGGTGGAGGTCGCCACCGACCGCACCCTCTCAGCGCCGGAGCTGGAGGCGTTGGACGCCTACGGCATGGCCGCGACAGTCGACTTCGGCGCCGAGGCCAAGCAGGAGCTGCTGGAGCTGCGCTCGGAGAATGCTCGTCTGCGTCTGCTCACACTGCTGTTCAGGGCCGCGCTCAAGCAGCTGGAGCTGAGCGAGCGCGCCCAGGAGCGGGCCCACTCCAACGGCAAGGTCCACTTCAACTGAGCATTCGCAGACGCCCACGGTAGGCGCGACGATCGTCGCTCGCGCCCATACACGGTGCGCGACCGGGCGCTCAGGCCCCCTGCTGGGAGAGACCGCAAACACCCTGGGCCACGCTCAGCACGAACCCGGCCAGCTTGCGCGTGGCTGAAGGTTGGTGGGCCGAGTTGTCGCTGAAGCGCACGCTGCCGTTGGCGTCGCGCACGTAATAGCTGAGCACCGAGCCGGATTGGGCGGGCAGCGACTCGTGTTCGGAGGCGGGTCCTTCGAGGCCTTCCTGGATCGTGCGCGCTTCGATGATCTGGGGATCGCTCAGATGACGCGCGGGTCCGCCGTTGCAGTGGACGACCCCTTCTTCGTTGACGAGCATTGTCAGCTTGGCGCCCGGCGCGCTGCCGCTGCGATAGACGATGAACAGGTCCGGCGAGACGACGCCGCTGCAGCCACCGGCGAGCAACGCCGCGGACACACAGAGCGCGGCCACCAAGCAAACGCTCAGAAGGCCCCCCCGCGCGCGCGGGGCACCCC
>JBAURN010000334.1:0-2670 GCA_049581225.1 Solirubrobacteraceae bacterium
ATCGTGGCGATCGCCAGCGCGGCCGGCAGCAGCGTGAGCAAAGGGTCCTGAGAGCCCGGCAACAACCCCAGCCACATCGGGATGCCAATCAGCGCCACCGCGGCCACGTTCACGGCGCTGGTCAGCACGAACAGCAAAACGGAGCGTCGGGCGATGCGCTCGACCGAGACGCCCTTGGTGCGCAGCACCCAGGCCCCCAGCGCGATCCCCCCGATCCCGCTGAGCGACACGACCGAGTTGACGCCCAGCTCAGACAGAGCCAAGCGCCGGCTGAAGCGCCGCTCCATCTTGAAGACGAGCTCGAACAGAACCACGTAGCCGGCGCACGAGAGCAGCTCGAAGCCGACTCCCGCCGCGACCCACGCGAGGTTGGCGTCAGTGATCTTCTCACCAGCCGAGCGCAGCCCCGGCACGGCCAGCAACAGGGCGGCGACCAGCACGAAGAAGATCGCCAGGCTGATCAAGCCGTTGCGCAAGCTCCGTGACTGCGCGGACATGCCGCCCGCGTCGTTGACGCTCTCCGGTGCGCTTGTGCGGCCGTTTGCGGAGCTCGTATCGCCGGCGCCACTGTCGGCCCCACTACGATCATCTCGAATCGCCGCGTTCGTGTCGTGATCGACGATTCTTCGCATCCTCTTCGGCCTCGTGATTAGGTTCTTTGGCGCTACCGTCACCTTAGCCCCACCATTGCCCGGCCGAGGAGCGGCGCAACCCATGGCAGAGCCCGCGCGCATACTGGTAGTCGACGACGAGCCCGCCGTCCAGCACGCGCTCTCGCGCGCGCTCACTCTGGAACGCTACGAGGTGGCCCTCTCCGGCAACGGCGGCGACGCCCTGGAGCAAATGGTGGACGGTTCGTACGACGCGGTGATCCTCGACGTCTCGATGCCCGTGCTCGACGGCCTCGAAGTGTGCCGGCGAGTGCGCGAAAGCGGCGATCGCACGCCGGTCCTGATGCTGACCGCGCGCGAGCAGGTGGACGATCGCGTGGCCGGCCTGGATGCGGGCGCCGACGACTATCTGGTCAAGCCTTTCGCGTTGCGCGAGCTGATGGCGAGGGTGCGCGCCCTACTCAGACGAGCGGACGAGATCGACCAGGAGGAGAGCCTCGCCTTCGAGGACCTGTACCTGGACCGGCTCGCCCACGAGGCGCACCGCGGCGAGCGCCCCCTCAACCTCACCCGCACCGAGTTCCTGCTGCTGGAGCTGTTCCTGCGCCACCCCAAACAGGTGCTCACCCGCTCGATCATCTTCGAGCACGTGTGGGGCTATGACTTCGGCTCGAGCTCCAACTCATTGGGCGTCTACATGGGCTACCTGCGCCGTAAGACCGAGGCCGGCGGGGAGCCCCGCCTGTTGCACACGGTGCGCGGCGTGGGATACGTCCTGAAGGAGGGATGATGCCCGGCGCGCCTCCAACCCCGACCGGGCAAGCGGGAGCATGAGCTTTCGCCGGCGCATCACGCTCGTCTCGGCCGCCGCGGTCGCGGTCGCTGTTGTGCTCGCTTCGATGCTCACCTACCTGCTCTCCGCACGCGAGCTCTATGGGCAGGTCGACAGTCAGTTGCGCGGGCGCGCCCAACCGCTGGTGGCGCGCTTCGATCGTCTGCCGCGACTGCCCACAAGGCCGGGCAACCGCCACCGCGCTTTCCCGGGGATACCACCGGGCCCCAACCAGGTGCGCGGCTACCAGCAGGTGATCGACTCCAGCGGCAGGATCTGGTTCGACTCCTCCCCCCACGTGCAATTGCCCGTCAGCGCCGCGGCGCGCGAGCTGGCCGCGAAAGGCGGGAAATCGTTCTTCGGCGATGCGCACGCCAACGGCATCCACCTGCGCATTCTCACCGAGGCCCTCCCGCCCGGCTACGCCGTGCAGCTGGCTCAGCCGCTCACCGACGTGGACAGCGCGCTGGCGCGCCTGCGCTTGATCCTGGTGGTGCTTGACATCGGCGGCATCGCCCTGGCCGCCCTGCTCGGGCGGCTGGTGGCAGGCGCCGCCGTGGCGCCCGTCAAGCGTTTGACCGAGGCCACCGAGCACGTCACCCGCACCCGCGACCTCTCCAACCGGATCGAGCCCGCCGGCGAGGACGAGATCGGGCGCCTGGCCTTCAGCTTCAACGCGATGCTCGACGCCCTCGAGAGCTCGATGAGCGCCCTCGACGCGTCCGTGCACGCTCAGCGCCAGCTCGTCGCAGATGCTTCGCACGAGCTGCGCACACCCGTCACGAGCCTGCGCACGAACATCGAAATCCTCAAGCAGGAGCGGGACATGGCCGTGCAGGAGCGCCAGCGGATGCTCGACGACGTGGTCGAGCAGATCGAGGAGCTGACCCTCTTGATGAACGACCTGATCGAGCTTGGCCGCGGCGAGCAGCCTCGCGCGGGCACCGAGGACGTGCGCCTCGACCAGCTCGTCGAGGAGGCCGTCGAGCGGGCGCGGCGCCACTCCTCCGACACACCCTTCCACGTCGAGCTCGACGCGGTCGTGCTCACCGGCGAGCCGGTGCGCCTGGGGCGAGCGATCAACAACCTGGTCGACAACGCCGTCAACTACAGCCCGCCCGGCAGCCCCGTCGAGGTCGCGCTGCACGGCGCCGAGCTGACCGTGCGCGACCACGGCCCGGGCATCTCAGAGGCCGACCTCCCCCACGTGTTCGACCGCTTCTACCG
>JBAURN010000335.1:0-9461 GCA_049581225.1 Solirubrobacteraceae bacterium
GGCTGGGGTCGCGCTCGCCGACGCGCTCATTTCGCGCGACCTGGCGGCCGCCTCGGGGCGTATCGCCGGTTGGCGTTCAGCACGGGGCCTCGAGCATCGAGAGGCCCCACGCGAGGCGCTCGATCGGGAGATCGGTATGCGCGAGTCGCTGGCCCTGCGCAGAGGAATCTACGCGCCGAGAACGTCCACGCAATCGGACTAGCCGCCAAGGATCTCGACGTAGACCTGCTCCATGCGCTCCACGTAGCGATCCATGCTGTATTCCTCGCGCAGCCAGCTGCGCGTCTCCTCCAAGCCTGATCGGCCCTCTCCCCCGCGCCAAGCGCCGATCGCTCGCGCGATCGCTTGCGGGTCGCGCGCCTGGACTGTCTGTACGCCGGGGTGCCCGGCGAGGATGTCGTAGACGCCTGCGCCGGGCGTCAGGATCACGGGCGTGCCCGACGCGAGCGCCTCCAGCGGCGCCAGACCCCAAGCGTAGCGCTGACTCAAGATCACGAACACGTCGGCGGCGGCATAGGTGTCCTTCAGCTCAGCGTCCGATAGCGACTTGCGCGGCAGCGTCACTCGCTCGCCCAGCCCGCCCGCCGCGATCTGCGCGGCCAGCCGATCCCCGCAGGCACGATCTTCGTGGTCGGAGCCGGCGATCAGCGTGTGCAGCTTGGCGTCGTCGGCCAGCAATGCGCTCGCCTCGATCAGGTCATCGAAGTAGCGGTGCTCGACAAGCGTGCCCATGCCAACGACGAGAAACGCGTCCTCGGCTATGCCGAGCCGCGCACGAGCCGCGGCGCGGGCGGGCGGATCGAAGAAGTGCGCGGGCGGCCCGACGGGCAGAAGCAGGGCGTCCCTGTGGTAGCTGCGGCGCACCATCTCCACCTGCTGGGCGCTGAGCACCGCGATCGCGGCGGCGCGACGCGCGTCGAGCAGGTCCGGCCAGGTCAGCGCGGCCTGCAGCACGCGACGCGGCAACGAGCGCTCTCCGGTGATCGAGAGCTCCGGCACTATCGCGCGCTCCCACAGCGATTCGTTGTTGCGGGTCCAGACCAGGGGAACCGAGAGGCGCCCGGCGGCGATACGCCCGGGACGCAGCGCGATCCAATCGTGGGAGTTGACGATGTCGGCGTCGCGCGGCACGAACTTGGCGACCTTGGGCATCTCAAGCCAGAAGCGTCGTGCCAACTCGCGGTCGCCCGCGGGCAGCTCGAACGGGCCTTCCCTTACCGAGCGGATCTCCAGCTTGTCGGCGGCGTAGGAAAACTCGCTGTCCCGCAAGAAGTCGTGGCAGGCGACGGTAACCCGATGGCCCCGCTCGACCAGACCGGCGCCCAGCTCGAGCATCAGCCGCACGCCGCCGCCACCGCCGGCCTTTCCGCCTACGTGATGATTGACGAGCGCGATGTGCATTGAAGAGAGAGAGGCATGTGGGATTTGCGATCGGCGATGCGATGCCGCCATGCGCCACGGCACTGCGGTGCTCGACGCGCCCGGAGCGTCCGCTTCACGCGAGTGGAAGACGCCGACGGTCCAATATCCTGTCGCTGAATGGTATCCGCGCTCCCGGCCGATCGTGATCCGTCCGTGGCCGATTCGCCGCAAGACCCACCGACGGACCGCGAGCCGCCCGTGGCCGACTCGCCCAGAGACCTTCCGACGGACGACGCTCCGCCTGTGACCGACTCGCCGCCCCACGCGACCGACATCCTCGATACGACCGATGCCGGGCCAGCGGTGATCCGCAGCAGCCTCTTGCGCATCGGTGGCTATGGGATCGGCACACTGGCCACGGTCGCATCGAGTGCCGTCGTGATCCGCCATCTGGGCCTGGTGAATACAGGACATTTCACGACCGTCACGGCGCTGGTCACAATCGTGCTGACCGTCAGCGACCTGGGTCTCACCGGCATCGCCGTGCGCGAGTACGCATCCGGACCGAGGGCCGACGGGCAGCGGTTCCTGCGCAACCTGCTCGGGATCCGCATGACGATCGCGCTGGGTGGGCTGATGCTCGCCGTGCTGTTTGGGTTGCTCGTCGGCTACCCGGCCGTGATGGTGGTGGGCACGGTCATCGCCGGAGCCGGCATGGTCGTGCTGGTCGCGCAGGACGGCTGCTCGGTGCCACTGCAGGTCGGTTTGCGCTTCGGCTGGGTGGCGGGACTTCAGCTTGCGATCCAGGTCGGGATCGCAATCGAGGCGGTGCTGCTCGCGCTGGCCGGGGCCGGACTGCTGCCGTTCTTCGCGCTGCAGCTGCCGGTCGCGATTCCCGCTCTGATCGTGACGATGGTGGTTGGAGGTCACGACTCTCGCCTCATTCCCAGCATCGACCTGCGCGAGTGGCGCACGATGGTTGGCCGGATCCTGCCTTACTCGGCCGCGGTGGTGCTCTCGGTCGTCTACTTTCAGATCGCCCAGATCATGGTCTCGGTCCTCTCGAGCGCCAGTGAAACCGGCTACTTCGGCGTGTCCTTTCGCGTGCTCGTGGCGTTCACGGCGCTGCCGCCGTTGCTCGTCTCCACCTCGCTGCCGCTGCTTGCCCGCGCCGCCCGCGACGACGACGATCGCTTTGACTACGCCAGTCGCAGACTTGTCGAGACGATGCTGCTCGCCGGTTGTGGCGTGGCCCTCGGCCTGTTCCTCGGGGCGGCGTTTGCGGTGCCGTTGATCGCCGGCCCGGGGTTTGGGCCCTCGGTCGACGTGGTGCACATCCTGGCCTTTGCGTTGCTCGGGACCTTTGTCATCGGCGCGCGCGGCTATGGGCTGCTCTCGCTCGACCGCCTGCGGGCAATGCTCGTGTGCAACGCGATCGCTTTGACGGTCGTGGTGCTCGCCGGCGTTCCCCTGATCGAGGCCTACGGCGCGGAAGGAGCCGCGATCGCGATGGTGGCCGCCGAGTTGACGCTCGCGCTGTGTTACGAGTGGTCGCTGTCGCTTGGGCGCCCCCGGGTGCGCTTGCGACCCAGCTTTGTGGCGCGGGCCGCGGCGGCGATGCTGTTTGCGGGCGCCTGCGCGATCGCCCTCGGCGTCGGTTCGCTTGCCTCTGCTGTGATCGGCTTGGCCATCTACCTGGCGGCCCTGCTGGCGCTGAGGCTGATCCCCGAGGAGATCCGCCATGCCCTGCTCCACCGTCGCCACCCAGCGGGAGCGTGAATCCGATGGCGAGCGCCGAAGCACAGTCGCACGGTCAGTTTGGCGAGGATCGCGCCTTGCGGGAAATCTTTGGCGAGCGGACCGACGGTTGCTGCGTCGAGATCGGCGCCTACGACGGCCGTACCGGGAGCGCGACATATCTGTTCGAAAAGCGGGGCTGGCGCTGCCTCTTGGTCGAGCCGAACCCGGCCCTGGTCGAGCAGATCCGCGAACACCGTGCCTGCTCGGTGGTCAACTGCGCGGTGAGCGACAAAGAGGGCATGGCGAGCTTCTTCGTGGCGGAGAACGTGGAGGAGATGTCAACGCTCGATTTGACCCCGGATCGCCTGGAGTGGATCACCGAGGTTGGGGGCGCCGTCAAGGAGATAACGGTCCGCACCGCCACGCTCGACAGCCTGCTCGCGGAGGCGGGGTTTCCGGAGATTCAGTTCATCACGATCGACGTCGAGGGCCATGAGATGGACGTGCTCAAAGGCTTCACCTTGGAGAAGCACAGGCCACGGATCGTAATAATCGAGGACAATGCGGCCAGCGACGATCCGCGGGCGCGGGGAGGCGACCCGCGCGTTGGTGGGCACATGGCGGCGCACGGGTATGTGCATTTCCGTCGCACCGGCGTGAACGAGTGGTATGCCCACGAGTCCGACAAGGAGCTCGTGCGGCCCGATGAGATCAGGCGATTCAGGCGAGCGAAGGCGCGCCAGCGATGGCGGCGCCGAGGCGTACTCCTCAGCAACCGCATCGCCACTCGCGCCGGAGCCCATCTCCCGACCCCACTCAAGCAGCGCCTGAGAGCGCCGTTCGACTATCTCCGGTCCAAGGGCTCGAGAGCGTCCAAGGGCTCGCAAGGTTAGAAGGATGTGGAGGTAGCGCGAGCGATGCGACTTTCGGTTTGCATCCCGACGTACAACTTCGGCGCTTTCATCGGCGAGACGTTGCAGAGCATCGTGGCCCAACTCCGGGACGGCGTCGAGATCGTGGTGCTCGACGGCGGCTCGAGCGACGACACGGCCGAGGTCGTCGAGGCGTTCGCACGGGATTACCCCCAGATCCGCTACCACCGCAGGCCCGAGCGGGGCGGGATCGACCGCGACATGGCGCGAACTGTCGCGCTTGCACAAGGCGAATACTGCTGGCTGTTCGGCGCCGACGACACGATGCGCGAGGGCGCCTTGGCCAAGATGCTCGCGCGGCTCGAGGGCGGCGCCGAGCTGTTGCTGTGCGGAGTCACGTACTGCTCCTTTGAGATGGAGCCGCTGCGTGAGGGCGAGGTCGCTCAGATCCCGGAGGAGACGCGCTTCGATTTCTCGCTACGCGAGCAGCGACTCAGCTATTTCTCGCGCGCAAGCACGACGCTTGCGTTCTTCAGCTTCCTTGGCTCGATCGTGTTCAAGCGCGAGCGATGGGAGCAGATCGGGCTCGAGGAGCGATTCGTTGGCAGCCTGTTCGCGCACGTGGGGCGGCTGTTCGCGATGATCGCCCAAGGCGCCACGTTCGACTACCTGCCCGACTCCTACGTGCTCACGCGCGGCGGCAACGACTCGTTCATGGATCGCGGGATCGTCAACCGCTACGCCAAGGTGATCGACGGCTACCACGAGCTTGCCGCGACCCACTTCGGGGCCGACAGCGCCGAGGCCGCCCACGTCCGCCGCGCGGTGAGGGCGGAGTTCCCGCTGTGGCTGGCGCTCGAGAAGCGCTACGCGATCGCCCACGAGCAGCCCGAGGAGTTGGCCGAGCTGCGCCGGATCGCCCACCGGGCCTACGACGAGCCCGGCTTGCGCTACCGGGTCTATCGCGAGATCTACGACCATACCCCGCACGGCGGGTTCGTGGCGGCACGCCACTCGATGCGCGCCCTGCGTGCAGCCCGCGCGTCCCTCAGCGGCAGACCGCGCCACTCGAGCTTCGCACGGTAAACGACGCTCGCGAGCCGCTCAGCCGGGCGGCCGGCGGCGAAGCTCCTCGTAAGCCGCCACGGTTGCGCGCGCCGTCTCATCCCAGCTGAAGCCGGAGACCACCTCGGCGCCGCGCTCGGTCAACTCCGCGCGCAGGGCCTCGTCCGCGGCGACACGCCGCATTGCATCGCCCAACCCATTCACGTCGTCGGGATCGACGAGGATCGCCGCTCCCCGCGCGACCTCGGGTATCGAGGAGCTGTTGGACGCGATCACCGGCGTGCGGCGCGCCATCGCCTCCAAGACGGGTAGTCCAAATCCCTCGTACCGGCTTGGAAAGACGAGCGCGGTGGCGTGGCGGTACAGCTCCACCAGCTCCTCCTCCTCGACGAAGCCGAGCCACCGCACGCCGCCCTGCTCACGCCGCGCGTCGTGGACGGGCGAGGCGGTGTTGGCGCCGACGACGCGCAGCTCGTGGCCCTCGACCGACTCGAACGCCTCCAACGCCGCGGCCAGGTTCTTGCGCTTCTCGGTGCCGCCGACGAACAGGAAGTAGGGAGGCTCCGCGGAGCGAGCCATGTCGGGCTGGGGCTCGGAGGCAGGCGCGATGTGGGACCGTGGCTCAACGACAGGCGCGGGGTCGAGCGGCGGCCCGCCGAGATAGGCGACGCGGATCTTCTCGCCCGGGATGCCTAGCACCCGCTCGATGTCGGTGCGTGCGCTCTCAGACAGCGTGAGGATCAGATCGGCTCGGCGCACGGCTCGCCTTTCCAACCAGTCATAGGGGTAGGGCAGGCGATAGCCGGGCACCACCCAGCGAATCGCGTCCAGCAGATTGACGACGACGGGACAGCCAGGCGAGAAGGGCGGGCCGGCCGGGTGCAGGTAGTGCAGGAGATCCACACGGTCGCGCGCGACGGCTAGGGGCGGCACCGCTTGATCCCACAGCGTGAGCGCCGCCCGCGAGCCGCGCAGGGCGCGGGAGCGTCGCACACGGAAGCGAGGGCCTAGCGGCGGAACCTCGTTCCAACTCGGCGTGTAGATGAGGTATTCGTGATCGTCCTCGTGGCGGTCGAGGGCTTGAAGGAGATTGACCGCATATGTGCCGAGGCCGATCGGCTCGCCCAGAAAGCGGGCGACCAGGGCGATCCTCACTGCTGAGGCCTGCCCTTCAAGAGGCGCCGACCACCCGGACCTCCGGCAGCGGCACGATGAACTGACCGCCACCTTGAAGGAAGTCGGTCTCGCGTTCGAGGAACTCCTCCAGGAAGTGCCAGGGCAGGGCCAGGTAGTAGTCGGGCTTCATCGCGCGCGAGTCCTCCTCGCTGACGATCGGGATTTTCGTGGCGATCGTCTCCGAGCCCCACTTGTCGGGGTTGCGGTCGGCCGCGGCCTCGACCAGGGTGTTGTCGATCCCGGCGTACTGGAGAATCGTGTTGCCCTTCGTGGAGGCGCCGTAGACGTGGATCTTCTTGCCTTCGCGGTGCAGCTTCTGGCAGAGGGCAAGCAGCTCGTCGCGGACGCGCTCGGAGCCAAGGCGAAACTGCTCGTAGGGCTCGGGCGAGTCCAGCGCCAGCTCGAACTCCTTGACGCGCAGATCGCTCAGGGCCGCCTGCTGCTCGGGCGTGCGCTCGTGGCGCCCGGCGTGGCCGATGAACAGGCGGATCGAGCCGCCGTTCATGTCGTTGAGCTCGGCCGAGACGACTTCCAGGCCCTCTTCGCCGACCAGGCGCTCGATCACGGCGAGCGAGTAGTACTCGAGGTGCTCGTGCACGATCGCGTCGAAGGCGTTGGCCTCGAGCATCATCGGCAGGTAGTGCAGCTCCATCACCCAGATGCCACCCTCGGCCAGGGCCTCGGCCACGTCGGCGACGAACGCGCGGGGGTACTCGAGGTCATAGAACATCGCGATGGAGGTGATCGCCTTGGCCTTCTGGTCGGGGCGACGTTGGCGCAGGGCCTCGGCCGAGTAGAAGTCGTTGACGACGTCGTAGCCCTTGGCGATCGCGTAGCGCGCCACATCGGAGGGGTCGAAGCCGAGGTGGCGCAGACCCTCCACCTGGTAGCCGTCAAGCAGGGTGCCATCGTTACAGCCGATGTCCACGACCAGGTCGCCGGACTCCAGCGACACGATCGCTTCGACGCCACGGGCGATGCCGTGCAGGTTCTCGGTCATCGTGCGGTTGACGCCACTGCGATACCAGTAGGAGCTGTAGAGGATCGAGCCGGGGACCGTGTGCTTGGTCTGGATGAGGCCGCACGCCTCCTGATCCTGGGTCATGTCGCAGCGCACCAGCTCCATCGGGATCGCGCGCTCGACCGGCTGGGCGCCGCCCGGATCGGCGAAAGCTCCGGCTATCCGCTGGTCTCCGAGCGAGAGCACGGGCGCAAGGTGCGGACAGCCGCAGATCCGGCAGGTGGTGCGGGTGATCAGGCTTGTGCGGGGTGCCGGTTTGCGATTGGCCATGCGTCCTCCGTGGTAGTCGGTCGAGGGCGGCACTATCCCACAAACGGCGGCGCCGCTAGGGCATCATGCGGCGGGCGATGTCGTACGGGTAGACGTACACCGTGAACGGGCCGATCTGCTGCACTGAGCTGGCGTTGCCGAGGGTGGCGGTCGGCGCGGCGGGGCTCGGCTGGGCGGCGTCGTTGATCAGGAACGTGGGCCGGCGGGAACGCGGTGTGGTGTACCAGGAGGTGATCATGTGCAGGTAGGACCAACACATGTTGGGGGCGCAGTCCTGGACGGGATAGGCGCGGATGCGCATTTTGGTGCCCCACATGATCGGCGCCCCGTCCCAGTAGTCGGCGTAGCCGAGCGCTAGGTGCTTGCTGTCCAGGTAGTGCTCGAGCTGGTGGTAGAGGCTGTAGCTGATGGGACTCGTCGCCAGCTCTTCATTCCTGAACAGCGAGACCAGACCGCTGAGCGCGAATATCGTGACTCCGACCGTGACCGCCACACGGGCCACCAGGCCGCTCCGGGCCAGCAGCGGCAGGAGCGCGGCCACCGCAAAGACGACGCCTACGAGATAGCGGCTCGAGTTGATGTCGATCGGGTTGGAGCTGAACACGAAGCTTGCCGAAAGCAGCAGCGCGGAGGAGCCCCAGAACGCGCACCAGGCGATCCACAGGGGCTGAGCCGACGAGGTCAGGGTGCGCCACGCGAAGCGCAACACCAAGGCCAGCGCCGCCAAGGTCAGCAAGGCGCACAGCAGTTGCAGTCCCGAGGCGAAGTCGAGCGTGCCCCCGAAGAAATTGCCGTTGCCGAGCACCATCAAGGACTGCCACCACAGCTTGAAGTTGGTGGGGACAGCTTCGGCCGCGGCCAATGTGTTGTGGGCGTATTGGGGCGGCGTGAGCACGTTCTCGTGGTGCGCCCAGCTGTGGGTCAGGGCATCGCAGATGCCGGCCACGATCACCGTTCCCACGACCCACCACCATGCGCTCGCCCGCGCTCGGCCGGGATGCAGGACCCAGGTCAGACCGGCGGCGAACACGATCGGGACGATGCCCGCGACCATCAGGGTCAGATCCGAGGCCGCGTTGACACCCACGACCGCCCCCGCCACCAGGGCGATCGGGGCCGCCGACCACGCTTTCAGCCAGGCGGGCGGCGCCTGGAAGAAGACGAGCAGGGCCCCCAGCAGCGCCAGCGCGAACCAAGTCGTGGAGTGGTCGTTGAGCGAGAACAAGAGGCCCAACGTGTGGGGCCCGGCACACAGGATCGCCACGCCCGCGATCGCCGCCGCCCAGCGTCCGGCCACCCTCCACGTCGCCCACGCGATCATCGCAACCGAGGCCAGGGCCATCGCGTAGGGGACCGTCTCCCACAGCTGGCGGTGCGCGGGCAAGGAGCGCGTGGCGAGCTCGAACAGGAGTGTCGAGAACCAGCCCATCTGGCCCAGGAACACCTGGCGGTGGGCGGGCGAGCCGCCGAACAGTTCTCCCATCACGGGCGCCGAGGCCGCGTCCGCATTTAGATAGGTGGCCGCGACGATCTGGTTGAACTTGACCAGCAGCAGCACCAGGTAGGCGGCGCCGACCGGCAGGGGCAGCCACGGCCACAGCCGGTAGAGGCGACCAGAGAGCCCCACGGGCCGCCCCGACAGGGGACTGACGTCGACGAGGTTGGCCTCCACGCGAGGCGACTATACCCCTGGGCGGGGACCCCGAGACGAGCACTCAGATCGGCCCAGCGCGCTCACCTGCCCCAAAGTCAGCTCGCGCGGATCCTCCCCGTCCCGCCAGGCCAGGTACCACGCGACCGTCGCCTCCAGGCCCCGATCCAAGCCCACCAGCGGCGTCCAGCCGAGCTCGCGGCGTGCCAGGGAGGAGTCGAGCGCGAGCAGGCTCGCCTCGTGCGGGTGGGGACCGTCGTCCACGCTCCACGACAGCCCTCCGGGCCACAACTCGGACACGCGC
>JBAURN010000336.1:0-8782 GCA_049581225.1 Solirubrobacteraceae bacterium
GTCGCGATGGCCGCGCGCGGCTACGCCGAACACCCCACCCCGTTCGCCAAGATCGGGGTCGGCTACAACGATTCGCCCGAGAGCGTCGCCGCGCTCGCCCTGGCCCGCGAAGTGGCCGAGCCCACACGCGCGTCCATCCAGGTCCTGCAGGTGGTGCCGATCGCCAGCTACGCCTACGGTGGCGCCGTGCCTCTGGGCGCCTTCGTCGAGGAGATGCTGCAGGACGCCAACAAGAACGTCTCCGAATTGCCCGACGTCGAAGGCCGCGCCGTCTCAGGCCTGCCGGGCGAGGAGCTGGCCGGCTTGGGCGACCAGGTCGACCTGCTCGTGGTCGGCTCGCGCGGCTACGGTCCCCTCAAGCGGTTGGTCTTGGGGAGCACGTCTGACTTCCTCCAGCGACACGGCCGCAGTTCTCTGCTTGTGCTGCCGCGGGTGGCTGCCGGCTCCGGCAGGGGCGAATAGCTGGCGCCGCGAGCGTCACACCTGTTCGGTCTTCGTAGGGCCTTGACAAAAGGTGACGGGACGTGTACATTGCGAGCGTGCCCCTTTTGTTTGG
This sequence comes from Solirubrobacteraceae bacterium, assembly GCA_049581225.1. Lineage (GTDB taxonomy): Bacteria > Actinomycetota > Thermoleophilia > Solirubrobacterales > Solirubrobacteraceae > Palsa-744. The sequence continues at coordinate 557 of JBAURN010000336.1, forward strand.
GGGTGTGTACATAAGGTCGGGTTTTGGGTCGGCCCTGTGGTCGACACTGAAGCTTTCAGCGGGGCCCTTGGGAGAGGGACCGGTCGTTTTTGAGAGAGGGTTGTGTTTTCGCGTGTTTTCTTTTGGGGATAGCGTGGTTGGGAGTCTTTGCGCCTCTGGTGAGGGTGTAATAGGACGCGTCAGCGTCGCTGACGCGTCTCTCTCTCTCTCTCTCTCTCTGGGACAGCTGCCTTCTAGGCGCTAGTCCTCTCCGCCGCGGTCGTTTCGCGGTTCTAGCTGGGTGGCAGGTCCGGCTTGGTTGTTTGTGTCCCGGGATGGGGATGGCGTGATGGCTGGGGCTGTCGCTGCTCCTAAGGCGCCGGTGCCGGATTGGCATTTGGCGACTCCCGGGGGCTCGCATCCGCAGCTGGCTGAGATTCAGCGTGCGCGTCTGCTTTCGGCTGCGATTCGTGCGGTTGATGAGGTTGGTTGGGCGAATACGTCGGTTGGGCATATCACCGCTCGTGCGCGTGTGTCGCGGCGCACGTTCTATGAACTGTTCGCCGACAGAGAGGCGTGTTTGTACGCCGCGTTGGAGGGCGTGCTTCTCCTGATCGAAGGGGAGCTTGCCGAGGCCGGTCTGGATGGTTTGTCCTGGCGTGAGCGGATCCGTACGGGTTTGTGGACGATCCTGAACTTCTTCGATCGTGAGCCATTGCTCGCACAGGCTTGTGTCGTGCAAGCGTTGCAGGGCGGTCCCGAGGTTTTGGTGCGTCGCGAGGCGATCTTCAGACGCCTCGCCTCAATAGTGGATGAAGGGCGCCTGGAGAGCGTGCGGGCGAGCGAGTGCGGATCTTTGACCGCCGAGGGTTTGGTTGGTGCGGGGTTCTCGATCCTCTACGCCCGCTTGTCACACGGCGAGCCCGCCCCGTTGGGTGGTCTGTTGGGCGAGTTGACGGGCATGATCGTCTTGCCCTATCTCGGGGCCACCGCGGCCAAGCGCGAGCAGGCACGCCCAACACCCGCTCCGACCAACACGCTGGCCGGTAGGCATCCGGGTATGCAGCGTTTGGCGGCCGATCCATTGGAGGGATTGCAGCTACGGCTCACTTATCGCACGACTCGCGTGTTGGAGTGCGTTGCCGCTCATCCGGGTTGGAGCAACCGTCGTCTCGGCGAGGACGCGGGCATGGCAGACCAGGGCCAGATATCGAAGTTGCTCGGCCGCTTGGAGCGCGTCGGGTTGATCGCAAACACCAGTCAGGGACATCTCAAGGGGGATGCGAACGCATGGCAACTAACAGACCTTGGGCGACGCGTCACAGAACGACTCAACCTCGACACACAACTTCAACACAGCACGAACACGACCAAGGAGACACAACGGTGAAAACCAAATCCACCATCGCGACGGCCACACGTATCGCGACGGGTCTACTCGTGCTCGCAACAACACTACTCGCCCTCGCCGCGACAGCGCTCGCCACCGAACCTACAACCCCGCTCACCAGTGCACTGCCAGACAACCGCCAATACGAGCTGGTGACTCCATCGGTCGAAGGCGAACCGTACGCGCCTACGACCCACGTCCCGCCCACGGGCCACGAGGCTTTCACCACTTCTCTCCTGTTTCGGTCAAGCTTCGACGGCGACAGTCTGGCCTATGCGGGGGAACCTGGACGGACGACAGGCACCGGCGAAATCGGGCCGGGTCTCGGGAATCAATGGTTGTCGCACCGAACGGCTACGGGCTGGGTAGCCGAAGATATTACACCAGCAAACAATAAGAGCGCGGTTTACCAGGCATTCACGAGCGATCTGACGACAGCGTTCTACGAGGGGAACACCACACCACTGACCAGCGGGATCGAACTCGGGTGTGCGTCGCTCTATACTAGAGACGACCTGACCGCCTCCTTCCAGCCATTGTTCACCGGTGGCACGACACCGAAACAGTGCGGACGGCCGCTATTCGCGGGTGCCTCGGACGGCAATGGGACCGTGCTTATACAGAGTGAAGCGTCGCTCGCTCCTTTCTCGGAAGAAGTCACAGAATTTCCGGAAGGCCACGAAGAGCACGGCAGATTCCCCGGGGAAGGCTGTCTATTCGCATGTAACCTCTATGCTTGGAGCGAAGGCCGTCTCGTGACCGTAAACGTGCTTGGAGGGGCACCTGTTCCTAGCGCGACGTTCGGCGGGTATGGCCTGGAAAACGAAGCGCCAGACTTCAGTAACGACATCTCGGCTGACGGCTCGCGGATCTTCTGGACCGACATCGTCGGCGGCATATCGATGCGGCACCTTTTCGTCCTCGAGGACGGCACCACAAACGTGCCGGTCTCGGGGGTCGAACCGGCGGAGTTTTGGACAGCGAGCCCTGATGGCCACTATGCATATTACACTGAAGACGGTCGTCTCTGGCGCTTCGACACGACCACCAACACCAGCTCTCCGCTTACAGTCGAAGGCGCGGAAGTTCGCGGCGTTCTCGGGATCAATCAGACCGGTGAAGACGGAGCGTACGTGTATTTCGTAGCCGGTGACGCGCTGTCAACTGAACCGAACACCCGCGGCGAAACGGCGACGGCCGGCGGCTTCAATCTCTACGTCCTTCATGGCGGAACGACTAGCTTCATCGCCGGCCTCTCCGCGTCCGACGATCAACTCCTCGTGAAAAGCGAAAATACCGAAGGTCTCGCCGGTGGCGACTGGCGCTCCGGACTTGGCGAACGGACGAGCCAGGTCACTCCCGACGGGATGCACGTGGCGTTTCAGTCGGTGCGAGCGCTCACCGGCTACGACAGCGGCTTTGAAAACCTGCCCGAGGTCTATGTCTTTTCCATCTCCAACGATGAGCTCGACTGCGCCTCTTGCAATCCTACCGGCGCACAGTTCGTCTCGGAAAATGGCGCAGAAGGATTCGAAACCGCGGTGCCGATAAGCGCCGGAGCGCAAACCTATACCGAGCGGTGGCTATCGCAGGACGGAAACAGAGCGTTCTTCGATTCGCCACAATCACTAGTGGCCGATGACCAGAATCAAGTCGACGACGTATACGAGTGGGAGCGTCCCTCGACGCCCGGCGAAATGGACAACACGTGTACAGCCAAGAACGCCTCGCCTTTTACTGGAGGCTGCACCTTCCTGCTGAGTGGTGCCAATAACGAATTCGGTTCGCTTCTGATTGACGCTGACGCGACAGGGAACAACGTCTTTTTCGAGCATGCTGGACGGCTAGGACAATTGCAGACACCGATCGACGAAAACGAGATTTATGACGCACGTGTAGGGGGCGGCTTTCGTCAAACATCTCTGGCATGCACCGGTACGGGGTGTCAAGGCGTACCGCCTGCTCCGCCGATATTCGCGACTCCCGCGAGCGTGACCTTCAGTGGTATCGGGAACTTCTCGAGTGGTGGCCCAACGAAGGTAGTGGTGAGGTCGTTGACGCGGGGGCAGAAGCTGGCGAAGGCGCTGAAGACTTGCGGCAAGTACAGGAAGGGCAGACGCCGGGGTTGCGAAGCGCGGGCCCGCAAGAAATATGGTTTGGTGAAGGCAAGACGGTCGGCTAGCAAGACTGGGCGAACCAGTGACAATCGGGGGGCGCGTTCATGAGGGTACGTAGAGCTGTGTGGCTTGTTGGCGCTGTCGTCGTTGGAGTGTGCGTGCTCCCGAGCAGCCCTGCGTTGGCGATGTCGGACGGAGTTGGTTGGGAGTTGTCGGCAAGCAATTATCCGACGAATTTTGTGCAGGGCGTGGATGAGGTGCAGGAAGTCACGGCGAGCGCGGAAACTGGGACGTTCACGCTGTCCTTCAAGGGGGCTAAAACTCAGCCGTTGCCGGTGCACGCGAGCGTTGGCGAAGTGCAGTCCGCGCTTGAAGGACTGTCGAGTATTGGTAGTTCTGACGTGGTCGTCAGCGGGTTGACCCCAGGTACTTATAGCGTGATGTTTGTGGGGGCTCTCGGTAGCATGAAGGTGGCCGAACTCGGTGCGGCCGGGGCGACTATTACGACTACTACGGAAGGTTCGTCGAGCGGCACGATTGGGGTCAATATCTTTAACGTCGGCGCTGCCGGGAGTAGCGGGACGATCACGGTCACGGACACCTTGCCACATGGGTTGAAAGCCAAGGAAGCGGGGGAACTCTACGTCCCAGGATATTTCGGATCGAAATTCGGCATCGACCCGGTGCTGGAATCCGGAGTGTGGGATTGCGCCGGAAACGGTCCTGGGCCGTCCAACGGTGTGGCTGGAGCGACGGTTGTGAGTTGCACTAACGATCCGGTCCGGCTTGTGAGCTTCGCAGGCGGAGGCGGCACCGGAACAATCGGCGGTAGCTACTATCCGCAGCCAGCTCTGGGTATAGCTGTGGAAGTGGAGCCAAGTGTGCGTGAAGGCACGATGGCCGGCGCCGAAGCTAACCACATTTCCATTGCCGGTGGTGGGGCAAGTGAAGGGGCGAGCACGGTTGATCCGATCGCCTTCGGCTCGACGCCCGCGCAAGGTGGGTTGGTACAGGCCGACGCTTGGCTGTCAAACGCGGACGGTAGTGTCGATCGGCAGGCTGGCTCTCACCCCTACACGGCTACCTTTATTTATACGATGGCCACTGCGCTGAAGTCCAACAAGAGAGGTTACCTTCCGAGTGAAATGCGCAACCTCGAAACTCGGGTCCCGCCAGGTCTAGTGGGCGATCTCCATAGCATCACGCAGTGCACACGTCAGCAATTGTTCACAACGACCTGCCCGCCTGCAAGTATGATCGGCCGATTGAGTGTTAACGCACTCTCCGTTTCGGTGGTCGAACAGGTGTTCAATATGGTCCCGCCGCCTGGAATACCGGCCGAGCTAGGATTCAATTATGGGAACGTACCTGTTTATATTAAGTTCGAGGTAAAAACGGGTGGCGACTACGCGATTGTCGCTCATGTGGACAACGTGCCGAAAAAGGAAATTTATCAGAGTATCCTTACGTTGTGGGGGGTTCCAGAGGAAAGCAGTCACAATATTTGGCGATACGGGACAGGTGGTTGCGGTCCTGGAGCCGGCGAGGGCGAAATGGAAGGCCCAACCTATATCGGAGCAGATATAAATTATTGCCGGGTACAGTCCGGTCAGGTTGTGACACCGTTTCTGAGGTTGCCGACGCTGTGTGGGGAACCGCAACCGTATGCGTTTCGTGAATTGAACGGTTGGCAGGACCCCAACCACAAATCCGAAGTAGCTTTCGTTTCGCATGACGCGCAAGATTATCCTGCTGGATTCACTGGTTGTACTCAGTTGGCGTTTGAACCCGCGATGACGACAGCGCCCGATACCGCAAAGACAGACACCCCTACCGGGTTGAGCGTTGAAGTCAAGCCGCCGTTGGGTGGCCTGCAGGAACCTGGCTTGCTCGGATCCTCCGACATTCAGAACACGACGGTAGAGTTGCCTGCGGGTGTCGTGATCAACCCGGGCCAGGCCGCCGGACTCCAGGCGTGTGGATCGGTAGAAGCCGAGTTGACGACCGAAGCCGAAAAGGCTGAAGGTAAGAGCAACGACGGTCCCGCGGAGTGTCCCAACGCGTCGAAGATAGGCACCGTGTCTATCAAAACACCATTGTTGGAAGCCGATGAAGACAAGCAGTTCGAAGGAAACGTGTACGTGTTGCAATCAAACCCGCCCGAATTGAGGTTGTTGATTGCGGCATCCGCCGACGGAGTCAATCTGAAGCTCGTAGGCAAGACCTCCCTATGCGAAAAAGCCGGGGAAGTATTGAACGGTAAGACGTGCGAAGCGCCGGGACAGATCATGGCGGCGTTCGATAACACTCCACAAGTACCGTTCACAGCGTTCAAGCTGTCGTTTAGCGGCGGTGCCCAAGCCGCATTGGACACCCCGACACAATGCGGAACGTACGCTTCCCAAGCGGACTTCACGCCGTGGGCGAGCCCATTCATCGCGGATTTCGACCTGAACTCGAACTTCACCTTGACCGAAGGCCCCGACGGCGCTCCGTGTCCGTCGAATCCGTTGCCGTTCGCACCGACATTGACGGCTGGCGCGACGACCGATCAGGCGGGCGGCTTCACGAGCTTTAGCATGCTGTTGCGGCGCGGCGATGGCCAGCAGCGCATCGAAAAGCTGCAGTTCAAGATTCCGCGGGGTCTGGCGGGCATGATCAGCCAGGTCCCGTTGTGTGACGAAGCAGACGCGAACGCGGGCACGTGCCCTGCCGCGTCGCACATCGGTCACGCCACCGTGACCTCTGGTCCGGGCCCGTATCCGCTTGTGATCCCACAACCGGGAGAGCCAGAAGCGCCGATCTACCTGACCGGCCCCTACAAGGGCGCGCCGTTCGGCTTGGCGATCGTGACTCCCGTGATCGCGGGACCATTCAACCTCGGCACCATCGTCACAAGAGCATCGATCGCGGTCGATCCCGATACAGCACAGATCACCGTCACGACCGACCCCCTACCTCAGATCGTCAAGGGAGTACCCACCGATCTACGCGAGGTGGACGCAGTGATCGACAGGCCGGGATTCATGTTCAACCCCACCAACTGCAGTCCACAATCGTTCTCCGGGACCGCGACCAGTAGCCAGGGAACGCAGGCAGCGATTTCGAGCCCGTTCGGGATGGGGTCCTGTCAAAGCCTGAAATTCAACCCGAAGTTCACGGTCTCAACCTCAGGCAAGACCAGCAGAGCTAACGGGGCGAGCCTGACGGCGAAGGTGTCCTACCCAACCACCCCGCAAGGCACCCAGGCGGACATATCCAGCGTCAAGGTATCCCTGCCAAAGCAATTGCCCTCCAGGTTGAGCACGCTGCAGAAGGCGTGCACCAGCGCACAGTTCGACGCCAACCCAGCCGGTTGTCCAGCAGCGTCGAAGATCGGCTACGCGACCGTGGACACCCAGCTACTACCGGTCCCGTTGACGGGTCCGGCGATCTTCGTCAGTCACGGCGGCGAAGCATTCCCATCCCTCACGATCGTCCTGCAAGGCGACAAGGTCACCGTCAACCTCGTAGGCACGACGTTCATCAACAAAGCAGGCATCACCAGCACCACGTTCAAGAGCGTCCCAGACGTCCCATTCAAGACATTCACGCTGACCCTCCCCGAGGGCAAATACTCGGCACTCGCAGCCAACGGCAACCTGTGCAAGCTCAAACTGAAGATGCCAACCATCTTCAACGCCCAAAACGGGCTCACCATCAAACAATCCACCCCAATCGCTGTCACCGGCTGCGCAAAGCACAAGACAAAGACCAAAGTAAAGAAGAAGGGGACCAAAAAGAAATAGAGTTCATGGACCAAGAGTTAGCTCACTCCTGCACGATCGTCCTCTCGATCTCGCTGGTCAGGAGATACAAATCCGGGACGCTGTGATCCTGGGGGTCGAAGGGGTGGAAGCCGAGGCTTTCCCACCAGCTTCGCGCTCGGCTGTTCAAGGCGCTTACGACGACCGCGCGGCAGGCGGCGCTCCTGTTCAGCTCGACGGCGCTCGCCAGCACGTGTGCCACGAGCGCTCTGCCGATCCCCTTGCCGGCGTGGCGGCGGTCGACGGCCAAGCGTCCGAGCAGCAGGGCCGGCACAGGGTCGGGGGCCTGCTTTGCCACGTTTTCGGGCGCCGACGCTCGGTCGATGCTGGTCATCGCGATGCTCGCGTACGCCACGACCGTGTCGGCGTCGTCGGCGATGACCCAGGTTGCGGCGGTGTCACGGCGTCGGTTTTGTCCCGCATAGCGGCGCAGCCACTCATCGAGGATCGGCTCGCCGGAGGCAAATCCGTCGCGGTCGTGGCGGCCCGGATCGAGCGGCGTTGGGCGGCGAAGCTCAGTCAAGCCACTTGAACGCGCGAGGGCGCGTCAGCGCCTTCGCGAGACGTTCGTTGACCTGCGCAGGAGCCTGCAAGGCTTGCTCAAAAGCCTTTGCGGTTGGCGCGTCCAAATAGATCGTGTGGCGCTCCGCGAGGATTTCCTCGGCTCTCGCCGCCGCCGCCTGCAGGACGAATGCTGACACGTTCACGTGCGAGGCCTCCGCGGCGCGCTCGAGCAGCGACTTGTCGCTCGGATCGACCCTGATCTGTAGGCGCTCGCCCTTCATGGTTGGCATGTACTCACAATGGCAGTACATAAAGGGGTTGTCAAGTTGTGTTGGTGGGCGCCCCGGCCCCCAAAGCCCCGCGCAGCACGTCGAGCGCGGTCTCGATCTCGCTCACGTCCCTACCGCCGCCCACGGCCAGGCGCTTGTCC
>JBAURN010000337.1:0-6771 GCA_049581225.1 Solirubrobacteraceae bacterium
AGGATGAACAGCAGATCCGACAGGCGGTTGAGGTAGCGCACGACCTCGGCACTGCAATCGGGGCCGCAGGCGATCGACGCGCGTTCGGCGCGGCGACAGACGGTTCGGCAGATATGCAGCGCAGCGGCGGCGGGCGATCCGCCCGGCAACACGAACGAGCGCAGCGGCTCGAGCGTGGCGTTGACCTCGTCGCAGACCTGCTCCAACCAGGTCGCATAGTCGGCGCTGACGCGCAGGCGCACCTCTCCCTTGCGTGTCTCGTCGGGCGCGTCGGCCGGGGTGGGCACCGACAGGTCGGCGCCCACGTCGAGCAGGTCGTTCTGTACGCGCTCCAACCATTCGACAAAGCGCGCCACCATGCCCGGAGCGATGATCGCCAGGCCGATCGTCGCGTTGAGCTCGTCCACGGTTCCATAGGCCTCCACGCGGGGATGCAGCTTGGAGACGCGGCTCATGTCTCCGAGGTGTGTTTGGCCGTCGTCTCCGAGCCTGGTGTAGATGCGCGTCAGGTTGACCGTCATCGACTTTCGAGTCTGGCAGATGGTCGGGCCGATTGCCCGCCGACGATGCGTTTGGGCGCTTTGGAGGCTGCGTTCGATGGTCGCCGAGGCAGCCTGACCGCGTACCGTCCCATCATCCGCGCAACGTTTTGGCGCTGTCTGGGAGCGGCTTTCGGCGCTTGCCGGGGCAGCCTGACTGCGTACCGTCCCCAAGATCGGATACTTTCCCGGCCTTCATGCGGGTAGGTGTTCCGAAGGAGACCGCCGCGGGCGAGCATCGAGTTGCGCTTGTCCCGGAGGTCGTCGCCAAGTTGAAGGCCAAGGGCATTGATGTCCTGGTCGAGAATGGCGCGGGCGCGGACGCCCTGTTGCCCGACAGCGCGTTCGCCGACGCGGGAGCCGAGCTGACGGCCGACACGGGTGAGGTGTGGCGCTCCGAGGTGGTCGTCAAGATCTCTCCGCCCAACGAGGCCGAGGTGGGGCTGCTCGGGCAGGGTTCGATCCTGATCGGCTTTTTGGCGCCGCTCACCAGCCCGCAGACAACGCGCGCACTCGCCTCCGCCAAAGCGACCGCGTTTGCGATGGAGTCGATTCCGAGGATCTCGCGTGCCCAGTCGATGGACGCGCTCTCCTCGCAGAGCAACATCGCCGGCTACAAGGCCGCCCTGCTCGGCGCGGAGAACATGGGGCGTTTCTATCCGATGCTGATGACCGCCGCCGGCACGATCCCGCCCGCCAAGGTCTTGGTGCTGGGGGCCGGAGTGGCGGGGCTGCAGGCGCTCGCCACGGCCAAGCGCTTGGGTGCGCGCACGACCGGCTATGACGTGCGCCCCGAGGTGGCCGAGCAGGTCCAGTCGCTCGGCGCCCAATGGCTGGACCTGGGTCTTGAGGCAAGCGGCGAGGGTGGCTATGCGCGCGAGCTGACCGAGGCCGAGCGCGCCCAGCAGCAGCAGGCGCTGACCGACGCGATCAAGGGCTTTGACGTGGTCATCACGACGGCGCTCGTGCCCGGACGCCCAGCACCCAAGCTGGTCACCGCCGAGGCGGTGCAAGGGATGAAGCCCGGCTCGGTCATCGTGGACCTGGCGGGCGAGTCGGGCGGCAACTGCGAGCTGACCGAGCCCGGCCAAACGGTCGTCAAGCACGACGTGAAGATCGTCTCGCCGCTGAACCTGCCCGCGAGCATGGCCGAGCACTCCTCGCAGCTGTTCGCTCGCAACGTGCAGGCCCTGCTGGATCTCCTGGTGACCCCGAAGGAAGGCGGCGCCGAGGGCGAGGTCGAGCTGAAACTGGACTTCGAGGATGAGATCGTGGCCGGCGCGTGCACCGTCCGCGACGGCGAGATCGTCGGCGCGGGCGCCAAGGCTGCCGTAGAGGCAGCCGGCGGAGCGAATGCGGCGGGCTCGGGGCCGACTGCCACGGGCGGAGCGACCGGCTCGACTGAGCCGGGGGGAGCGAGCGCATGATTCTGGCCAGTGTCCTGACGACCAACCTCGCGATCCTTGTGCTCGCGGGCTTCATCGGCTTCGTCGTGATCTCCAAGGTGCCCAACACCCTGCACACGCCTTTGATGAGCGGCACCAACGCGATTCACGGAATCGTGCTGCTCGGAGCTCTACTGCTGTTCGGCCTGGCCGACCTCGACGCGTTCAGCAAGGCGCTGCTCGTGATCGCCGTCGCTTTCGGCACGATCAACATCGTCGGTGGCTTCCTCGTCACCGACAGGATGCTCGACATGTTCAAGTCGCGCCCCAAGCCCAAGGCCGAGGAGGACTCCGCCGGCGAGGGGAAGTCCGGCACCGAGGGGAAGTCCGGCACTGACGGGAAGGCCGGATCATGATCGGCCTGCCGCTCGCCACCAGCTTCGTGCAGAGCGAAAGCTTCATCTACGTCCTATACATCATCGCCTTCTCCTTGTTCATTCAAGGCTTGCGTGGCCTGTCGGGGCCCACCACGGCGGTGCGCGGCAATCGCATCGCGGCAGTGGGCATGGCGATTGCCGTGATCGCTACGTTCCTGAGTCCCGGCGAGGGCAATTGGGGCCTGATCGCGCTCGGCCTCGCGCTCGGCATCGCCGTCGGTGTGCCCGCGGCGCGTCAGGTGAAGATGACGGCGATGCCACAGATGGTGGCTCTCTTCAACGGTGTCGGCGGTGGCGCGGTGGCGATCATCTCGTGGGTCGAGTTCCGCAGCCTCGGCTCCACCTATGGTGGGCGCACGTTTGAGATCGCCGGGGAAACGATTCGTCTTGGGGGCGGCGTGCCGACCTATGTGGCGATCTTCTCGGTGTTCGCGGCGATCGTCGGATCGGTCTCCTTTTGGGGTTCGAACATCGCCTTCGGCAAGCTCCAAGAAATCATTCCGGGACGTCCGATCTCCTTGGGGCCGGCCCAGCAGATAGTCAACCTCGTTCTCTTGATCCTGGCCGTGGCTGCCGGCATCGACTTGATCGCCGGCGCGCATTCTGAAGCTCTCTTCATCGGCATGCTGGTCGTGGCCGCCCTGCTTGGCAACGCCGTCGTGCTGCCGATCGGCGGCGCGGACATGCCGGTTGTGATTTCGCTTCTCAACGCTTTCACCGGCCTCTCGGCGGCCGCCACCGGCATGGCCCTCAACAACCCCGCGCTGATCGTGGCCGGCATGATCGTGGGCGCCTCGGGCTCGATCCTGACCAATCTGATGGCGGTCGCCATGAACCGCTCGATCCCCTCGATCGTCGCCGGCGGCTTCGGCGGCGGCGGCGCGGTCGAGGGCGCCGAAGGAGCGGGTGCTCACGACGGCACGGTGCGCTCCACGAGCGCCGCCGACGCCGCGATCCAGCTGGCCTATGCCAATCGGGTGGTGGTTGTGCCGGGTTATGGCATGGCGGTCGCTCAGGCCCAGCACGCGGTGCGCGAGCTGACCAAGGAGCTGGAGAGTCGTGGGGTGGAGGTCAGCTACGCGATCCATCCGGTCGCGGGGCGTATGCCAGGCCACATGAACGTGCTATTGGCCGAGGCGGACGTGCCCTATGACCAGCTCAAGGAGATGGACGACGCCAACCCCGAGTTCCAGCGCACTGATGTGTCCTTGGTGATCGGCGCCAACGACGTCACCAACCCGGCCGCGAAGAACACGCCTTCTTCGCCGATCTACGGTATGCCGATCCTCGAGGTCGCAGACTCGCGCTCGGTGATCGTGATCAAGCGCTCCATGAACCCCGGCTTCGCCGGCATCGAGAACGAACTCTACTTCGATCCGAAGACCTCGATGCTGTTCGGCGACGCCAAGTCGGCCGTGAGTGACATCACGGCCGAGCTGTCGGCTCTCTGAGCGACAGAACTGTCGGCGCCGGGACCGAGTGACGCTCGGGCGGGTATGGGTCACCGCGTGCGGACGCCGAGGGCACGAACGACGATCCTCCTATTGGGGCTCCCTTCGACCTTCGCCCACGGACCCTTGCACGTGCCAAATTGGTACGCAACTCAGACAAATGGTGCATTGCCAATGAAGTACATCGTATCTTACACTCAACTGAGGAGAGGAAACGCAGGCATCTGAGGGGTCAGTATTTCGCCGCAACGCTTCATAGCTTCGGGTCAAACGCGATTCACGCTTGCGGTGGTGGGGGCGCTGGCGTGCTTCGTATCGATCTCCGGGGTGGCTCGTCCCTTCGGCGGTGGGACCGAGCCACCCCGGGGTGGCGCGCACGCTTCACCCGTGCGTGCCACCGGGTCGAGGGGTCCCGCGCGGATGGCAGGCGCCGGCTCGCCGCTCCATGCGAAAACAGGCAGCGCCTCTGAGCCGCGCGCGAAAGCAAGCATCGTCGGCGGAGAAGCGGCGTCGATCGAGAGCTTTCCGTTCCAAGTTGCCCTGTATGACCCGCGGGCCGGTTCGCCCGCCGCGGGATTCTTCTGTGGCGGAGTCATCATCGACGCCACGCACGTCGTGACGGCCGCCCACTGCGTGACCGGCGCTGGCCAAGGCGAAAGCGTTGCCGACGTGGAGGTGCTTGCCGGCTCGACTTCGCTCGCCGCCTCCGAACCGACAAGCGTGCGCGACCCCGTCGCCTCGAGCGCATTCGACTCCCACTACAACCCGATCACCAGCGACTACGACATCGCCCTGCTGACCTTGGCGCGGCCGCTCTGGTCGGGCGCGACGCCCGCCATCAACGGCGTGACCCCGATTGCTCCGCTGCCGCTCGAACCGGAAGCGAGCTCCGGCGCGGCCAACCCCAACCGCACCCCCGCCGTCATCGCCACCTCCAGCGGCTGGGGGGACGTCAATCCGGCTCCCGGGCATCTCGCGAACTATCCGACCGGGCTGCGCTCGGTGCATCTGCCGCTCGTGGCCGACTCGGTGTGCGAAGAACAGTACGCGACGATCGAACAGTCGATCACCCCGCGCATGATCTGTGCCGGTGGAGGACGCTTCCGTGTGGACACTTGCTACGGAGACTCGGGCGGTCCGCTGGTGGTGGACGGTGACAGCCCGGCGCACCCACCCTTCGACTACGTGTTGGCGGGCCTGGTGGACTTCGGCAACGGCTGCGCCCAGCCGGGCTATTCGGGCGTCTACACCCGGATCGCAAGCCCCCAGATCGTGGGCTTTTTGAGCTCTGGCGTCGGCCACGCGATCGGTCCGGTCGGCGCTTTGGCCAAGCACCGCAAGCACAAGCACCGCAAGCGCCACCGCTCCCACTAGCTTCCCGTTTCACGCCGGCGGTGTAGGGCCCTCACGTGTCGTCCCGACCAGCCGAGAGGGGAGCGTGGGTGCTTTTCCGCGTCCTCTGGAAGACTGGGAGCGTGATCTCTCGCTCCCAAGCGCTCGCCGCTCTGTCGGCCGACGAGTTCGATCTCGTGGTCGTCGGTGGTGGGATCACCGGCGCGGGCGTCGCCCTGGACGCCGCGGCGCGCGGCTACAGCGTGGCTTTGGTTGAGCGCGCCGACTACGCCTCCGGCACCTCCAGCCGCTCCTCCAAGCTGGTGCACGGCGGCCTGCGCTACCTGCAGCACTTCGATCTGGGGTTGGTCCGCGAGGCGTTGCTGGAGCGTCAGCTGATGGTGGCTTTGGCCCCCCATCTGGTGCGTCCGCTGCCGCTGGTCGTCCCAGCGTTCAACGGAGCCAGGCCGGACCGCCTGATGGGGGTGGGTTTGAACCTGTATGACGCGATGTCGGTCGACCGCGAGCGCCTGCGCGGACGCCGCGGCGAAAGCGAGTCGTGGAGCCCCGAGCGCCATCGTGTGATCTCCGGCGAGGCCGTGCTCGAGCTGCTGCCCGCCCTTGCCCGGCGCGAGCCGAGCAGCGGCTATCTCTTCTACGACTGCCAAACCGACGACGCCCGCTTGGTCCTCACGGTCCTGGGCGAGGCCGAGCGCTTCGGCGCGGTGTGTGCCAATCGCCTCGACGCGACCTCGCTGCTGGAGCGCGACGGTCGCGCGCACGGGGTCCAAGTGTGCGATCGCGAGTCCGGCGAGCACTTTGAGATACGCGCCGCCAACGTCGTCAACGCGACCGGAGTGTGGGCGGATGAGCTGCGTCCCCACGAGCTACACGACGAGGCTGAGCTGCCGCGGATCAGACCCAGTCGCGGGACCCACATAACCCTGCGCCAAGAGGACCTGCCGCTCCTCGGAGGAGCGATCGTGCCCGCCGGAGGCGGCCGCACGATCTTCGCGCTGCCCTGGCTTGGCCGCACCTTGGTGGGAACCACCGACAACGACTACGAAGGCTCTCTGCGGCACATCGAGCCCTCCCGCGAGGACATCGACTACCTGCTGGCTGCCGTCAACGAGTTCTTCGCCACCGAGCTCTCGCCGGCCGACATCGCCGGCGCCTACGCGGGCGTGAGGCCGCTGATCTCCACCGGCGACACCAAGAAATCGGTCGACATTTCGCGCAAGGCCGAGCTGTATGAGACCTCCAGCGGCATGATCACGATCACCGGCGGCAAGCTCACCACGTGGCGGCGCATGGCCAAGCTGGCCGTCGACCGCATGGTCGAGCGCGAAGCGCGCGACGCTCCCTGCCGCACAGCCGAGATTCCGTTGGGGCAGGCGATCGCGGTCCAGGAGCTGCCGGAGGTGCACGGCGTATCCGAGCAGGCCCGCGCCGCGCTCGCCGCCCGCTACGGCTACGGCGCTCACGAGGCGCTCACGCTTGCCGCCGAGCGCGAGGAGCTGGCCCAGCCGATAGTCCCCGGCCTGCCCGACCTGATGGCCGAGGTCGCCCTCGCCGCCCGGCGCGAGCAGGCCCGCAGCGTCGGCGACGTGCTCCTGCGACGCACCCG
>JBAURN010000338.1:0-2382 GCA_049581225.1 Solirubrobacteraceae bacterium
GGCGACGAGGCTGCCGGGGCCGTGCTCGGCTTGGGCCAACAGGTCGAGGGCGATGAGGCGCGGGTCCGCGTCGGCGCCGAACACAACCATAAGGTCGCTGGGGCCGGCGAAGCCGTCGATGCCCACCACGTGGGAGAGACGGCGCTTGGCCTCCTGCACGTACAGGTTGCCCGGACCCACGATCACGTCGGCGCGTCCCACCGACTCCGTGCCAAACGCGAGCGCCGCGACCGCTTGAGCGCCGCCCATGCGGTAGACACGCTCCACCCCACACAGCCGGCACGCGGCCAGGATGGCCGGATGGGCCTCGCCGGAGGGTCCGGGCGGAGTGCATACGGCCACGTCGAGGACCCCCGCGGCGCGGGCGGTGACGACGCCCATGACGACCGTGCTGGGGTAGGCGGCGCGACCCCCGGGAGCGTAGACCGCGGCGGCGGAGACGGGCATCTCGCGCAGCTCCACGGTGTGGCCCTGGGGCAGCTCGACGCTCACCCGCTCGGCGCCGATCGAGGCGTCGGCGACGCGCGCCACGTTGGTTATGGCGACCTGCAATCCGGCGACCACGTCCAACGGCATCGCTTCCAGCGCTTGGTCGAGCTCGTCGGCGGCGACGCATATCTCGCGCGGCTGGGCTCCGTCGGTGTCGAACCGGCGCGTGTATTCCTCGACGGCCTCGTCGCCCTCGGCGCGCACGTGGGACACGATCGTGGCGACCGCCTCTTCGACGCCTTCCACGCCACCGATCAGGCGGCGCAGATGGACCGCGGCCAGGGCGGGCGCGCCTATGTCGCTGTCGGTGAGCGTGACGCGCTCAACGAGCACGCAAAACTCCCAACAGATCGTCGATCGCGGAGGCTCGCAGCTTGTGCGCCACCGGGTTGGCGATCAGGCGGGCGGTGCACTCGACGATCTCCTCCCGCACCACCAGGTCGTGTTCGCGCAGCGTTGTCCCCGTGGCGGTGAGGTCGACGATGGCCTCGACCATGCCGGTGAGCGGGGCCAGCTCGACCGAGCCCTTGACCTCGACGATCTCGGCCTGGCGGCCGGTCTCCTCCAGGTGACGCGCGGCGATGCGGGGATACTTGGTGGCGACCCGCATCACGCCCAAGCGCCGCAAAGCCTCGGCGGCGGGGTCGGGGCCGGCCTTGGTGGCCAGGACCATGGTGCAGCGTCCGTAGCCGAGGTCGAGCAGCTCATATACCTCGCGCCTGGCGGGATCGCCGGGTCCTTGGACCGCCTGCTCGAGCAGGACGTCCTTGCCGGTGATGCCGATGTCGGCGGCCCCGGACTCGACGTAGGTGGGCACGTCGGAGGGACGCATCGTGATCACGCCGATCGAGTCGAACAGCAGCTTGCGGTCGTTGGAGCGCAGCTCGGCCGTGTCCAGGCCGAGACCGTCCAGGAGGTCGGCGGTCTCTTTGAAGAGGGCGCCCCGGGGTACGGCGATGGTGAGACCGTTGACCGCGCTCATAGGACGGCCTGCGATTGTTGGGCGGCGGGGCTCATGGAGCACCAGCATGTGCCTGGCCGGGCTCGCCTCGCTCCTCGCCGGCCAGGGCTATGTGGAGGCGTTCCACGCCCAGGGCGAAGCCCACGGCGGGCAGCGACCGTCCGTAGTGGCCGAGCAGGTCGTCGTAGCGCCCACCGCCGCCTATCGGCGCGCCGAGGGCGGGGTCATAGACCTCGAAGACGGCGCCGGTGTAATAGCCGATCGAACGCACCAGGCCGAGGTCGAAGATGACGCGAGCGGCGACGTCGGGGGAGAGCAGGGCTTGGACCTGGCGCATGTTGGAGGCCGCGTCGGCCACGGCGGCGGCGGAGGCGTCGAGCACCTCTGAGCCGCCTCGCCTTTGGGGCACGTCGAGCAGCAGTGAGCGGGCCTCCGCGGACAGGTCGATCCCAGACAGCGCCTCCGCCAGGGCGACGAAGTCTCGCTGGACGAGGGCATCCAGCAGTAAGGGCCGCGCCTGCTCGGGCACGCCCAGACTGGCCATGAGCGAGGGGAACAGGGACGCGTCGCCCAGGCCGATGCGGTAGCCCTCCAAGCCGACGGTGTCAAGGGCCGCGCAGAGGACGGTCAGAGCCTCGGCGGTGCCCTCGGGCGCGGGCGAGCCGATCAGCTCGATTCCGGCCTGCAGCAGCTCGCGAGGCTGGCCACGGGACGGGCGCACGCCTCGATAGCAGTGGGCCAGGTAGCAGAAGCGAAGGGGCGGCTCGACCTGGGGGTAGCGGGTGGCGACCACACGGGCGATGGGGATGGTCATGTCGGAACGCAGGACGAGCACGGCGCCGGTCTCGTCGAACACGCGGTAGGCGGGCTGGGCGTCGGTCGAGCCGCCGCCGCGCGCCGCATTGCCCGCGCGGGCAAGAACGGCCTCGTAC
>JBAURN010000339.1:0-3058 GCA_049581225.1 Solirubrobacteraceae bacterium
TGGCAGGTCATCGACACTCCCGACCGTCTCCCGGCTGAGGACGCGAGCGAGCGCGAGCACGTCGCGCGGGCCTGCGCGCTCGGCGCCCAAGAGCGGGGTGCCTCCGCTGAGATCGATCAGGTCGGCGCCGGCGGCCAGACACGCTTGGGCGCACTCAGCCATCTCCTCGATCCCGAGTCCACTCGCCTGGCCGTCGCCGGCCGGAAGCCTGACGAATAGAGGATGCCGGGAAGGCCACCGGTCGCGTACCGCCCGCACGACTTCGATCAGCAGGCGCCGGCGAGCGGTGGCATCGCCGCCGTAAGCGTCGTTCCTCAGATTCGTGAGGGGTGAGAGGAATTGGTGAAGCAGATAGCCGTGCGCGGCATGTACCTCGACGACATCGAAGCCTGCCTCGCCGGCCATGAGGGCCGCCCGCGCGAACGCCTCCACGACGCCCGCCAGATCCTCGGTGCTCGCCGCGCGTGGCTGGACCCATCCCGGACCGAACGCGACCGGTGAGGGTGCCAGGGTGCCGTCTTCGCCCCGCCTGTCCGCCAGCGCCTTGCGTCCCGCGTGGGCCAGTTGCACTCCCACGGCGGCGCCTTGGGAGTGACAGAAGCCCACGATCCGCTCCAGCGCGAGAGCCTGGTCGGGCTCGTACAAGCCGAGCGCGCCGGCGCTGGTACGCCCGAGCGGCGCCACGGCCGTGTCCTCGACCATCACAAGCCCGCAGCCGCCCACCGCGCGCGAGCCATAGTGCACGAGGTGCCAATCGCGCGCGCGCCCGTCCTGCAGAGCGGCGCGCTGGCTCATGGGGGACATCATGATCCGGTTGCGCAGCGTGACGCCCCTCAGCGTCAGCGGCTCGAACAGCGTCATCGCAACCCCGGCATGACCTCTCGGGCAAACAGCTCCATCGAGCGGACTACCCGCTCGTGCGGTTGGCCGACGTTGTGCCACGCCGAGAACATGTCCACACCCAAAGCCGCATAGCGCTCCAGCTTGGCGCGAACCTCCGCGACCTCGCCGAAAGCGATGTTCTCGTGCATCTGCTCGAGCTCGGGCTCGTCCTGCTTGATCGCCTGCTCGACCGCGTAGTCGCCCCCCTTCACGCGCTCGGTGCCGGCAAGCTGCTGGTCGATGATGCGGTGGTTCATCAGCACGTAGCCCAGCACCTCGTGGGTCTCCTGCGGCGAGCCCACATAGGTCATGCGGTTGACCGCGAACTTGGCCTCGGCGCGCGGTCGGCCCTGTTGCGCCATGGCTGCTACGAAGGCGCCGTAGACATCTTCCACATGAGAGAACGGCTCGCGGAAGGGACTGAAGATGAAATTGGAATCGAAGCCCAGCTTGACCGCCCATTGCATCGAGCGCGCCGACAGCGCCGCGATCCAGACGGGGGGGTGCGGCCGCTGTACGGGGGGAGGCAGGACCGTGGCGTTCGGGTAAGTGAAGAAGCGCCCCTCGTGAGCAAGGCCTTCGGCGGCGCTCCAGTGGTCGACCATGATGCCCAGGTGCTCGGCAAACAGGGCCCGACTGTCTTGCTCTGGCAACTCGGCCTGGAACTGGCGCATCTGGTAAGGCGAGGCGCCCCGACCGGCGGCCACGTCATAGCGCCCACCGCTGAGCTGATCGATCTGGGCGATCGCGCCCGCCAGGCGCAGAGGATGGTGAAAAGGGAGCACGTGCACGGCCACGCCGATGCGGATCCGCTCGGTGCGCTGGGCGATCATCGCAGCCAGCTGCAAGGGATCCGGAGCGGCGAGAAAGCTGACCAGGTTCTGTTCTGCCAGCCAGACCCCGTCGTAGCCGAGCCGCTCGGCGAGAATCGCCTGCTCGAGCATCTCCTCGTATAGCTGAGCCGGCGACTTGGAGCGGTCCCACCACTGTCCCGGCAGGAACAGGTAAAAGTCCATCTCAGCGTCCGATCCGGTTGGCGTGGTCCCCGTTGAAATTGAGGACCCGATCGCGCAGGTCCCCGTCGGCGCTGTACACGAGCTTGCCGTCCACGATCGTGTGGGCCACCGACAGCTCGCCGAAGTCCTCCTCGCCGACCTCGTCGATGGCGCGCCGCAAGACCACGATGTCGGCGAGCTTACCCTCCTGGAGAGTGCCGCGCGAGTCCTCCCAGAAGCCGGCGTGAGCGGCGTAGCGCGTATACATGGCGAGCGCCTGCTCGCGATCGATGCGCTCGTCGGGATCGATCGTGCGGCCGGTGAAGGTGGTGCGGGTCATCGCACACCACATGTTGTGAAACGGGTTCAGCAGACGCGGGTCGCCGCCGGTCGTGTCGGAGGTGCCGGGGACTTCAAAGCCCTCGGCCAGCAGGGTGCGCAGAGGCACACAGTCGCGGCCGCGCCGCTCTCCCAGGGAGCGCGGCCAGAACACGCCATAGTTGTAGATGAAGCCGAGGTTGGGCACCGGCAAGACGCCGGTGCGCTTGCACCAAGCGGTCCGTCGTGGGCTCCAAGCGGTGTTGGCTCCGTGCTCGATTCTGGATCTGCGCCCGTCGCCGGCCCGAGCACCGGCCAGCTCGAAGGCCGCAAGAGAGATGTCTTGGGCGAGATCGCCCGCGGCGTGCAAGGCCACCTGGGCGCCGGCCTCGAAAGCCTCGCGAATGTGATCGGTGAGCTCGCCCAACTCATAGGTGAGCGCACCGCGCTTGCCTGGAGCGTCGAGGTACTCCTCGTAGAAGGCGGCGGTGTGTGAAGAGCTGCCCCCGTCCACAAACAGCTTGACGCCGCCTCCTTCAAACCAGTCGGCCCGCAGCGGCACGTCGGCGATCGCACCGCTGGCCACCTCCGCCACCGACCCGGCCAAAGGCACCCAGCCGAAGCCGCGCACTCGCAACGGGATCTCGCCCGCGGCGGTGGCGCCCGCGAGCAGACGCATCACCTGCGCGGAATCCCAGATCTCTTGAATCGATGTGACCCCGTTGGCCAGGTAATGACCCCAAGCCACGTTCGCGACCGAGCTCGCAAGCTGCTCATCGGTGGGCTCGGGGATCGGGAAGCGGTCGAACATCTCCGCCAGGACGCCCGTCGGCTCGCCGGCGGCGTCGCGCTCGATGCGCGCC
>JBAURN010000340.1:0-3059 GCA_049581225.1 Solirubrobacteraceae bacterium
CCGCGTGGGTGGCGCTCGAGGTCCACTGGGCGTGGCGCCCGAGCGCCCCCAGCACGTCGCCCCCACGCCCCCGGAAGCGCTCCAGCAGGCCTTCGTACTCCGCCCACGAGCGCTCCAGCTCGTGCGCGAGCGTCTCGAAGCCTTTCTCGCGCAGCCCCTCGATGTCTTCGGCGTGCGTGCGCCTGCGCACCACGTCCACAAACGCTTCGAAGCGCTCCCCCACACCCGGCGCTTCCAGCTGGTCGCACAAGACCGGAGTCAGCGATAGGGTCAAGGGCGCGCCCTCGTCGAGCAGATCGAGCAGCGGCAGGTAGCTGCCCGCGATCGCCTCCCACAGCCACTCCTCGCCGAACGGCCACGTCCCGAAGCCCTCCACGTAGGGCATGTGGGTGTGCAGGACGATGGCGAGCTGGCCCTTGATTTGGTTATGTGCCACCCGCACGGCGCCCTTCTGCGATCCAGCGCGCGAACAGTGGATCGGTAAAGCGTGCGCTTCCGCCCCCGGGTTCTGTCAGCTCGCCGGCAGCGACCAGGCTGTCGCGCGAGGACAGGGCCGAGGCCTTACCGATCTGATGCTTTTGCAGCGTCGTCTGCGCCGTGAGCGGATCGCCGGTCGCGATGATCTCGAGCACGCGGCGCTCGTTCGGCGTGAGCGCATCCCACCCTCGCTGGAACGCCTCGTGCAGCTCGCTCAATGTCGCGGCAACCGCCATAAGCCAGGTCTGCTCATCGGCTTCCTGCCCCCGGGCGGTGAGCAGCCAAAGATGGTGGGCGAGCAACATCGCACGCTGTGGATGACCGGCACAGGCATCGAGCAACAGCTCGAGCGCCCGCCCCGGATCCCGGCCGGCGGCGCCAAAGCGGGCGACGATGTACTCGCCCAGGGCCTCCGCCGGGAGTGGATGCAGCATGAGCGGTCGTGCGAAGCCGTACAGCGGGCGAGCCCGGTCGTCGAAAAGACCGGCCATCATCGATGGATGAGACCCGGCGAACACATAGCTGGCACAGTCGCCGTGATGCTGGACGCGAGAGCGGATCAACGTGTCCACGCCGGCTCCCGCGCTCATGACGTCCTGAAACTCGTCAAAGACGATCACCGTACGGACACCATCGCGCTCGAAGGTGCGCGCGGGCAGCTCCAGCATTGCGAGCAGTCGGCGCTCGGAGTCCGTCTCGGGCGGTACAGCGGAGACCTGTAGACCGGCGATCCCGGGTGCCCCCACACCGGCGCTCGGCCGCAGAGTTCGCAGGATGCTGCGCACACGGCGCTGGACCTCGCCGCGCAGACAGCGGTCATAGGCGTCTTCGATGCGCAGAGACACCTGCTCGAGTGTCAGGACCCCGTAGAGATCGACATACACCGTGTGCAAGCCGGCCCGGTGTTCGACGATGTCGAGCGTGCGCTTGGCGATCGTGGTCTTGCCATAGCGTCGCGGGGCGGTCAGCCTCACCGCGTGACCGCTTTCGGCGTAGCTCGTGAGCTGTTCCAGCTCGACATCGCGATCGACGATGTCCTCCATCCCTACCGGACGCTCGGTTATGAAGGGGTTTGCGTCAAGACTCATAAGGTATATCGGCAGTATACCAAGGAGAACTATCTAGAATATACCTGTCTGGCATATTCGCGATATACCCCCGATTCCCAAGGGCGATGCGATTGTTGACGTTGCAGTAGCCTTATTTCGCGACGTACCACTCTTTTACGGCTGACAAACAGCTACAAAGTCGAGCGCCTTGTCGAGGTCCGCTTCGCCCGTCGAACGCAAGGCGAAATCGCCGGCCACGATCGCGGGCGTGAACCAGTCGTAGAAGGGCTTTGTGAGCCGCAGGCGCGGGTGCACGGCATCCCACCCCAGCTTCAAGGCAAGGGCGTGGAGATGCAGCTTGCGGGCGTGGAACAGGCCGTACATCTCCACGTGGGCGAACGTGTCGCGGCAGAGCATCTCGAATTCCTCGGAGCGGTACTCGTGGACGTGCCAGGGATTGTCAGAGCGCTCGGCTCCCTTGGGCGCCAGGGTGAGGACGTTGGGGGTGGACACGAACACCACACCGCTCTCCCCCGCGAGCGACTTGAAGTGCCTTAGCACCGCCGAGGGGTCCTGGAGATGCTCGATCGTCTGCAGGAACACGACCGCGTCGGCCGGCTCTGAGAACGTCTCCACCAGGTCGCGTGCGAAGCGCAGGTTGGGGCGTGTGTAGCGCAGGCGAGCGTGCTCGTGGGCCTCGGGGTTGGCGTCCACGCCGACGACCGAGGCTGCCCGCTGGGCGAGCACATCCGAGCCGTAGCCCTCGCCGCAGGCCATGTCGATCGCGCGCAGGCCCGCGACCCGGACCGCGATCCACTCGTACACGGCGAGGTGGCGCCTGAACCAGTAGTTCTCCTCGGGCACGTCCGGCAAGGTCCGCTCGCCCGTGAGCGCGAGCGGGGGGACGCCGTCGGGCTGGTTGTCTTGCAGGTAGAGCGGCGCTGGAGGCACGGACAAGCCGGCGAGTATATGGTGCCCGCCGTGACTGAGACGATGAACGCCCAGGAGATCCGCGACGTCAACACCCGCTATCACGACGTGGCGGCCAACCATTACGACGCCAAGTGGGGCATCGACTTCGGCGAGGTCGGCCAGGCGCAGGTCTTGGCCAAGGTGCGCAAGGCGCTGGGCCGCGACATTCCCCGCTTCGAGCGATCCTTGGAGATCGGCTCGGGCACCGGCTACTTCACGCTCAACCTGATGCTGGCGGGCACGATCGGGGAGGCGACCTGCACCGACATCTCGCCCGGGATGCTCTCCACGCTCAGCGCCAACGCGGAGCGCCTGGGCCTCAGCGTGAGCACCGTGGCCACCGACGCCGAGCGGCTGCCGTTCGAGGACGAGAGCTTCGACCTGGTGATCGGCCACGCGATCCTGCACCACATCCCCGATCTGGGACAGGCCTTCAAGGAGTTCGCGCGGGTCTTGGCGCCGGGGGGCACGGTGCTGTTCGCGGGTGAGCCCTCGCGCTACGGCGACCAGCTCGCCAAAGTGCCCAAGCGCGCGGCTGGAGCGGTGGCGCCGGTGTGGCGC
>JBAURN010000341.1:0-1737 GCA_049581225.1 Solirubrobacteraceae bacterium
GGCAGCCAGCGCTCGCGCTGCTCAGCCGAGCCGGCTTGCTCGATGACCAGCGCGGCCAGCACCGTCGGCAACAGGGCCACCGGCGCCACGGTGCGACCCAGCTCCTCACACAGGATCGCCAACTCGACCAGGCCGAGGCCCTGACCGCCGTACTCCTCGGCGATGGCGATGCCGGGCCAGCCCAAGCCGCACAGCTCGCTCCACAGATCCTCGTCGAGCTGCCGCCCCTCGGCGCAAGCGCGCACCCGCTCGGGCCGCGCTCGCTCGGCCAACAGATCGCGTGCCGTGCGCTGGATCTGGCGCTGATCCTCGCTCAGGCCGAAGTCCATCAAGCGACCTTCAGCCGCGGCAGGCCCAGGACGCGCTCGGCCACTATGTTCTTGAGCACCTCGGTCGTGCCACCCTCGATCGTGTTGCCGCGCGCGCGCAGCAGCTCATAGCTCCAGGTGCTCCCGTCGGTCAGCGCCTCGGCGCCCACGATCTCGGCGGCCAGTTCGGTCAAGCGCTGATTGGTGTCCGACCACAGCCACTTCACCAAAGAGCCCTCCGGCCCGGGTTGGCCGTAGCGCTCGATGTCGGTGAGGCCCTTCCAGGCCAAAAGCCGTATCTGCTCACAGCGGATGTGCAGGTCAGCGAGCGCGTCGGAGATGACCGACCCACCCAGCCCGTCCTCACTCAATCCGTCCAGCAGGCCGCGCCGGCGCGCCGCCTCGACGGTGTCGTCGAGCAGTTGGCGCAAACGCACCTGCAGCAGGAAGCCGAGGCCCGCGCGCTCGTTCATGAGCGTGGTCAACGCCACCTTCCAGCCGTTGCCGACACCGCCGACCACGTTCTCCTCGGGGATGCGGGCCTCCTCGATGAACAGCTCGTTGAACTCGGCCTCTCCGGTGATCTGGCGCAGAGGACGAACCTGAACGGCCGCCTGGTCCATGTCCATGAGAAAGTAGGTCAGGCCCTTGTGCTTGGCGGCGTCGGAGTCGCTGCGCGCGACGAGCATGCACCACTTCGAATACTGGGCGCCGCTGGTCCACACCTTCTGGCCTGTGATCACCCACTCCTCTCCGTCCTTGACCGCCTTGGTCTTCAACGAGGCGAGGTCCGAGCCAGCGTCGGGCTCGGAGAAGCCCTGGCACCAGATCTCCTCGCCGGAGAGGATCGGCGCGAGGTGGCGCTCCTTTTGGGCGTCGGTGCCCCACACCATCAGCGTGGGGCCACCCAGGAGCAGACCCAGCACGTTGGCGGGCAAGGGCACGCGAGCGCGTCCCAGCTCCTCGAAGTAGATCGCCGACTCGCTCAAAGACGCGCCGCGACCGCCGTACTCGACCGGCCACGCCGGCGCGGCCCAGCCCGCGTCATACAAGCGTCGCTCCCAGTCCCTGCGCCACGCGTAGTGGGCGTCTTCGCCGCCCTCCGTCGGCTCCGGCGGTGGCTCGTTCTCGTCGAGCCAGGCGCGCAATTCGTCGCGAAACGCGCTCTCGCGCTCGCTAAACGTCAGGTCCATGCACGTTCCTGCTGTGCACCACCAGCTCGTCGACCTCGAGCCGACGCACTTTCAAATCGTCCACTTCGAGTCGCCCGATCGCGGCCCGCTTGATCGCCAGTCGACGGATCGCAAGCACTCCGATGGCGAGCGCCCCGAGCGCGAACGCCCCGATGGCAAGCGAGCCAAGCGACACCGCCCCAGATGCGAGCGCGGCGCGACGGCGCGCCTTGCGGGTCTTGCGGTTGGCCTTCTTG
>JBAURN010000342.1:0-20866 GCA_049581225.1 Solirubrobacteraceae bacterium
GCTTGGGCTCGGCCGCGCGCGGCTACGCCGAGGCGCTCAAGGCCGCCGGCGTGGCCACGAGCACGGCAACGGTGGCGCTCGATCACATGGAGCTGCCTAGCGATCTGGGAGGCGACTACGGTCGGCACGAGTTCGAGGATCTCCTCCACGACGGGCGTCCCGGCTTTGAGCTGGTGGCCGTCAATCCCGACGAGCTGCCCGCTTTCGTGAGGCGCGTTGGCAACGCCTACTTCCAAGGTCCGCGCATCGGCATCTGGGGCTGGGAGACGAACAGCATCCCGGCGCGATGGGCGGCCGCCTTCGATCTGGTCGAGGAGATCTGGGTGTATTCGCGCTTCATGGCCGAGAACATCGGCGCCGCCACCTCGCACCCGGTGATCGCGCTGCCCCCGCCGGTACAGGCTCCGGCTGTCACGAGCGAGTCGCTGCGCCTGGGTGTCCCCGATGGCTACCTGTTCCTGTTCGTGTTCGACTACCTGAGCACGATCCAGCGCAAGAATCCGATCGGTTTGATCGAAGCCTTCAAGCGAGCTTTCGCCCCCGGCGAGGGGCCCCGGCTTTTGCTGAAGACGATCAACGGGCCTTTGCGTCCTCTGGCCGAAGAGGCCGTCCTGTGGGAGGCCCACGGGCGCGAGGACATCCACGTGATCGACCGCTCCTTGAGCGGCGCCGAGCGCGACGCGCTGATGGCCGCGTGCGACTGCTACGTCTCGCTGCACCGCTCGGAGGGCTTTGGCCTGACGATGGCCGAGGCGATGGCGCTCGGCAAGCCGACGATCGCCACCGGCTACTCGGGCAACGTGGACTTCATGAACGCCGAGAACAGCTATCTGGTCGACTATGAGATCGGTCGCGTCGGCCCCGATTGTGAGATCTACCCCGCTGATGGAGAGTGGGCGCAGCCGAGCGTGGAGCACGCGGCCGAGCTGATGCGCCGTGTGGTCGAGCAGCCGCAAGAGGCGGTGGCGATCGGGGAGCAAGCGCGCGAGGATGTGGCGCGCGAGCTCTCGCCCGAGACCACCGGGGCGGCGATGCGGCGGCGGTTGGAGGAAGTCGGCCCGGGCTGACGCTCAGGCCTCCGCCCCACGTTTGTAGCGTCCGGCGAGGTAGTCCTCGACCCAAACACCGGTGCTGCGCCAATTACCGTCTGGCGCCTTAGAGGCCTTGAGGCGTCCCCGCGTCGCCGCAACGCGGAGTGCGTTTGCTGAGATCTCGTCGGAAGCGAGGGCCGGCAGGGAGACCAGGGTCGTCGGGCCGGCGACGGCGGGAGCGATGAACTTATGGAAGTTGTCGAGGATGGCGCGTGCGAGTAGCTCTCCAAGTGGACCGTAATCGCCGCGGTCGGCGCTTTCGAGCGCGACGAGATATCGCCTACGATCACCCTTGAAGATGATCGCGGGCGGGTAGCCGAGCCTGATCAGCAGCAGATTGAGCACGAGCCTGCCGGTGCGCCCGTTACCGTCGAGGAAAGGGTGGATCTGCTCAAAACGTGCGTGTATTCGTGCGAGCGTTTCGGGTTCGATGTCTTCGGTTGGGCTCAGGGCCTGTGCCTCGCGGATCCAGTCGGCGACCATCGCGGATACCTCCGTCCAGGGCGGTGGGCGCATGCCTCCTGGAAAAGGTCGGATGTCGTGTTCGCGGAATGAGCCGGGTCGCTCTCCTTGGTTGGCACTGGGGTGAGGCGCCACATCCCAAACCGGTGTGAGTGCAAGGCGGTGGATGTGGCGAAGCTCTGTAAGGGAGAGCAACTCGCCGCTTGACCATGCGCCGGGGTTGAGCGCTTGGCTGTAGACCCAATTGGCGGCGTCGGCGTAGCCACGAACCTCCATATACTCGCTGAGCTCCTTGTTGCCTACAGCCCGACCCTCGTCGAGTAGCTGTGCGACCTGCTTGAGCACGAGCGTATTGCCCTCGATGGCGGTGGAGTGATGGGCCTCTACGAGCCATATATCGCGCCAGATGTCCTCCGCTTGTGTGGGCGAGGGAAGCCCGCCGAGCTGGTCACGCAGCTCGGCGATCTGCACGCGCAAGCGCTCATAGAGGGCCTCCCGCGAAGGGCGACCACGACGGGCCCGCGAGGTTTTGTGCGGTTGAGACACTATCCAATTGTACCGAACACCTTTCAAGGTGTGCGGTTGCGGGCAAAACAATTGCACCGAACAGATTCGGGGCGGCGATTAGCCTTGCGCGACCTCGATCGGCAACGAAGTGGTGGCGAAGCGCCTGAGGATCCCCCCGCTCTGTGCGTCGGCGTGGACGAGTGTCAGCTCGAGCGTGTGGGTACCGGCGTGGAGCGGCGCATTCAGCGGAATCGGCACGAGGGCACTCGCGCCAGTAGGCAGGCTCGCCGGCAAACAGGTGTCGCCCCACGCCTGTGATGGTGTGTCGCTCGGCGTGAGCCAGCGGTGGGAGAGCCTTATCCACGGCTCGCGATTGAGCCCCGGCCAATGCTCGTCTCCGTGGTTGAAGACACGCACCGTGAAAGGGCGCTGCTCACCGCATCGCAGGACCTGTTCGGGCTCGAACGCCTCGATCGCGCCCCTGTAGGCCTGCTCTGACAGGGGCCGCCGGGGCCAAACGTGCTGGACGTCGAGCCGGCTCGCCAACGGGATGTCCATTGCCGGCGGACTCGGCAGCTCCTCGCCGGTGGCATCCAGCACCTCGGCGATGGCGGCCAGGTCACAGGCGGGCACGGGGACCGGGGCGGCGCCGAAGCGCCGGTCGCGCTCGGGCAGGTAGAAGGCGGTCACGTCGTCTTCGAGCACGCGGCGGCTGTGGGTGCTCTTGATGCTCAGGTAGTGGGCCACCTTGGCTTCGCGGTAGGCGAGGTCGTTGACGAGCAGCGACAGGTGGTAGATGCCCTCGTCCAGGTCGACCGATGGGAAGACGGAGTCGAAGGGCGTATGGGACAGGCCCGCGTGCCACAACGTCGCCGGATCGTTGCGCACCAAGCGCCGGGCATTGAAATGCCATGGCGGCTGGGCCAGGTAGTGAGTGGCGTCAGGAAACAGCCAGCGGTAAGGAATGCGGTACTGGAAAACGTCCGTCGCCCCGGTCAGCTCCGGCAGGCGCTCGACCAGGCTGGGGCTGAAGACATCGTCGCCGTCGACCTTGAGGATCCAGTCGCCTGAGCACTGACTGACGATCCAGGGAGCTGCCTGCTCAGAGGAGTCGACAAACTCGTAGCGCAGCAGGCGGTCGGCGACTTGCGCATAGCGGCCAAGGCGGTTCGGGTCCCGGCGCGAGTCGACGGCTATCACGATCTCGTCAGCCACAGAGCGCAACTGGCGCACGATGGCGCCCAGGCGCGCCCCCGGATCGTTGGTGAGGCAGTAGACCGAGAGGGTCATCGCACAGCTCGTTCATCTGGCGTGACCACCATCTCGATGGGCTCTGCTTGGCAGCCAAACCATCTGAAATGCTCATGCACGAGGTCGGGGACGAACAGGTAGCGCCCCGGCATCGATGGCGGTGTCACGTTCATCATCACCACACACGATTCTTCGGGCGCAAGCGGATGGGAGAGGGGGGTGCGGTGTCCCTCGGCCTCGACCACGTCCCCGTCTGGAGTGAGCCACTTGTAGGCGACACGGATCAAGGGATCGCGGTTCTCGCCGCCCGGCCACCACTCGGAGCCTTCGTTAATCACGAGAACGCGAAACGGTCGGTGGTCGCCGGCGATCAGGCGACGGTGGACATCAAGCGGGCGGATCGTCGCTTCATAGCCGGAGTCGGCGAACGTGCGCGCGGCCCAGCGCGCGTGCAGCTCTGTGTGAGCGACACGGCGCGCGCGAGGCGCTTGCCCGAGGGGGGGCTCCTGAAGCGATGATCCCTCGCCCGGCTGCAACAGCGCGACGTCGATGGCGCCGTGGTCGCGCGAGTCCACCGCCGCTGTTCGGGCCCCAGGACTATCCTCGGGCAGGTAGTAGGTGGTGAGCTGGGAGTCTGCGGCGGTCACGCGAAGCGCCTCGTTGACTTCCAGATAGCGCGCGATCTTGCGCTCGCGCTCGCCGCGGTCGGATTGGAGATTCACGAGGTGGTATATGCCCTCATCCAGGTAGCGGGCGGGCAGGGTGAGCGCGACGCTGCTGTGGCACAACCCCGGAAACCAGAGCTGGGCGTCGTTGCGGACGAGCCGGCCTTGAAAATCGGGGAACCAAGGCCATTGCCGCAGCCAATGCCTGGAGTCAGGGTAGAGCCAGCGCCGCGCGAGCCAGTATTGGACCACATCGCCGGCACGGGTCAGTTCGGGGAGCCGTTCGAGCAGGCCGGCGTCGGGCAGCTCGTCGTCGTCGATACGCAGAATCCAGTCTCCGCCACACTGAGCGTGAAGCCAGGCCATCGCGGGCTCGGGAAAGGTGTCGAGCTCGATCTCGAACAGCTGGTCTGCGAGTCTGCCCAGAGGTGTGAGATCAAGCTCGCCGCCGGAGATGTCGACCGCGACCACGATCTCCCCCGCAAGCTCACGAAATGGAGCAACGGCGCCGGCGGCCCGGCTCGGGTTGGTCGTCACGCAGCAGATCGAGAGGGACACCGGGCGGCAGTTTATGGGTCGAGATCGTGGGAGCTCTGCGTCGCCCCTCGGCCTGCCTCAGGGTCAGTCCAAAGGCTTGCGAGCGGCCAGGCTTCCAAGCGCTCGCCGAATGAGAGCCGCTCTCCTCCCGGGTAGAGCACGACGCCGCGCACGAAGCGCTCATCCGCGACCCGGTCGCGCATAGAGGCCAGGTGCTTGAAGTGCTGCCCGCGCACAGTCTCGGACGCCTTCACCTCGACGCCGACCAGGCGCCCGTCGGTTGCTTCGATCACGAAATCGACCTCGGCGCCTGTAGCTGTGCGCATGTGCAGCAGCCTTGCTTGCGGCGCCTTCGCGGAGATTTGCTTGACGAGCTCCATCCCGACGAAACACTCCAGAAGAATGCCCAGCAGCGACTCGTCCTCAATCAGGCGTCGAGGGCCGGCGCGCAGCAGGTATGCGAGCAAGGCGGAGTCGCACAGCAGCAGCTTCGGCGCCTTCGTGATCTGCTTGATGCGATTGGTGTGCCACGCGGGTAGGCGGTGGACGAGGAAGACATGCTCGAGCTGGGTGAGGGTAAGCCCACGAGCACGCTTGCACGCGAGCTGATCCTGCGCGGCGCCCGAGACCTGCTCGCCCTCCAGGGGCCGGGGCTGGACCGATGGCTGGACGAGCGCCACGCGACACCTGCGGTGCGCTCCACCCAAGAGGTGCTCGCCTCCGCGGGGGGCTCGGGGAACCGGATGCCGCAACTCCATATGCGGCCTCCAAAGCCCTCGAGGAGCTGCGCGGCGAGCGGCTGTGAAGCGACGGTGACGGACGCGAAGCTCGCCTACCTGGACGCTTCGGCGTTCGTGAAGCTGGTGCTGCCCGAGCCCGAGACGGCGGCATTGGTTGCGGCGCTGGATCCGCAAGTACGGCTCGTGTCCAGCGAGATCCTTGAGGTGGAAGCTCTGCGTGCGGCACGTAGAGCATCAGGCGCGGGTGGCGTAAGCGCGGCGCGCATACAGCTCGAAGGTATACGTCTGTTGCCGATCAGCGATCAGATCCGCAAGCGCGCTTGCGAGCCGGAGCCAAGCACGCTGCGCGCGCTCGACGCCATACACATCGCAACCGCACTCGATCTCGGCGAGCAGCTGGATGGCCTCTATGCCTACGACTTGCGCATGACCGCCGGCGCGACCGAGGCCGGCCTGAGCGTATGCGCGCCGACGGAGATACCAACCGGTGGCGATGATTCTGCGGTGGGCGGCGAGCAGGATCCCAGCCCCGATCCAGAGCCTTCATCTGACCCAGCGTCGTGAACGTGACTATGCGCCGCGTGGTGTTGTTAAGGATGATTCGGTAGCGAGCAACTGCTCACGGCGCGCATCGCCACGAGCTGAACCCCTTGAGGTGGCTCCTGCAAAGCAAAGGGTTCGTCTGGGATTGCGCCCGGGACCAAGGGGAAGCTCAGCGCAATCGTGGCCTTGCGTGCAGGTGGCGCTCCGGTCGCGCGCACGCAGGCGCTGATCACACCGTTGGGACTCATCTGCGCCCGCACGCCCGGTTGTCTGGGGACGCTCACGGGAACGATCGCCTTGAAGCTGAGCGACACCCACGCTGCTTTGCTGGTTCCCCCGACCACGAGCATGTGAAGGGGACCCTCCACCCAGGCCAATCCGTTGGCGTTTAGGCGCGCGAAGGGGACCGCAACGCCGGAGACCAGTGTGGCGTCCAGTGGGCCGGTGCGCTCCTCCAGGGCCAACGAGCCTGTCCGTGCGATAACGCGTCTGTCTGTCTGAACTCCTCCGATTCGGGTTAGGACGTAGTGATAGTTGGGATCGAATTGCGGATTGGCCGGATTTGGCGAGCCGAGATAGGCGAGGCCTGCGTAGTCGTCAGATTCGGTGGGAATGGAGACCGCTCCGTGATTGCGCTCGGAGGTCAGGTAATAGGTGAGCGGCAGCTCGCCGGGCGCCTTGCCTGGCTCCTGGGCATAGCCTTCGATGTCGACGCTTCCAGCATGCGTCGGAAGGTGCGATAGGAGTCCTCGGCTCCCCGAGTCCAGGAAGTAGGCACCGTCGGCGAAGCGCAGGCGCTCTTGGCGCGTGCGGGCCGCGACGGCGATCACGGCCACTATCGCTACCGCGATACCGGCACAGCGCAACCATAGGCGGGGGGCTGTTGCAAGCACTGCTATGCCCAGCACGAGCAGGCCAATGCTCAGCGGGGCGATGGGTAGCAGGGCTCGGTCAGTGCAGTACGAGCAGCCGTGACTTGCGCTTGTGTATGCCGCCATGGCTGTGTAGATCAGGACCGGCACCAGCAGGATCAGGCTCGCGCGAAGGCGTTTCAAGCCCGCGAAAATCACCGCTATGAACAGGATCGGCAGAACGACTCCGATCAGCACTTCCTTGGCCGACGTACTTCCGAGTTCGGTCAATGCATAGAATTCGCGCGTCTGCAACAGCCATCCCGGCAAGACTGAATACGGCAGATGGTACTGGGGGAGGCTGCTCAGGAAGTAATTGCCGTCCAGCACTTTGTGCCAGTAGCGCAGGTCCCGGAGGAAGCTCACGAGGTTGAAAAGGATGCTCAGCGCGACCACCAAGCCCAAACTCCCGGCGGCCGCAAGCAGCGTCTCCTTGTGATGCTGGCCCCGACGCCAGCGAATGGCCCCGGTAATCGCTAGCAAGGCTGCTCCTGAGAGCACGATTCCCGGAACGAATATCGGATACAACGCCATCAGCCCGGAGGCGAGCAGGGCCAGAACGACCAGACTGGGCCATCGCGCTCCGCGCAAGATGTCCGCGCCGACGGCGAAGATCGGCAGGATCACAGCCAGGCCGCAAGTGGCGGCTTGACTGCCGTCCGCAAGCAGCTGCAGAAAAAGCGGGCCGGCGAACAGGACA
This sequence comes from Solirubrobacteraceae bacterium, assembly GCA_049581225.1. GTDB lineage: Bacteria > Actinomycetota > Thermoleophilia > Solirubrobacterales > Solirubrobacteraceae > Palsa-744. The sequence goes on from JBAURN010000342.1 coordinate 7,408, forward strand.
CCGGCCAGCGGCGCTGCCCAGCTGGGCTTGGGTGCGGCATAGCGCATGGCCGCAAACGCCCCCAGCGCTCCAGCGACCAGGAAGATGATCAGGAAAGGGCTCTGCGTGTCGGTGCCATGAAGTCCGATCAGCTCGTTGAGATTGGCCGATAGCGGGCCCGCGTCGAGGTTCTGTTCGCCGTTGGCATAGGTCGTCCAGAACAGCCTGGTGAAGTTGTAACTCGAGGGCGCCAGGTGCAGCGATTGTGGAGTAGCGCCGCGTGCAAACCCTTGGAAGGCAGCCTGTGAGGCTGGATCGGTGGCCTGACGGATCGACTCCTGCACCATTGCGTCGGGCTCGGTCGCGTAGTCCACCTCGTCCCACACCTCATAACCGATTGGCCCGACGCTGTGGCGCTCGTGCAGCGTGTAGCTGAGCGGCGCAGCCACGATGACGCAGACAACGGCGAGGGCGAGCAAGTCCCGCAAGCTCACCCGTCGAAAAAGGCTGATCAAGCGAGCGTTCGACGACTGCTCGCCGGTTCGGGTCGGGAGACTGCTCCACAAAGCTGCCGCAAGCGAGAGGAGCGCCAGGATCGGAAGCAGCCAGTAGGTGTTTTGCGCGGCGGTGAACCAGATCAGCGTCGTGAACACACAGGCGCCGACGCATAGTCCCAACACGGGTGCCATCGCGATGCGTGCCGCAGCCTGAAACCGGGGTCCTAGCAGCGACGCTGGGCCGCTGCCCAGGGCTAGCAAGGTGGCGAGCATGACCAGCTCGCGGACAAGGATGTCGGCCCAGATATGCATGTAGTCGGGTGCGGGCGGTGAGCCTACACGCCGAGCCGGTGGCTCCATGCATACGCCGCCGCCTGTCAAACTAGCGCCGATGCCCGAGAGCGATCACGTTTCGACCTACCTTTCGGCGACCGCCGACCTTGCGCAGGCGATCGAGCCAGGGCGGATCGATGCAATGGCGCGGGGGCTGGCCGACGTGCGTGAGCGTGGAGGCCGTCTATTTATCCTTGGAGTGGGCGGTGGCGCCGGACACGCCTCTCACGCGGTCAACGACTTTCGCAAGCTCTGCGGCATCGAGAGCTATGCGCCGACGGACAACGTCTCCGAGCTGACGGCGCGCACTAACGACGACGGTTGGGAGGGCTCCTTCAGCGCGTGGCTGGAGGTCTCGCGGCTGTCCGCGCGCGACGGGCTGCTGATCTTCTCTGTAGGCGGGGGCTCGCGCGAGCACAACGTCTCCACGAACCTGGTGCGCGCGATGGAGGCCGGACACGGGCTCGGCGCCTCGATCTATGGCGTGGTCGGAGCCCCCGGTGGGACACTCGCCGAGCTGGCTGACGTCGCGATTCTGATCGAGCCACCTGCGGCTCTGCGGACACCCCTGGTCGAGTCCTTCCAGGCCGTTGTGTGGCACGCGCTCGTCTCGCACCCAGAGTTGGCCATCAAGCAGGGCCACTGGGAGTCGCTCGCCGCTCGTGCGGGCTCGTGAGCGCTCGCAAGGCCGCGTTCCTCGATCGAGACGGGGTTCTCAATGCGCTCGTCGCGGACCCGGTCTCGGGCCTTGCCGAGTCGCCGCTGCGAGCTGAGGATGTGCGGTTGCTGGCGGGGGCCGCTGCGGGGGCTAAGTCTCTGATGGAGGAGGGCTACGCTCTGGTGTGCGTCTCAAACCAGCCGGCGGCGGCGAAGGGTACGGTCTCTACAGAGCAGCTATGGGCCGTGCATGAGCAGGTGGTCGAGCTGTTGGTCCGCGAGGGTGTGCGGCTCGATGCCTCGAGCCTGTGCCTGCACCACCCAGAGGGTGTCGTGCCGGAGTACTCCGGTGTGTGCGATTGTCGCAAGCCGGCTCCGGGGATGCTTCTGAAGGCTGCCGAAGATCTGGGACTCGATCTGGAGACATCGTGGATGATCGGTGACACCGACGCCGACGTTCGAGCCGGCAAGGCGGCCGGCTGTCGTACCGTGCTGATCGAATGCGCTGGTAGTGCCCACAAGCGTATGGGCGACGCAAGCCCCGACTTGCTCGCCTCTGACCTCGCCGACGGGGCGGCGCGGCTACTCGACCTGTGCCGTCACTAAGCTTTGCGGCTGGAGATCGCGAGGCTATTCGCGAGACCACGCCCGATATCGTGACCGGAGTGCTCGACCATATCTCAACCCGCATCTATGCCGACGGAGCAGATCTCGACGGCATAATCACGCTTGCGGCAGACCCGCGGATAGCGGGGTTCACGACGAATCCGACGCTGATGTGGAAGGCGGGATTGACCGACTATGCGGAGTTTGCCAAGCGGCTGCTCGAGCGGATAACCGAGCACCCGATCTCCTTCGAGGTTTTTGCCGATGACTCCGATGAGATGCGCAGGCAAGCGAAGCTGATCTCGTCGTGGGGTGACAACGTATACGTTAAGATTCCCGTCACGACCACTTCGGGCGAGTTCATGGCTCCGCTCGTGCGTGAGCTTTCGGAGGGGGGCGTGAAGGTAAATGTGACGGCGCTATTCACGACGGCGCAGGTCGAATTGGTCACAGCCGCGGTCAAGGACGGGGCGCCTTCCTATATCTCGGTCTTCGCCGGGCGTATTGCCGACGCGGGGATCGACCCGGTACCGATCATGGCTCGCTCGGTCGATATCATGGTCGAGGCTCCACGCTCGGAGTTGATCTGGGCCTCGCCGCGCGAGGTTCTCAACCTTGTGCAGGCCAATCAAGTTGGCTGTCATGTGATAACCATGACACATGACCTGCTCAAGAAGCTCGACTGCCTTGGCAAGAGTCTCGAGCAGTACTCCCTCGAGACGGTGCGGATGTTTCACCGGGATGCCGTTGCCGCCGGTTTTACCCTCTGAGACTATGGATAGGGAACTATGAGCGTTATCTTCAGCCGCGCCCCTTTGCGAATCTCGCTGGGTGGAGGCGGGACGGATCTTCCCTCATATTACAGTGAGCATGGGGGGTTTGTCCTGGCTGGCGCCATTGACAAGTACGTGTACATGCTCACCCACACGGAGTTTCAGCATCGCTGGCGGATGAAGTACTCGGAGACCGAGGAGGTGGATGAGATCGAGCAGATTCGCCACCCAATTCTGCGTGAGACGCTGCTGCGCCATTGGCGGGGCAATCCTCTGGAGATCGCCTCCGTCGCGGACGTCCCAGCTGGCACGGGCATGGGATCCTCTGGCGCATACACGGTTTGCCTCATCAAGGGGTTGGCGCACGCACGTCGTACGTCCATAACGCCTGGGATGTTGGCGGAGGCGGCTTGCGAAATCGAGATAGACGTGCTTGCGGACCCGGTCGGAAAGCAAGACCAGTACGTGGCGGCGCACGGCGGTATCTGCGCATACACCTACTCCCCTGACGGGACTGTGGCTGTGGAACCTCTCGAGCTCGATCCCGCGACACTTCGTCGTCTGAGAGACCAGATGCTTCTGTTCTATACGGGCGAGGCGCGCTCGGCATCAAAGATGCTGAGCGACCAGAACACGCGCTCCCAGGCGGGGGATCAGACCATGCTGGACAACCTGCATCAGACCAAGGTCATTGGCCTGCGTGGCAGGCAGAGTCTCGAAGGGGGTGACCTAGAGGCCTACGCCGAGCTCATGCATGAGCATTGGGAACAAAAGCGCGTGCGTTCTCCGGGCATGGCCAATGAGCGCATAGATCGGCTTTATACCCTCGCTCGACGCAGTGGCGTGCTGGGCGGCAAGCTGGTGGGTGCGGGTGGGGGTGGCTTCTTGCTCGTTTACGCTCAACGGCCCGAGGACACGCGTCAGGCCATGGCTGCAGCCGGAGCGCCTGAATTGCCGTTTGACTTCGAGTTCGGCGGAGCCTACGCCAACGAGTACGCATGAGTGGTGAGATTGGCAACGGCAGAGGAGTTGGCATGTCCACCCAGACGCCATCCGGCGAGTCGTCGCGAGCCGTGTCGCTTGCCAGTCCTCGCCGGGTCAGGCGCCAGTCGCTGAGCGTCGTACTACCGGCATACAACGAGGAGTCCAACGTCGAGCAGGCATACACGCGTCTCCGCGCGGTGCTCGATGGCATAGACCTCGATTGGTGGGAGTTGATCTTCAGCGTGGATCCGTCCACCGATCGCACCGAGGACGCGATTCTCGCTCTGCGGGAGCAAGACTCGCGCGTGAAGATGTTGCGTTTCTCGCGTCGTTTTGGTCAGCCCTCGGCGACGATCGCGGGGATGGAGGCCTCCACTGGCGACGCGGTGGTGGTGATGGATTGCGACCTGCAGGACCCTCCGGAGCTGATTGCCGAGCTGGTGTCCCAGTGGAGAGAGGGCTATGACGTTGTTTATGCACAACGCCGAACACGCGCGGGAGAGACATGGGCGAAGAAGCTTTGGGCCGGCATGGCCTACAAGGTGATCAACCACATCGCTGAGGTCGAGATCCCCAAGAACACCGGCGATTTTCGCTTGATGAGCAGGCGCGTAGTCGAGAATGTCGTGGCCCTTCAAGAGACACATATCTTCCTGCGCGGACTCGTTCCGCTTGTCGGCTTCCGCCAGACAGGTGTACTCTACGACCGCGAGCCGCGGGCTGCGGGAAATACCCACTACCGCTTCTACGGTTCTTGGTCGCACGGCTTGAGCGGCGTGGTCGGTTTCTCTCGCTATCCGCTCCAGGTGATTTCGGTGGGGGGAATCGTGCTTTCGGGTCTCGCATTCTTTTTCGCGATGGTGTATTTTATTCTCAAGCTTGCGGGCTTTGCCTTTCCCGTTGGGAATCCTACAATCGTGATCGTGGTCTCGTTCTTCAGTGGAATCCAACTGCTTTCGCTTGGAGTAATGGGTGAGTACGTTGGCCGGATCTACGATGAGTCTCGCCAACGCCCAAGGTACATAGTCGAGTCAAGCTACGGGTGGGACGAGGACGAGTCTGGACGATGATCAACCGCCGATCCCTGAAGAAGAAGCCAGAGCGGGGAATGCCTGGTTCTAAAGTCGTCGGCACCTAATAGTGACGAATGAGTCCGCTTCCACCGATTTGCATTCTGGCCGGTGGGTTGGGTACCCGTCTCGGCGAGCGAGTTAGAGATACACCCAAGCCATTGCTCGAGGTCGCCGGCGAGCCGTTCCTGATGCATCAACTACGGCTTCTTGCCTCATATGATGCCAGCGAGATTGTACTTTGCGTGGGCTACCTCGGTGACCTGGTCGAGCAGCGGATAGGCAGCGAGCCTTTTGGCCTGCAAATTACCTACAGTTTTGATAACCCTGAGCTAGATGGCACGCTTGGCGCGATCGTTCGAGCACGGAGGCTTCTTGGCGAAAGGTTCCTTGTGCTCTACGGTGATACTTACCTCCGTATAAATTACGAGGCCGTCGTTGAGGGATGGCGTGAGAGCGGTCTCCAAGCCATGATGACTGTGCTACGTAACGATGGGCAATGGGATACGTCCAATGCTATCTACGCTGATGGGCGTGTTCTTACTTACGACAAGCGGTCGCCAGGATCACAGATGCGATGGATCGACTATGGCCTGGGGGGGCTCGACCAGGCGGCGCTGGATCTGGCACCAAGTGATATGCACGATCTTGCCGATTTGTATAGTCACCTTGCGTCGCGCGGAGCACTTTATGGATATGAGGCTAGCGAGCGCTTCTATGAGATCGGTTCGCCTGAGGCACTCGCGGATACGGATGCATTCCTCCGGCGACTTACGACGCCCAACCCACCGGGTGCTCACTGAGCTTGACAATGTGGTCGGCCGCCGGGCCAATCAGCCGTGAAGGGATTAGGTCGGTGAGTGGCGAGCGGCGGCGAATGTGTAGATTCTTGAGTATCTTGAACTTCATTATTTCGTTGAATCCTGAGCCCAGCACTGGTTGTTCAGGCTGAAAGCCAGCATCTGTTAGTGCAAGCTCTAGGGTGCGAGGCTCGAAATATGAAATGTGTATCTCAGGGTGGACGTATCTCCAGTTAACGAGCTTATGAGCATATGGTTGTGCATTGCCTGTTGTAAGGAAAAGCAGACCTCCGGGACGCAACAGGCGGCGCATACGTCGCAGCTCGCCTACGGGATCGAACGTATGCTCAATCACCTCGACTGCAGTTACCACATCGAAGGTCCCCTCTTCGGCAGCAAGGTTCTCGGAAGTCAGTATCTGAATACCGCGGGAGCGGGCTGTATCGGCGATCGAACTCTCCTCGAAACCAAACGCCTCAGCCAGGTTCAGGTCGCGCAAGTGACGCACGAGACAGCCATTGCCACAGCCATAATCCAACCACCGTCGGGACGGGTTTGGTCCACCACAGAGATCTGCGATAACAGTTGCGAGACCATCCCACTCGTAACGGCGGATCGTGCTCTCTGGGTGATCTAGCTCGAAGCGGTAGTCAACCAGTGGGTCTGCACCCCGGCCGTCGTAATAACGCTCGTCATAGATCGCCGCAAAGTCAAGCCATGGGTCGACTATAAACGCATAGCCGCAGGTCGGACAGCGTGCAAGCTGATAGTCACGCTGGCTGTATGAACCGTATACTCTGCCAACCAACCCCGTTTGGCTGGCGCAGACGCGGCACACGGGCAGAGAATCTGAGTTTGCCGTCAACATGCGGCGCATCTTAGCTAACCTGCATGGTGACCGTTCCAGGCGTACTCTACGGTTGAGCGCATGACTGAGCCTCAGCAGACCAAAACGATCAGCCGCCGCGCCCTATCTGCGATGCAGGATTTGCGCTCGCCAGATTCGGGCCTGATTGGCCAGGGCACTCGCTTCGCACTGGCGGGAGGAACGGTTGCGCTAATCTATCTGAGCACGACGATAGCGCTAGCCAACGTAGTAGGTCTCCCTTTTCAGATCGCCTTGGCGATCGGCTATGTCGTCGGGCTGGTCGTCCACTTCACCCTCCAGCGTATGTTCGTGTGGACTCATCACGAGCAGTTTGCATTGTCTTTGCACCATCAAGCAGGCCTCTATCTTGTGGTCGCCGCCCTGCAGTATGGCGTCACTGCTGCGTCCACCTCACTGCTGCCCTCGGCTCTGGGAGTCCCTACGGATGTTGTCTATCTGGTTACGTTTGCGGTCGTGGTCAGTATTAATTTCCTAGTGTTTCGGCACGGAATATTCCATGCTAACCAATAATAACTGATATGGGCTGCACCTGGTGGCGCTTAGACTGGGCCTTACGATTTGCTCCAGTGCGCATGGCGTGGTCGGGGAGCAGCGCGGATCAGTCTGGGATTCTGGCGCGGGCGCGGCGAGAACGTAGATCGCTTTGCCGTCCTTTGCGAGCCCGAAAACGATGCCAGGCAGCGCTCCGGCGCTTGGGTGCATAGGGCCGGCACGGTAGCTATGGAGCGAAGAAGTGAACTCGCCGTAGCAGGAGGAGCGAATGAACTCCGAGAAGAGCGCGCTGTCGGCCACGGCGACTGGTGGCTCGAGATGTTCGAGTTCGATCCCACCGCCTATACAAGCTTCGGTGAGAACTCCTGAGCCCGCGAGGCTGCTGCGTGAATTCGCAAGATCGTCCACACGCACTTCCCAGCCTCCGTGACCGATCACGCCAGGGCCATCAACGGTCCCCAGGAAAGTGACGATGTCTACATCGAGATCGAGTGCGTGTGGCGGGGTCCCTGTAGGTGGTCCAGTCCATTACACGGGGCCCAGACCATCTGGCTCACCTCAAAGGGACCCCGCCACTTTCACCGAGACCGCTAGTCATCAGGCCCAAACCTCCTCTTCACTGGTGGTGCAGGACGCAGCCGGGGCCGAGGCACGGACGGGTTGCCAGGGAGCCCGTCCGACCTCAAAGACCTATCATCCCCTAACCGTCGGGAGCGCTCGGAAACGGCCCAAGCTAGGTGACCGGTAACCAGATTTCTTTGCTTATGCTCCGTATCCGCTGCTGATGGATTGGGTGATCCATTCGTTTTTGGAGGTCATGTACGCCTCGTATACGGTCCCGCCGGAACCGACGTAGAACAGCTCTTGGACCGCGCTCTGACCGGGTGCCCAGATGATCTGTCCCGTGGCTCCGTATCCGCTGCTGACGGACTGGGTGACCCATTTGTTTTCGGGGTTCGCGTACGCCTCGTATACGGTCCCGCCGGACCCAGCGTAAAACACCTGCTGGAGCGAACCACCCTCACCAGTCGCCCATGTGACCTGCCCCGCCGCTCCATACCCGCTGCTGATGGATTGGGTGATCCATCTGTTTTCGTTGCTGTACGCCTCGTATACGGTCCCGCCCGAGCCGACGTAGAACACCTGATTATTCGCGAACGTCACGGGTCCTGACGCTCCGTATCCGCTGCTGATGGATTGGGTGATCCATTCGTTTTTGGAGGTCATGTACGCCTCGTATACGGTCCCGCCGGAACCGACGTAGAACAGCTCTTGGACCGCGCTCTGACCGGGTGCCCAAGTGACACGGCCCGTGGCTCCGTATCCGCTGCTGACGGACTGGGTGACCCATTCGTTTTTGGAGGTAACGTAGGCCTCGTACACGGTCCCACCCGACCCGACGTAGAATACTTGCTGGAGCGAACCACCCTCACCAGGTGCCCAGGTTAGGGCCGGCGTAGTAAACGTCTGATCACCGCCATTGCTAGTGCCCCCCACATTGGTCGCGACGAGGCGGTAGTGGTAGGTCACACCTGGCTGCAGACCGCTTATCGTTGCGCTCTCAGGCACTCCATTTGTGCCGGAGCCGGCATTCCCTGTTGCTGTCGATGAACCGTAGCCTGTCGTTTCACCGTACTGAAAGTAGTAATGGGTTTCCGACGCGTTTGGGTTGATCGATCCGTGCAAGACTGCTGACGTTTCCCTAACTTCTGTTGCTGGTTCGGTGGTCACGGTCGGCCGCCGCGGTGTTGTGAAGGTCGTGTCAGCGCCGTAGTCTGCGCCCGCAGTATTCCAGACTGCAATGCGATAGTGGTAGGTAGTGCCTTCCGTCAAGCCAGTAAGGGTAGCGCTCTCGCCTATACCTCCCAGCCCTGAGCCAGCACCGCCTTCTGCTGAGTATGAGCCGTAGCTAGCCGTTGTGCCATATTCAAAATGGTATTTCGCTGCCAGGACCCCCCCTGGATAAACACTGCCCGTGAGTGTCTCCTCGGTGGCGTTGATAACTCCAGGTGAGCCGGTATACCCCCATGGGAACCCAGAGCCACCGTAGATGTAGGCAGCCGCTGGTCTTGGTGCATCTGGGGCGTTAGGATCGCTACTTGGAACATATAGTGCGTCATCGGTTTCGCCGCACGCGGGCTGTCTGCGTTCCCCAAGAAGGAACTCCCAATAGAAGACGTGTTCTGGTTTCGCGTACGGCATCAGCGTGTTCATGAGCCACTGTGCCCGTTCGGCCTGCCCAATTTCCCCGTTGTTGGTGCTGGCGGTGCATCTACGCGCGGCGACCTCGGTAAACCATATATGGGCGCCTTCGCCTTTGCTCGGCAGTCCTTCGAGAAAGGCGTTGTAATATTTCTCTTCGCGGTGTTCGACGGACCAGTAGGGGTGGACGCCCCAGTTTGAAGGCGTGAAGTTGAGATTTTCTCGATATTCTTTCAGGTACCCCGTAACCGATGCGCTGTCTTCGGCATTGCCTGCGACGACTGTGCATTTAGGGCTTTCTTTGCATGTCGCGTTGCCTTCGTTGGCAAAATGGGCAGCTGCCACGGCAGACTCTTTACCTTGTCCGTTAGGCTCGTTCCATGGCTCCAGGTAGCTTATGGGGTGACCTTGGGCGCTGGCTTGACTGAGAACTTCTTTGAGGCGGCTCTTGTATTCGGACGATGAGGACGGGTAGGGCGTGCCAGAATACTCTGTCACCGCAAGCTCGAGCGCGAGACCCATCGCGGACGCGTCATTGAGCCATTCCTCGAACCTCTGTCGGTAGCTTGTATATGGTTCACCAGTCCCATTCATCACGTTCCATTGGACCACATACCGGGCATACTGGACATGGAGAGGGGGATTGATCCAGTTATTTTGGAAGAAGGCAGCAAAATAGCTTCCAGAGAAGCCACCATCCCATGCGGGCATGCTTTGATCGGAAATCCCGTCGACGTATCCCGTGCTCGCCTGAGCCGAGGTGCCGATGAACATTGCCCCCATAAGGGACAGGAGCAGGCAGAGACTGAGAGACCGCAAGCGCACATGCATGGATGCATGCATCCATGTTCTTAGTGCTTGGTAAACCGTGCACCTTGTGATGCTTGCCACATGGTATCGAGTCGCTCCCATCTCAATCCCTTCTCGCGTCAATCGATTAGCGTCGCCATCTCCGGTTTGCGTAGCTGCACACCGAGCGACGTGAGGGCGACCTTATAGCGCTTGTGGCAAGGAGTACAAGATGTCGCGCAAAACTAATAATTCAGCGTGTAAGGTGAGTCATAGGGAGAGCGGATCGCACGTTTATGCGTGGAGCAGACCAAAGACGATTGACGGAAGTCTGTGTGAAGTCAAGGGTTTCGTAACCCGGCGCACTTTTTAATCCGGAATCTACGGAACTGGCGCAGTCTGTTCTTCATTATCGTGTCTCCACGACAACGACGTCTGCGTGATCGCGAGTCCGGTCACTGGTGAAGCCCAAGCGCCGTTGGCCAACTCTACCTCATAGGATGCCAGCGTTAGGGTGCCCATCCGGCTATGAACGATCACGCTGACAATGCCCAGACTCTGGGGTTCTTCCACATTCAACAGCCACGCAGCATTCCCGGCCGCATTCACAACCAGACTCGAAGCACCTGAACCAACCGGTTCGGCAACGATTGCATTCCCCGCCCAGTATTTCGTCGTGAACGTACGACGTCCAGTTCGAAGGTCGTACTGCTTGACTCCGGATTCGGCGAGACCGTACCGGCTGCCCCACCGATATTCAAACGTCAAGTAACGACCAGCAATTCGGAAAGCGCCAAAGCCGCCGGTATTGCCGCCATTAGGGATTTCTGTGGTCCGCCCGATAACCCATCGCCGCCCGACTCCATTCAAGCATGCCCACCAATCGGTTTCCGTCTCTTGGGTGTACTTCGGGCGTGTTGGAACGGGTCGTGTAAGGCTGGATATCACCCCGTTTGCGTTGATTGCCACAACGTTTGCCCCTCTGCTGAGACGGCACTTGTTCCTTGGTGACACCTTTGCAAATGTCACGTCCGGGCGGATTAGGGCTCCAAGGGCGACAATAATTGCCGCTATCGTAGTGGCACGCATAGACATCCAAACCCCCATCGGGGACCGAAGTTGCGTAACCGCGTCAGCGCTCGCCAAGGAGGCGCCAGCTCCACGGTTGGCTCATGGCTAGGCGTCCGGCAGCTTGATGGGTTAGTTGTTGGCGGGTGCGACACACAAATGGCCGGCGGACAGCCGTAAGTGTGAAGGGTCTCTTTGTAACTGCGCAACGCTTGACAGGCGGTCTGCGTTCATGTTGACTGTCGCCCGGATGGCGATTGACGACACGTTTCTAGAGTCCGGGAGAGGTGGTGTGGCGTTTGAACGGCTGGCTTCTGGGGTCATATTGAGCATCGCGCCCGCAGTGGATGGCACTCCTATCGCGGGGAGCGAAGATTCGCGCCGTCAGGTCCAAGAGATGCAGCGTCGCCATCTGCTGGAGGCGATGGCGCGTCTGCTCGTCGAGATGCCCGTCAGCGACCTGAAGATCGCGGCGCTTTGCGCGGATGCTCGCGTTTCGCCGGCCGCTTTCCGCGAGCTGTTCGGCGACCTGAAGGGCTGCTTTCTCGTGCTCTTGGAGCAGGTGATGGAGCGCTCGACGGCGATCGTGATCGGAGCGTTCGAGCGAGAGGCGCGCTGGGAGGACGGAGTACTTGCCGCCATGGAAACGTTGCTCGCGTTCCTTGACTCCGAGCCGGCGCTCGCACGCGTGTGCTTGATCGAGGCCACGGCCAGTCTGCCCGCGGCCTCAGAGCTGCGCGCACGCTTACTCGCCTTGCTGGCGCCCCTGTTGGAGCGTGGGCGAAAGCAACTCCCGGCCGAGCAACAGCCCTCTTCGCTTACCGCCCCCGCGACGGTTGCCGCGGTAGCCGCGATTCTTCGAGAACATCTCCTACAGACCCCGCAATCCCCGTTCGTGGAGCTGCTTGGCGAGCTGAGCGGTCTCGTCGTCGGCGCCTATCTCGGTGTGGCTGAGGGCCGAAAGCAAGTCGAGCGTGGCAACGAGCGCGCGGCGACGCTTGTTGAGGAACTTCAGGCGCGCCCCGCCAGGGTGCCCATCTCAATCCCCAAGGAGCTGCGCCACGCAAGCGCCGAGCGCATGCGTTTATCCCTCTTCTACATCGCCGCCCACCCCGGCGCCAGCAACCAAGAGGTCGCGCAAGGCATCGGGCTCTCCCATCAAGGACAAATGTCCAACGCGCTCACGCGTCTCAACCGCCTGGGCGTGCTCCAGAAGAAGGCCGGCGGCGCCGGACGCCCCAACGCCTGGCGACTCTCGCCGTATGGGGAGCAAGTCCTCGGTGCGCTCACCGGCTGACCTGACAGTCGCGCCGTTGGAGCCTCGGAGGGAGAGCGCGCCGACCGGTCTTCGCGAGAGAGGGCGACCAGACCAGTACGAACAACGATCCCCACCTTTGGGTCTATCTGGGTGCCTAACATGAGCGCAAGCGGCATCATCGAACAGCGCGAAGTGCGCGATTGGCCTTGGATCTGACGCAAGCGCACGATTCCTGTGTAGTTCAAGTCGCCGTCCCCGCAGTGGCACGCGTACTATCGTCGCCCCCGTGATCGCCACACCCCACATGCTCGTCGGCGCCGCCTGCGCCTCCAGGGCCCGTACGGTCGGCGGCGCCTTGGCGATCGGGGCGCTCACCCACCTGCTGCTTGACGCCATACCCCACCGGGACTATCGCCTGGATGCCTCCGGTGGCTTGGTGCTCGGCACCGACATGGCTGCCGGCACGTTGTCTGCTGTCTGTCTCTCGCGTGGCTCCCGGGTCCGCTTGGCCGGCGCTGTCGGCGGCGTCCTACCCGATGTCCTTGCTTTGGCCGAACGTGCCCTGGGCCGCTCCCCGGTCGGTACGGCCCACGCCACAGCTCACACAGACAGCCGTCCCTCGCCGCTGCTCTCGGCCTCGATCCAAGGGCTCGTCGCGGTGGCGGGCGCGGTTGCGCTGGCCAAGGCCTCCAGCGGAAGGGGCGTTCCCAAGACCCCCGGGGACGACGCGTCCCTGCCGAACAGCAAGGCGAGGTTCCAGTCGGCGAGCAGCCTCAGCTTGCGGCCAACGCCGGGCATCAGCAATAGGTGGTAGGTGCGCGCTATGACCCACGCCGGCCGCCCTCGCCAGCGGATTCCCGAGGTGATCGCGACCGCCTTGTTGTGGCCCAGCTCGGCTACCACCCCTCTGGTGCGGTAGCGCAGAGGCTGGGGTTGCCGTCCCCGAAGGCAGGCCACGATGTTGCGGGCCACCAGCTTGCCTTGCCTGATCGCGTGTTGGGCGGTCGGCGGGCACGCCTCGCCCGCCCTGGCCGGGTCGGGCACGGCCGCGCAGTCCCCGAC
>JBAURN010000343.1:0-1550 GCA_049581225.1 Solirubrobacteraceae bacterium
ATCGTGGCCCGCGCGGGCCTGCGTGTGACCGGCGAGCTCGAGGATGCGCTCCCCCTGGCCGCGCAAAGCTTCTTCGCGCGCACATCCGCGCAAAAGGTCAAGGCAAGCGCCAAGTGGGGAACCCGCACGACTCTGCACCTGCTCGCGCCGCCGCTTGCGCGAGGACTGTTCACGGTGCATTACGCGTGCCTCTGCCTCCCGCGCCCGTAAACAAGCCGTCGTCGTGCGCTCAAGCGCCTTCGATCGACGTGCGAACGACGGGGCGCAGCCGCCCCCGCATTACGCTAGATTGCAGAAACTGGCTGTCCAGCCAAATCAACGCAAGAGGAGCGAGCACACATGGCGAGCACGGCGACACCCCCTTCCAGCTCGACCGTAGAGGCGCCCGTGGAGAGCCTGCCGGTCGACGCGGTCTCCTACGTCGACCTCTACTCGCGCTGGGAGCGCGGCAACTGGAGCGCCATGGACCTCGACTTCACCGAGGACGCCAAGCAGTGGCGGGAGAGGTTCACAGACTTCGAGCGCCAAGCTGCCCTCTGGAACTACGCCCTGTTCTTCTGGGGCGAGGACGCCGTCGCGGACAACCTCTCGCCCTACATCGACGCGGCGCCGCGCGAGGAGCAGAAGTACTTCCTTGCCACCCAGCAGGTGGACGAGGCCAGGCACGCCGTCTTCTTCAAGCGCTTCATGCAAGAGGTGTGCGGCATCGGCGACGGTTCCATGAACAGCGGCCTGCAAGCGATCAAGCCGCAGCTGACGCCCGGCTTTCGCAAGATCTTCGACCGGCTCGACACGATGGCCGACGAGCTCCGCGCCGACCGCTCGCCCGCCAAGCTGGCCGCCGCGGTGACGCTCTACCACATCGTGATCGAGGCCTCCCTGGCCCAGCCGGGCCAGCACTTCATCTGCAGCTATCTCGAAGATCGCGACGTCCTGCCGGCCTTCAGGCAGGGAATGCAGAACATCGCCGCCGACGAGCAGCGCCACATCGGCTTCGGCGTCAAGCTCCTGGCCGATCTCAAGCGCGAAGACCCAGTCGGCGTGCCCAAGGCCGTGGCCGGGCTGTTGCGCGAAGTGACCCGCTACACCGCCCAAGTCCTGATGCCGCCCGGCTGGGACGAAAGCTACATCACCGTCTTCGGCGCCACCTATGACGAAGTGGGCGTGGAAGGGCTGACCTCGATGACGACCAAGATGCGCTCAGCCGGTATGCCCGCCGAGAGCCTCCCGGGACCGCCGCTGCTGCCGGACGGCCTCTCGCCGCTGGAGATCTCCCAGCGCGGTCGCACCCTCGCCCAGGCCGGCGTGATCGGCGTCCGGGAGGGACCAACCAAGCGCGACCCCGAGACCGTGGCGCTCCTGTTCGACACGATTCGCCGCCAGGTCGACCCCAACCATGGCCTCAAGCGCCCCACCACGTTCCAGTGGGAGTTCACCGACCCCGACGTGCCCGCCTGGCACCTGTGCGTCAACAACGGCTCCTCCACCGTCGAGCAGGGCCTCGCGCCCAAACCCGACCTACGCCTGAAGGTGTCCTACCAGGACTTCGC
>JBAURN010000344.1:0-5541 GCA_049581225.1 Solirubrobacteraceae bacterium
GAGAAGCGCTCCCGCCGCCACCCTTCGCCGCTTCCTTCCGGGCACGCTGCTCGGCCTGGGTGGGCCAGGGACGCGCCTCACCGGCCGCCCAAGCCGGCGGGTCGCCGCTCGGCAAGCGTTCCATCAACAGGATGCCGGTGGCAACCAACCAGAACGTGGGGATCAATTGCAAGGTGGGCGTGCCAAAGAAGGGCAGGAACAGAAGCCCCGAGAGGATGCCGAGGACACTCAGCCAGCGCGGGAGCAGGCCGGAGCGCATGGTGCCCATCATCGTCGCGATCATCCCGATCGCGAGAGCGAGTGCGGCGAGCAGTCCGAGCAAGCCCAGCACGATGCCCACCGATCCGCTTGTCAGCAACGCTTTTTCGACAGCCTTGCCGCTGAAGTCTCCACCGCTCACGAATTTGTGGGCCTCGATCACGAGCACCACCTCGTGGACCAGGTTGAGCAGGGCGACACCGAAGCCGCCGCCCATCACCAGAGGCTTGGCGGCCGGCCAGGACGGTCGGCGGAAGGCGGTGGCGTCGATCAAGAACAGGAGCACGACCGTGAGCGCGCTCACGGCAAGCGCCGTGAGCAGGGTGCCGGCCAGCAGATAGAAGGCGTGGTGGTTGATGTACCTCACCTCGGGCGCCCTCGAGCTCACAAGCGGGGCGGCTCGACCGTGCAAGGCGGGTTCCAGGCCCTGCACGATGCCCACGGCGGGCAGTTCTTTGAGGGCGGCGCTCAGAATGATCCCGCTGAGGAGGTAGAGCACACCGCCCGCCACAGCGGGCACGGCAAGCCGGGCACGACGTGCCGACTCGAAGCTCACGCGCTCCTTTATCTCTGTGGCGGTCGCCATCGGCACGGCAGTCTATGGGTTGGCGCTAGGATGGGCGCATGGAGGGTGGAAGCTTCGGTGACCTATTCGGCGATCCCGAGGAGCTTCAGCGTCGGCTCGCCCAGTTCGCCGAACAGATGCAGGGTCAGCAAGCCTTGGCTTGGGCCGACAACGCGATCAAGCTCGCCGTGGACATGACGGTGGCGGCCGTCAACAGGGTGAATGTGCAAGGCAACGCCGAAGCTCAGGCCGAGCAGATCAGGCAGGTGATCGCCTTGGTCTTCCCGGAGGCGGTCACGCTCGTGCGCGAGGCGCGCGAGGGCTTGCAGTAGCACCCCGCTCCTCCCCTGCTGCAGTAGCACCCCGCTCCTCCCCTGCGCGTTCGGACTGGCGCTCGGCCTCGCGCGATGCGCGACCGGCTTCGATCACTTCTTTGAAGGAGCGGAAGCGGAAGATGAAGAACACCGCGCCGAGGCCGATTAGCGCGGTGAAGAAGGCGATCGCGATCTGCTGGCCTACCGAGTAGGCCGCCACGACGGCGGTCGGGGCGCTGGCGGCGAAGACCTTGACGAGCAGGGCCTGCTGCACACCGGCTCCCCCGGGGGTGAAGGGCACGGCGCCGGCCACTTGGCCGCACCCGAACACAAGCAACACGTTCTCGATCGAGCCGCCCACGCGGAAAGCGTCGAGCAGGAACCAGATGGCGATGAATCGACACACCCAGCCCCCCGCCTGGAAGGCTGCTACTTCGCGCAGGTAGCGCCTGCGGTCGGTGAGGATCGTGAGGCCCTGACGGATGCGCGCCCAGAAGGCCTTGGCGCGCACCGAGAGCAGGGCGAACGCGAGCAGGCCGAGGACGCCCAGCAGAGTGATCAGGAACAGGGTGAAGCGGAAGTGCGAAGCCAGATAGGAGATGTCGAAGGAATCGAGCTTGGAGAAGTCGGGCGGCTTGGGAAAGACGCCTTGGCTGAAGGCGAAGATGAGCACGAACACACCGACGCTCACATCGAAGATCGCCTCCACAAAGAAGGCTGAGGCCACCGTGGGATAGGAGGAGCCGGGGATCGAGCTGCGCGTGAGGAACAGCTTGATGATGTCCCCGCCGCGAGCGGGCACCACGTTGTTGAAGCCCACGGCCGCGACATATGCACCCCAGATGCGCCGCCACTGAAAGACGGTCGCCGGGTAGGCCGCGCGCAAGCTGTTGAAGAAGGCGCGCGAGCGCAGAGTCAGGTTCAGCGCGAAGAAGGCCAGGCCGAGGACGAGCGCCCCCCAATGCACAGCCGCCAGGTCGGAGAAGAACTGTTCGGCGGCTTCGACGAAGGAATCGAAGCTCTGGGCAACCGAGGTGGAGGCTATGGGCACATACCAAGCCTACGGTCCCCCGGCCGCGAAACGGTCAACGGAGCGGCCGGCCTGGGCGAACTCTCGGCGACGCTCAGAACTCCTCGTCGTCTTCGGGTTCGAGCTCTTCCTCGTCGAGATCCACATCGAGCTCGTCGCTGTCCAGATCTTCGGCGTCATCCCAATCGTCGTCGTCGAATTCGCGTCCCGGGGCCTCCAGCACTGGACTTGCAAGCATGTTTGCTCTCCCTTCTCAAACGAGGGTGGACGTTTCGAGATGGGCGGTCTGCCGGAACCGCCGTCTCCATATATACCCCTCAGGCGCGCGCATGATAGCCATAGCGCCTCGGATCCACGCGGCTCGCCGTCGGGCCCAGCTTCGCCACTCTGCCCGGCCCACTCTCAGACCGCGGCCGCGGGCACTGCGCGCTGAGCAAGCCCTTGTTCGGCATAGCCGAGTACCGCCGACCCTCACCGCCGCGGTCACAGTGACTCGCCCTGCCCGGCTAGGCGACCGATGGACCCGTGGTCCGCAAAGCCTTCAGAACGAGGGCATCGTGCTCAGCCGGCTTCACCTTGCGCAGGACATCGACCACCTTCCCGGCGGAGTCGATGATGAAGGTGGTGCGCTCGTTCCCCCAGTAGGTGCGCCCGTACATGGACTTCTGGACCCACACTCCGTAGAGCTCGGCGACCGCGTGATCCTCGTCGGCGAGCAGCGTGAAGTTGAGCGACTGCTTGTCGTGAAAGCGCTTAACCTTGGCCACCGGGTCGGGGGACACGCCGAGCACTACAGCCCCGGCGGCGCTGTAGTCGGCCCGACGGTCGCGCACTCCGCACGCCTGGGTGGTGCACCCCGGCGTGTCAGCCTTGGGATAGAAGTACAGCACCACAGGCTTGCCCCGCAAGTCGGAGAGCTTCACCGGCTCGCCGTCTTGGTTGGGCAGCTCGAAGTCCGGCGCCTTCTTTCCGGGCTCAATCACGCGGAGGATCCTAGCGGGGCTGGGCAGAGTCTCAGCCACGACAGGGGCCGGCCTGGTGCCGGTGGCCGCACTGCGCCGAGTCAGAACCCTGGGAGCTCGACGTTCTCGAATGCCAGAGCTTCAGACAACTTGTCGAAGTGAGTGTCGCGGTGGAGCAGCCGCCGCGGCAATCAGGGCGTCGGTCAGCGGCACGCGGTGATACCCGTCGCTGTGCTCGGCCAGCTCGCCGAGTGCGCTCATCGCGGCATCGGTAACGGCGCGATCGTTGCGTAGAATTCGCAACGCGTCGAGTTCCGCCTCCAGTGCGATGTACTCAGAAGTGCTGCGAGCGGAGTACAGGATCTCCATGCGCACAATTGGGGTGGTCCATAGCCGCTCGTCAGCTACCGCTCTTGTGATCATTCCAGCGATATCAGCAGGAAGCGAGGAGAACCGCCACCACGCCGAGGTGTCGGCAACGAACGGTGAATCGCTTTGCAGCAGCTCGACAGCATCCACCGCAGGTTCGCTTTTAGGCCTCGCCGGCCGTCAGCCGCTCGATGTGCTCAAGCGTGTCCCGATCCAGCCCATCCGAACTGAACATACGCTCGGCGAGCCGTCGTAGGCGCTCGGCACGCTCCTCATCGCTCAGCACGGGCGTCTCGGCAGTCGGAGTTGTACTCAGAGCAGAATGTTTCATGATCTCAGGGTAGCGTCTGAGCACGACGAGAACTGGGCCGCTGAGGCATGTTGGGAGCCGCCTTGCCCTGGGAATGGGAGCAATTGTGCCCCTGGCCACCTTCCGTCGCGATATACCGCAATCTCATGCCGGCGCACGTCGGACCGGCAGCCAGCGCTCACGCTCGGGTTGAGCGCCGCGTCCAACTGGCCGTGTCGGCCTTGGGATAGGAGCGACATATGCTGCGATTGTAAGGTGCGGGCCGCATCGGCGACCATCCATCCACCCGAGCACCGGCCCGGCCTGCCTACTACCTCCTGCCCGCCTGACTCGCCCACCCGCGGCAAGACACCGCGAGCGGACGAGATCGGCAGACCTTTACAAAACCGCTTCTATAAGCGAAGTGAACTCCGCCTGCCCCGAAACGTTGGGGTGATAGCTTTCAGAAAGCGGGTTGGACTGCCCGTTCAGCCATTCGACCGACGCGCAGACCTCATGCGATTCAAACGGAGCCGTCGGGTTCACAAACGTGAATTTGGCCGCTTCGGCGCGCCCCTTGATCACTTTGTCCAAGAGTTCCGCCGATTCGTTCATCTTCTTCTCGTTCCCGGAGGTGAGGAAGTTGACATTGCAGGTCGTGCCTTCTTTGGTGAACAGCTTTGGGTAGCCGAGCACGACCACTAAGGCCGTCGTCGCCCGTGAGCCGATGTCTTTGTAGGTCGTTTCAAGCAGAGCCGGCAGGCTTTTTTCGATGAATTCGTCGGCTTCTTTGATGGCGCTGCCGCAGGTGAAGTAATACAGCGCGCAGTTGATGATCACGTTGC
Organism: Solirubrobacteraceae bacterium; assembly: GCA_049581225.1. Classification (GTDB taxonomy): domain Bacteria; phylum Actinomycetota; class Thermoleophilia; order Solirubrobacterales; family Solirubrobacteraceae; genus Palsa-744. Next base: position 4,633 of record JBAURN010000344.1, read on the forward strand.
TGAAGCCGGCGTCGTTGCCGCCGATCGTGATCGTCACGAGGCTTGTGGTGCTGCTCAGATGACTGAGCTGGCTGGAGTTGACTTCTGTCGTCTTGGCCCCGCTGCACGCTTCGAAGTTGAGCGTATAGCCCTTTTTCGAAGCGATCTTCGGCCCGTATGCGTCCGGACTGCGATCGCATTCGCCCGATTCTTCATAGAACACGCGTGTCCCCACGCCCGAGGAGTACGAGTCGCCGAGCGCGACGTACTGCTGAGCCGCGGCCACCGCCGCCGGCCCGAAGACGGCCAGCGCCATGGCGAGGGCGCCCCCGATGATGATCCTCATCCCCATTGTTGCTGCTCCTTTCGGTTGCCCATCCGACCGAGTTGGTTGTTCAAAAGGTCAGGATTTTTCCGAAAGTTAATCAGGTTATAAACGATCAGTCAAGGAACGGTCCAGCCGGCTTCGTGGTGCACGGCTTCGCATACTCCTCTAGATTCGCGACGCTGACGAGCTACCGCTTCTCCGGTAGGCGATGCACTACGACGAGTGCAGGACCGCCACGACGACAGGCGCGCTGGTCGGATGCGGGCTGCCGCCCGCGGGCTCGGCGGTGACCATCACCTGACGCACCCCCGCTAGGGGCCCGGGCACATTTACCGAAGCGTTCCCGGCGTGGGTCACACCGAATAGCGCGCTCGTGGCCTGGGGGACGCCACCGGCACGAGCGAGCCAAAGCTCATAGATCTTGCCGCGCGGCGGCTGGGAGACACCAGTGAGGATCAATTCGGCGTGGGAGCCCACCTGGCGCAGCACCCCCTTGGCGCCCGGGGGCATCGAAGCAAGCTGGGCGGCGGTCACACGTGTGGTGGGGGCTTGAGATCCCGTGTCGAGCGCGAGCGCCCCGATCAGCAGCCCAACGCCCAAGG
>JBAURN010000345.1:0-2537 GCA_049581225.1 Solirubrobacteraceae bacterium
CGATTGCCCCTTTCTCAGACAGTTGTCTGTCCCAACTGTCCCAACTGTACCTGGTACAGCCGTCGGACGCAAGGGATCGTGCGCTGATGGGCGATTCGCTGGCGATCTTCGCCGCCAACCTGCGGCGGCTCCGGGAGGAGCGCGGTTGGAGTCAGGAACGGATGGCGCACGAATCCGATCTCAACCCGAGCCACGTGGCGAAGATCGAGCGCACGGAGCGCGAGCCGGGCGTCCGCACGATCTCCAAGCTGTGCACGGCCCTCGGAATCTCAGCCTCGGAGTTGTTCGACGGCATCGACGGGCGCTAGCAAAACAACGACGCCCGCTCAGAATCTGTGACGGCATTGTGCGGAGTTTGCGCAAATTCTGAGCCGGCGGTTGATGCGGGCCGGTCTCGACGTAGCGTTGATTGGCGAGGTAATCAGCGACCCCGACGCAGGCGGTCACCCGCGCCGGGGTCTACATAGGAAAGGTGCGGTTTCCCATGCAGTCTCAGGGTACTTGTACGGTTCTGATCCCGTCTGAGCTGGTCGATTCGGTGCGCGACGGCTTGCGCAGCCAGCTCGCCGTCGCGGCACAGCACATCATCAGCGCCGACGAGCAGGCGAATGCCGGAGAGCATCCCGAGCGCTACCGGGATGCCCTGCGCTACATGGACGCGTTGCGCGCGCTCCTCGAGAAGATCGGTTGGAGCGCGCCCACAAGCGATCGGCGGGTTGACCTGCAGGCCCACGGCTTGGCGCTGATCGAGGCGCTCGAGGACCAGGTCGACGTGCATGCCGACATGCTCCGCGACATCGCCGAAGACGACGAGCGGCGAGTGGCGATGGCACGCAAAGTGGCCGCGCTCACGAGCTTGGCACTCACCGTTCTGCTCAAAGTCCAGGCGCAGATCTTGCGCGAGGGCTGTAGCTCGATGTGTGAGCGCGGCCTATGGTGCTCTGCTCAATCGATGTGAGGAAATCATGCCGAAACTCAGTTTTTTCTACGGGATCGCGATCACGATGTATTGGCGCGAGGATCATCATTCTCGTCCTCACTTCCATGCCCGCTACGGGGAGTACAAAGCATCGCTCGACTTTGCTGGTGAGATCATCGTGGGCGATCTCCCGAAGCGGGCACTACGTCTCGTGCGGGATTGGGCCGAGCTTCACGCTGATGATCTGCTCGCCGACTGGCAGCTCGCGGTCAACGGAGAGCCGCTAGACCCAATCGACCCACTGCTCTAAAATGACGACTGTGGACAAGCTCGTAGACGTCACCGGGGTCGAGGTCATCGGCGATCACCGGCTACGCCTCACCTTTGAGGACGGGATCGTGGGTGACGTGGCGTTTGACAGGAGCGAGTGGCGGGGTGTGTCCGAGCCGCTCGCCGATCAGAGCTTCTTCGCCCAGGTCCGTGTCGAGCCGGAGCTAGGCACCGTCACCTGGCCCAACGGGTATGACATGGCGCCCGAGCCACTGTACGAAGAGGCATGTCGGCATCGCGTGAACGACTCGTCTCACCTGCTGGCCTAGCTAGCGCCACTGCGGCTCGTGCTCAAGCTATCGTGCGAGAGGTGCCACGCTCCTCGCTGTCCTCGATCGAGTTTCCCGCGGACGATCTCGCTCGTGCCCGGCGCTTCTGGGCGGAGCTGCTGGGAGTTGAGCTGCAGGCGCGCGAGGAGGGAGAGGGGGAGGGGTGGCAGACCCACTCTGACGGTCCGACGGTCGGTGTGCACGAGCGCGGGCGTGGGCCGGGGGATTCCTTCTCGCTGCCCTACTTCACCGTGAGCGATGTAGCTGAGGCGCTGCAGAACGTCCATGCGCTCGGTGGAAGCGTCGTTCACCCGGGGGAGCGCTGGGCGGTCTGCAAGGACTCCGAGGGAACTCCCTTCGGGCTGGCCCAAGAGCCGTTCGAGGCGTAGCGGCGTCGCGGATTCGCATTTTTTCCGCAAGATGCGGGATGCATCCGCGAGGCCTCTTGAACCGGCGCCGGTCACCCCCTATGTTGCTCCTCGACGCGGAACCGAGTCGCAAAGAGCGAGGCCACCGAGGTGTGAGGCCGCGCCACCCAAGCCGGAGCGCCGCAAGGCGAGTCGGGGAGGGTTCCTCAAGCGGCCCGGGGCCGCGTCGTTTTTGTTCCCGCTGCGTTTCTAGGGTCGACCGCCTGCCGCGCTCAGCGGCCCCGCACAACCAGGGCGCTCGCATCGACTTCGTCGATGTTCGCGTACCCGCTCAGCGCCATCGCCAGATCCAAGTCGGCGAGGAAAGCGCGCAACACCTCCACCACTCCCTCGGCACCGCCCAGTGCCAGCCCCCACATATAGGGCCGTCCCAGCAGCACCGCTCTCGCGCCCAGCGCCAACGCCTTCAGCGCATCCGCGCCGCTGCGGATGCCGCTGTCGAACAGCACCTCGCAGCGTTCCCCCACGGCCTCCACGACCTCTGGCAGCGCGTCCAGCGCGCCGATTGCGCCGTCCACCTGCCGGCCGCCGTGATTGGAGACCAGCACGCCATCCGCGCCGTGCTCCACCGCCAGCTCCGCGTCCTCCGGG
>JBAURN010000346.1:0-1700 GCA_049581225.1 Solirubrobacteraceae bacterium
CTTCAGGCGTTCGAGCGCGCGCTCGAGCTGGGGGCGCGTGGGGGGATTCACGACTTGGTGGCCCAAGCGCTCGCGCTCGAACCCAGGATGACCCAGACGGCTTGATCAGGCCACGGCGCGCAGGCGCCGGTAGGGCTCGCCGGCAAGCTCTCGTGCCAAGGCGTCCACGATCGCCTCGTCGTCCTCTTCGCGCCCGTCGGTGACGGCGCCGATGACCGCGCGCTTGCGCTCCAGCAGGTTGGCCATTGTCTCGTCGATCGTGTTGGCGGCAAGCAGGTACCACGCATTGACGGCGTCCTGCTGGCCGATGCGATGGCATCGGTCCTCGGCCTGGTCGTGCTTGGCCGGCGTCCAGTCCAGCTCGAGGAAGGCCACGTTCGAGGCCCGCGTGAGCGTGAGTCCCTGGCCCGCGACCTCCAAGGAGCACACGATCAGCTGGTTGTCGCTGTCGTCGGCGGCCTGGAACGCGTTCACCGAAGCGTCTCTGGCCGCGTGGCTGTCCTCGCCGAGGATGTGCAAAGCGTGGGGGAAGCGCTCGACTACCGCCCTCTGCACCTCGCGATGGCGGGCGAACACCACCAGGCGCTCGCCCGAGGAGCAGAAGTCGTGAATCCAGGCGAGGGCGGCGTGCAGCTTGCCGCGCGCCGCGAGCAGCTTCAAAGCGTTCAACCGCACGAGGCGCTCGGCGCGCAGGGCGGCGGCGATTTTGGCGTCCAACTCCTTCAGGTCAAGCGGACGCGAACGCAGCCACGCGATCACGTCGGTCTCCGCCAAGCGGTACTCCGCCTCGTTGTCCAGCTCGACCGGGACTACCGTGCGAGTCTTGGCCGGCAATTGGGGCAACACGTCCGCCTTGAGGCGACGCACGAAACAGCGTGAGCGCAGGTGCCAGTGCAGGCGCATGTGGGCGTCCACGCCCTTGAAGCGTCGCCCGAACTGGGCGCCGGAGCCGAAGTCGGGCAGGCGACCGATGATGCGCAGTTGGGAGATCAGCTCCGGGGGGCGGTTCATCACCGGGGTCCCTGTCAAGGCCAGCACCAGACCTTCGTTGGGCACGCTCGCCGCCAGTCGCGCGACAGCCTGGGTGCGCTTGGCGGCCGCGTTCTTGCAGTAGTGGGACTCGTCGAGCACGACGGCCTTGGGTCCCGTCGCCGCGAGCGCTTCGCCCCGCGCGGCGAGGATGTCGTAGTTGACGACGGTGATGTCGGCGGGCGGGATCGGTCCGCCCGAGCCCATGCCGGTGAGTGTTTGCGTCGAGCGTCCTGGCAGCCAGCGCTCGATCTCGCGTATCCAGTTCAGCTTCAGGCTGGCCGGGCACACCACGATCGCCGGGTAGGCCCCATCGGCCTCCAGGGTCGCAAGCGCCTCGATCGTCTTGCCCAGTCCCTGCTCGTCGGCCAGGAAAGCGCGGCGTTGGGCCAGCAGGTAGGCGACCCCCGCGCGCTGGAACGGCTTGAGCTCGCCGCCGAGCCTAGTCAAGGCGCGCCGCGTAGGGGCCTCCAACTGAGCGTCGGTGGCAGCTGACAGCGCCACCAAGCCGGCCGCGTGAGCGTGCTGTTCGCGTATCTCCTGCAAGGCCACAAGCGCATCTGGCTCGATCCAAACGTCTCGCTCGGCGAGGAACGCGTCGAGCGCCTCCACGCAGAAGGGGTCGGCGCGAATCGCCGGCAGCTGTTCGTGGTCGCGACGCCCCTTCGACT
>JBAURN010000347.1:0-4639 GCA_049581225.1 Solirubrobacteraceae bacterium
GCGGTCGGACTGCGGCGACCCGACCGTCCGGCTCAGACCACCGGCGGGGGTGTGCCTTCGGCCGTGGCCGCCAAGGCCTCGTCCCACTCACAGACCAGGCACGCGTGGCGAAAGGCCGAGCGCGCGAACTCCAATGCGTACGCGTGCGGATCGGGTGACGCACGAACGTCCTCCCAATCCAACACGTACTCGCCCAACTTCTGCTCCCAGCGCGCGGCCGCGGGCGAGAGCTCGGCCGAGTCGAAGCCCGACGGCGCGGGATGGGCGTACGCGTAGAAAGCAGGCTTTTCGTAGCGCGCGTCCCCCGGCCACCAGCCCACGGCGACCTCTTGGGCGTCCATCGCGTTGCGCATGATGAAGTCCTGCGAGGGGGGGTCGGCGGGCTTGCCCGAGAACAGGTTCACCGCCAGGTCGAACGAGCCCCACCAAGCGTTGACCGGCGTCGAGCGGCCCCTGAAGGGCGCCCTGAAGGCGGCCAGCACCAACGCCGCCTGGGTCGCCGCCGCGAAGTACTCGGCCACCCGCTCAGGGTCGTAGTAACGGTGCTCATCGTCCTCGTCGAGCGGCACGCTCCACGCGACCTCTTGCGGCTTGGGGTCGATCTCGACCGGACCCGCCAGCCCACCGATCGAGGAGAGCAGCGCGCGCGTGACCTCCCCGACCGGACGGTCGGGCGTGAGCGGCACGCGCGAGGAGTGGCCGTCGCTGTGCTCCACGAAAGCCTCGTGCGCGTGCAGATCCAGACCCGCCACGAAGGCCCCCGACCCGTCGGGCGCGGGCAGCGGCCCTGTCTCCCAGCCGCGCGCGGTCAAGCGCAGGGCCGCGTGCTGCAGCTCGGGCTCCGGCGGCGCGCACGCCACCGCCAGCTTGCCAAGCGCCTGGGTGTGAGCATGGAGCGTGTCACACGTCTCCCGCCACTGTGCGTATTGGAGCCCCGGCCAAGACGGACGCATACCGTCACGGTACACCCGAGCCGAGACTTGTGCAGGGCCGGTCCACGTGTGCCACTGCCGCACCAATCCGACCTCGTCTAATTATCGGACGAAATCGAGAATAGGTAAACGTTCGATACATTGGAGTCAAACATTGACTGTTTGACTCGCTACATGTTGACTGTCGCGCCATGAGTGGGGAGCGCAAGCAGATCGTCGAGATGCAAAGAGCCCGCATCCTTGAGGCCATGACCGAAATAGTGGCCGAGCGCGGGCTGCACGGCACCACGATTGCGGCCGTCGCCAAGCAGGCGCGGGTCTCGCGCCAGACCTTCGCCGATTCCTTCGGCAGCGTCGAGCAGGCCTTCGTGGCCCTCGTCGAGCAGGTCACCGAATGGCCCGCCAGCCTGATCGCCGAGGCCTTCCAGGGGGCCGACAACTGGCGCGCCTCGATCCTCGCGGGCCTGGAGGCGCTGCTCGTCTTCCTCGACTCCGAGCCGGCGCTGGCGCGCGTGTGCGTGATCGACGCACTCGCCGGACCCCAACCGGCCTTGGAGCATCGCGCGCGCCTGCTCCAGCCCCTGATCCTCCTGGTCGACAGCGTGCGCGACACGCTTCCCCGCGGTCAGCAGCCGCCCGCGATCACCGCCGAGGCCGTAGTCGTGTCGGTCGCGGGCCTGTTGCACGCCCGTATGGTTTCCCGCCAGGCTCCCCCTTTCACCAAGCTGTTGGGCGAACTGGCCGAGCAGATGGTGTTCCCTTTCCTCGGCGCCAAGGAGGCCGCCGAAGCCGCCAAGATCGGCAACCGACGTTCGCACGCGATTGCGCGCGAACGCTTCTCCAGGCCTCCCACGCTGCGCGTGCCGATCCCCAAGCAGCTCCACCACGCACGCGCCAGCCGAGCCCGCGCGTGCGTGCTCTACCTGGCCGAGAACCCTGGCGCCTCCAACCGCAAGATCGCCTCCGGCATCGGCATCAGACACCTGGGCCAGGCCTCCACCCTGCTCGCGCGCCTGGAGGAAATCGAGGTGCTCACCAAGCGCCCCGGAGAACCAGGCCGCCCCAACGCCTGGCGGCTCTCCTCCCAGGGCGAGGAAATCGCCCGCTCCCTGATGCGCCATTGAAGGCTTTCTCCGCGCCACGTGGTGAGAAACATTCATCCACGTTTTAGATAAATGTTTCTAACTCTCGGGGTAATCCCATGAAGTGGCACAACCCGTACGTGTACTGTACAATTCTGGCAGGTTGACTTAGTGCGAATAAGGGCCGTCGTTGGCTCGCACGAAGTCGTTGGCGGAGGAGAAAATCGAGCATGGCCAGTCCCCGGACCAAGTCCCAAAAGCGAGAATGGCTGCGAGGCGGATCCGCCTCTATGAGAGGCGTCCTGCTCGGACTCGTGCTCGAGCGCCCCGGTCACGGTGGCGACCTCGCAAACCGCATGTGCATGCGCTTGGGCGAGACCTGGAAGGTCGACTCCAACGACGCCTACCGTCTGCTCGAGCAGCTCGAGCGCGAGGAGCTAATGGTCTCGCGCGAGGAAGCCCGCAAAAACAACGGCAAGCGCAAGATGCTTGTTTATCACCCCACGCCGAAGACCTCCTACGCGCTCACGCAATGGATGGAGACCCTGCTGCCGCGCGAGCCGGTGCGCTTCGGCCTGCACGCCAAGCTCTCGGTCGCGCGCCCCGAGGACGCCTCGCGCCTGCTGATCGCCCTGCGCGACTACGAGCAGAAGTGCCTCGCCCTGGCCCAACTCGTCACCCCGCGCGGCAACACACAGAACTCGTGGGGAGCCCTCTACATGGACTGCACTCGCGAAGCCGTCTACACGCAATTGCGAGCCGAGATCGACTGGGCCGCGGCCACGCGCGACCGCATCACGGAGTATGCGCGGCGCAGCTCCTCGCGGTGACGGTCCCGCCACGGTCCCCGCCCGTGGGGCACCGGCGGCGGCGAGGAGTAGCCTGTTGCGTATTCGCAACATGACCAAGACCTTTCCCGACGGAGCCGGTGCCGTCACGGTCTTCGAGGGGGCCGCGCTGGAGATGCGAGCCGCCGCCCAGGTCGGCGTGTACGGCAAGCGACGCTCGGGCAAGTCGACCCTGCTGCGCATCGCCGCCGGGATCGAACCCCCCGACGAAGGCCTGGTGCTGTTTCAGGGCGAGGACCTCACCGGCCTGACCGGGACCGAACGCGCCCGGCTGTTGCGCTCACGCCTGGCCTACATCGCCGTGGCCGATTGGCGCCCCAATCCCGGCGAAACCATCGTGCAGCACCTGGCCGTGTCGCTCGGCGGCGCCGGGCTCACCGTGCGCGAGGCCGAGCACCGCGCCCTGCACGAGCTGGAGGCTGTCGGCGTAAGCGCCGCCCAAGCGCACTCGCTCGCGACCAAGCTCTCGATGATGGACCGTATGCGCGTAATGTTCGCGAGGGCGCTCGCGCGCGAACCGGACCTCCTCGTGATCGACGATCCGGTCGTCACCGCCAGCGCGAGCGAACGCGACGAGCTCTATCTGCTGCTGCGCACGCTCACCCGCCAGCGCGGGATCGGCCTGCTCGTCGCCTCCGACGACCTGCCCGCTCTGCAGGGCTTCGACGTGTTCATGTCGATCTCCGCGCGCGAACTCTGCTCCAGCGAAGGCTCCGCCGAAGTCGTCCCGTTCCCCTCGCCGCCCAGTCTCGGGCCGGCCGTGATCGGCTCATGAGCGCACCGCAATCGCAGGGGAGCCGCAGCCAATCATGAGCTCGCTGGAACTGCACGAGGTCGTCAAGCACTACCGCAGCGGCAGCGAGACGGTACGCGCCGTGGACGACCTCTCCCTGGAGATCGGGCCGGGCGAATTCGCCGCCCTGTATGGGCCCAGCGGGTCGGGCAAGAGCACCCTGCTGCTGCTCGCCGCGGGTCTGCTCGAGCCCGACAGCGGCACGGTCCGCTTCGACGGGCGCGACCTCGCCGCGATGAACTCGCGCGAAAGCGCCGCCTACCGCCTGCGCGACGTGGGCTTCGTCTTCCAGGCATTTCACCTGATGCCGGGCACCTCGGCCCTGGACAACGCCCTGATCAAGCTGCCCGTGCTCGGCTACACCCTGGGCGAGGCACGCGAAAAGGCCACGCCTTGGCTGCACCGGGTGGGCCTCGGCGAGCGCCTGGGTCACCGTCCCGGCCAGCTCTCGATGGGCGAGTGCCAGCGCGTCGCGATCGCGCGCGCCCTGGTGGGCGAGCCGCGCATGGTGCTCGCCGACGAGCCGACCGGAAACCTGGACTCGGCGCGCACCCGCGAAACGTTGACTTTGTTGCGCGACATCTGCCATGAGCGCGACATCCCGATGCTGCTCGTCACCCACGACCCCGAGGCGATCGCATTCGTCGATCGCACCCTCACCCTCCGCGACGGGCACCTGCTCGAAGGTATCGACACAGAGCTGATGGGATTGCCTTCCTCAGAGCTGCGGCTGCCCTCTTGAGCAACCCCGCCAACCCCAAGATCTTCGGCGTGCGCGTCTCGATGCTGCTGTTCCTGTATCGGCGGCGCCTGCGCGCACACCCTTTGCAGGAGCTGCTCGCCGGCGCCGGCATCGCGGTGGGCGTGGCGCTCGTGTTCGGCGTGCTGATCGCCAACGCGAGCCTCACCGGGTCGGTCGAAAAACTGGTGCGCGGCATCTCCGGCTCAGCGCGGCTCGCGCTCGTGGCGCGCTCGGCCGACGGC
>JBAURN010000348.1:0-26757 GCA_049581225.1 Solirubrobacteraceae bacterium
GCTGTACTGCGCGCCGCCGCCGTCGGCGTGGAGCTCGATCGCCGCGACGTCGTTGGAGAGCAGCCGCTGCAGCAGCTGGAGCGCCTGCGGGCCGGAGACTTCGATCTCGCCCATGTGCGAGACGTCGAAGATCCCGCAGCCTTCGCGCACGGCCATGTGCTCCTCGCGAACGCCGCGATACTGGACCGGCATCTCCCAGCCGGCGAACTCGACGAGCTTTGCCCCGGCCGCCTGATGGCGCTCGAACAGAGGTGTCCGTTTGAGCGTCTGCGGTGGGGAACTGCTCACGGGCCGCAGGCTAGCGAAGCGGGCCAGCCCTCCCGGCCCGGCCGATCAAAGCCGGCCGGCGGAGAATTGGTTCCAGATCGCGGCGCCTCAGCGCAGGAACGGCGGCACGTCGATGTCGTCGTCGGAGATCTCGAGCGTGGAGCGCTGGCGATCGTCGATCCGCGGGCCGCGGTCGGCTCCGCGAGAGCGGCTGTCACGGCGAGCGCTCCGGCCGGGACGATGATCGAAGCCGGTGCCGATCACCGTTACACGCACATCATCGGACATGCTCTCGTCGATCACCGCGCCGAAGATGATGTTGGCGTTGGGGTCGGCCGCGTTCTGGATTATCTCGGCGGCGTCGTTGACCTCGAACAGGCCGAGGTCTTTGCCACCGGTGATGTTCAGCAGGATGCCCGTGGCGCCGTCGACCGACTCTTCGAGCAGCGGTGAGGAGATCGCCGCCTTGGCCGCATCGGCGCTGCGGCTCTCGCCGCCGGCCGTGCCGATTCCCATCAGGGCCGAGCCGGCATCCTGCATGATCGTGCGCACGTCTGCGAAGTCGAGGTTGATCAGACCCGGGATCGTGATCAGGTCGGTGATGCCTTGCACGCCCTGGCGCAACACGTTGTCGGCCTCCCTGAAGGCATCGAGCATCGAGGTGCGCCGCTCCACGACCGCCAACAGCTTCTCGTTGGGGATCACGATCAAGGTGTCCACGACCTCGCGCAAGCGCTCGATCCCCTCGACCGCTTGGCGCCCGCGCTGGGAGCCCTCGAACTCGAACGGCCTGGTGACCACGCCGACAGTGAGCGCGCCGATCTCGTTCTTGGCGATCTCCGCGATCACCGGTGCGGCGCCGGTGCCGGTACCGCCACCCTCGCCCGCGGTCACGAACACCATGTCCGCTCCCTTGAGCGCCTCCTTGATTTCGTCGCGCGACTCGGCCGCCGAGGCGAAGCCCACCTCGGGGTTGGCGCCCGCGCCGAGGCCGTGCGTGGACTCGTGGCCGATGTTCAACTTGATGTCGGCGTCGCACATCGCGAGCGCCTGGGCATCGGTGTTGGCGGCGATGAACTCGACGCCCCTAAGGCCTGCATCGACCATGCGCGAGACCGCGTTGGTCCCGCCTCCGCCGACTCCTACGACCTTGATGACCGCCAGGTAGCTGCCGCCGCTCTCCATGATGTCCGAGCCCTCGAGTAGTTGTTTAAGGTTTGTCCCGCACTGCGGAGCAAACCGTCAGAATACGCAAGTTATGCAGGGAACTTCGCCCTGTCAACGCCAACCCTCACTCTCGCAACATTCGTTGCAGAACCGCCAACCCTCGACCAGCCGTCGAGAATCCATCCTCAGACGGCTTAACCCTCAAGCGTAGGTTCAGCCTCCAGGGGCTGCTTCGCCGCCGGTCGCGGAAGCCGATTGAGAGGGCGCGGAGGCGGTTTCGCTTTCGCCGGTTCCCCCCGCTTCGCTTGCTCCCGAGCCGGTCGATGCCGAAGTCGTGGACGCTTCACTTCCGTCTGTACCCCCGGTGGCCGACGAGCTGGAGGCTTCCTGGGATTCCTGGGAGCCGGTCGACGCCGAGGTGGATGTGGACGTAGCCGCTTCCCCACCCGCCGATTCCGAAAGCCTCCTTGCAAGTGCGGCAGCTGTCGGATCGGCGCTTGCCGCCTCCGCGGTAGCGACCGAGGTGGATGCCGAGGAAGACGCCGAGGGCGAGGAGGAGGAGGAGGAGGAGGCCGAAGACGACGTCACGGGCGCCGTGAATCCTGCGGCGGGACGTTCGGGCAAGCGCACATCCACATAGAGCGCGCCGGCCGCATTGGGCGAGGCGAGCACCCGGGCCAGTGACATCCACTTGGCGTGCGGACGAGTCGAGTCGCCGAAGTAAACGAGCAACCCATTGCCCATGGCCACGGTGAGCCCTTCCGGGCCGTCGTAGACGCGTGTCACATGTTTCGCCAGCGCCGACGGAGCGGCGCCGAGCACGGTCACTGCTTCCAGGGCGAAGCCTTTGCTCAAGTGAGCCCCGACGGCGGGCTCGATCGCAGAGGATACGAGCGGCAGCGTGCTCGATAGCCAAGCCGGCCCGAGCACGGTCCCGTCAGCCGCCACGGCGGTACGCTGCCCGGCGCTCTGCAAGGCCGCCACCGGCGGGCGCTCGGTGACAGAGATACTGACCGTGTGGGGAGGATCGGCCTGGACGTGCACGGCACCCACGATCGCAAACGAGGCCACGGCGGAGCGCAGCTTGGCAGCGTTGAAGTCCATGGTGCTCATGCGCTTGGCCGCCTCGTCCAAGGCGCTCCTGATCTCGATCGACTCGGCCCCATGCACACCCCTTATGTGAACGTGGCGGACCGCCACGAACGAGGAGTCGCGCAACCACAGCCATCCTCCGCTCAGCAGCGGCAAGACGACAAGGAGAGCCAAAGTCGCGCGCAACGCGATGCGATTGCCCTTGAGCAGATCGAGCGCTCTGCGTGAACGAATCACGGCTCCACCCGCACCGCCGCCAGCGCGGCGATAGCTCCCGCGGCGGGAGAGCGGCAAGGACAGTTCCATGCGAGCTTGTTCGACCCCCGCGGACGAACCCCTTGTCCGACCGGGGACTTCTGTTGTTCGATCCAGGGTTTGCCTGTTTGAACCGTCCCGCGGGGAGGGTACACTGGAGCAGTCCGGGCTCCACCGACGAGGATGAGACGATGAGCGCGATCAAAGTCGCCAAGCTTTTCGGGCTGGTTGCCCTGCTGGCGATCGGCCTAGCCGCAGTGGGTGTCGGCACTGGCCTCGGCAGCCTCGAATCGCATCTCTCAAGCGCCTCGGACTCGCGTGGCATGTTGCCCGCGACCAAGCTCACCGCGCTCCCCCACCACGCGATCTCAGACGGCACCCTGGCCGTGCGCGTGAGGCTTTCCGGAGCGCCCGCCTCGTTCTCCCCCCGCCCCACCTTCACGCCGGCGGTCGCCGGCACCTGGACGATCCACGGCGATTCGGAGATATTCACCCCCGCCTCGACTCTCGATCCGTGCGCGACCTACACGCTCACGATCCCGGCGGCCAGCACCGCCCTCTCGCACTCCCCGCTCGGCGCCACCCGCAGGGTGAGCGTCAGTGTCGCGTGCCCGTCGGTGCGGGGATTGCAACAGATCCTCGCGCGACTGGCCTACCTGCCGTACGAGTCACACTCCTCCGAGCGAGCCCGCGCCTTGGAGGACGCGGCCGCGACAACCGATGCGACGGCGACCGGGTCGAGTGCCACGACGGACTCAAGCGAAGCGACAACCGGGTCGAGTACTACGGCGGCGTCGAGCGAAGTCCCCTACGCCCACGAGTCCCGCGCCCATTTGGATCGGCGAGTCGCCGCGATTGACGCTTTCGACCCTGACCCCGAGACGCCGCGCTCGCGTGTCGCCGACGCCCCGCCCCTCGAATACGGCCATCTGGATGAGACCACCAAGGGCGCCGTGATGGTGTTCCAGAGCAACCACGAACTGGAACCGACCGGCGAACCTGACACCGCCACTTGGACCGCCCTGCTGAAGGCCGCCGAGAAGCACGAACGGAACCCCTCCCCCTACACGTTCGTGACCGTGAGCGAGTCGATCCCGGAGACCCTGGAGGTCCACAAGAACAGCCACGTGGTCCTCACCACTCCCGCCAACACCGGCGTGGCGGGCGCCGAAACGGCGCAAGGCATCTTTCCGATCTTCTCGCGCTTCACCTCGACCACGATGACGGGCACCAACCCGGACGGCTCCAAATACTCAGATCCGGGTGTCCCATGGGTCAACTACTTCAATGGCGGCGACGCCGTGCACGGCTTCCCGCGCGGCTCCTACGGCACGCCGCAATCCAACGGCTGCGTGGAGCTGCCGATCGAAACGGCCCACACCGTGTTCGACATGCTCCAGGTCGGAGATATCGTCGAGGTGAGCTGACGCTCGGCTGATCCGCCCGGTGCGCTGCCCGGCACGACCGAGGTCCGTCCCTTGCCAAGGGTGCAACCATGAAGGTGTGGCACACCTCAGCGGCTCTGCCGACAGCGACATCGACGCGCCTTTGAGCGAGGTTTGGGAGGCGGTTGAGGACGTCCTGTCGGCGCCGCTCTGGCAGGGCGGCCTGGATGGGATGAGCGCGCTTGAGCACGACACCGAGGGGCGCCCAACGCTGGTGGAGACGGAGAACGACATCAGGGTGAGGCGAGTGAAGGCTCGGGTGCGCTTCCGCTACGAGGGTCCCCACCGGTTGGCATGGGCGCAAGAGCAGGGAGACATGAAATCGGTGGAGGGCTCATGGGAGCTCGCCGAGCTCGACAAGAAGCGAACACGAGCCACCTACAACCTGGACGTGGATCCCGGACGTGTCCTGGGGATGCTAATCCGGGGGCCGGTGGAGGCGGCCACACGAGCGATCTTCGTCAACGGCCGACCCGACGAGCTGAAGCGCTACGTCGAGGGCCGCTCACGCTAGCGACCCAGCCTCGATCGAAACGAGAGGCCCAGTCGCCCTGGGGATTGACCCTGCGCACCCAGCCACTCTTTGGGTTGACCAACTGTCTCGGCATACGCCTGACAAGCGGAAGATTGAAACTGGACTCTAGGTGGTGATACGTCAACGAGCTGCACGTCCTGCGTTTCGGTGAGAAGCCTCAAGCGGACGACGCCTGAACCAAGCCCCCTACAGCGCTCAGGTTCGCAAGACGCCGGCCGGAAGCAACTGCTCGAAGGTACGCGTCTCGAAGTAGCTGGAGTGGGTGCGCTTGATTGTCTCCAGAGAGTCGGCACTCAGGAGCACAACATCGACGTCAGAACTCTCGCGCGCCTCCTGCTCAAGCTCCTCGTATGCGTGCATGGCCGCCTCGTAGTCCTCACCGAAGCGCTGCACGTCGGCGCGGCCAGCCTTGATGTCGTACTTGATGAGGAAGTGCTTGATCTCGGAGCCCATGGGTTCTCCTACTGCTGCTCGCGGGGCAGAACTCCCTTGATGATGGCATAACGCTCGTTGAGGGTTGTGATCAGCTCGCCTGGGAGCGGCTCGCCTCGGTCGAGAAGGGCGAATGCCTCGGAGATGGCCAGGTAGTAGTCGTGTATGTAGGGCGCGCCCGCTCCAAACTTGAGGCCGAGCCCAATCTGCCTACCGTCATCCTCAACTTGGTTTGCCCAGGCATCCTGGCGGACCGTGCGCAACTGAATCTCGATCGCAAAGTCGTCGCGACGAGCTATCACGTGCAGCGCCCGGTAGCCAGAGGGCTTCGGATTGGCGATGTAGTCCCTGGTCTTGACGATGGTCCAGGTCTTGCGCAGGCGGCGGCTAACGGCATACACATGCGCGAGACTCGGAAGGCGCGACCGGACTCCGCCGATGTCGTGGAACTGCGTGACTTCCATAGTGGGCTCTCGCGTTAGCTTGCCGATGATCGTGTTCCGTCGCTTGAGGCGTTGCGTTACGTCGATACGCCCGCTCACCTCGCCGCCCTCCTTCCCAACGTGGTAGCGCAGACCAGCCGCAACACTCGACAAGGGTCGGGCGTGCAAGCTGCGCCACCATGTGATGGCGTAGAACGCGTTGACGATCTCGACCGTGCCCAACGCATCGAATGCGGCATCTGCGGTGCCGGGCATCGTCATGAATTCTCGGGCGAGTCTGCCAGCCCGGTTGACTTCGCCCTTCGTGTAGGACGCCCCGGCCGGTGGTCTAAATGGATCGGCTCGCCTTGGGGACACCTCACAAGGGTAGGACGCCAGACGGCCCCCATCGACTGCTCGCCCAGCGCCCGTACGCCAGCGCACTAATCAAGGCTCCACCGCTACTCAGGATCGGTAAACATGGGGCTTCCGAAATACCGCCAACGGGATTCGAACCCGTGTTACCGCCGTGAGAGGGCGGCGTCCTAGTCCCCTAGACGATGGCGGCCTGTCTAGTCGCCGTCGAGGCTAGCAAAGCGGGCCTCGGAACACGAGAGCGGCCGTTACTCGGCCGCAAGGACTCGCCGGCGGAGCGCGGATCGCCGACCCCTCCAGACTCGGTGCGATATCGTCGCGACTTCCCACGCGGATGTGGCGGAATTGGTAGACGCGCGGCGTTCAGGTCGCCGTGTCCGTAAGGACGTGGAGGTTCGAGTCCTCTCATCCGCACCATTTGATCAACGTTGGAACCAAGACCCCCGAGAAGACGGGGGTCTTGGCCGTTCTGGGGCCTCCGGGCCTTGGCGGGGGTCTGGCAGCCGCGCCCCAGGCGGGCTATATGGCCGAAGACGGGCTGCTGGTGGCCTTCCAGCCCGTCGGTGCGGATGAGCAGTTTCTCGAAGATGACCTGGTTCAGTAGCCGTCGTAGCATCGGGCTGGCGTCCATATAGGTCTCGTGACAGCGACCGACGATGGTCAGGGCCTCATCGAGCGCCTCCATGACGTCTGTGGCTTCGTGTGTGGCAGCCTCGACCCAGTGGTGGGCTTGGGTGCGCTCGCTCTCGATGCGGGTCTGCTCGGCTTGCAAGACCTCCTCGGAGACGGCTTTCTTGTAGTAGAGCTGGACGAGCTTTTGCTGCTCATCTTGGAGGGTGCGTAGGCGGCGGCTGTGGTGCTCGGACTGCTTGCGCGCGACCGCCAAGCGCTCCTCGACCTGTTCCTCGACCTGCTGGCGGACGGTTGTGATCTGCTCGGGCGTCAACTGGACAGAGCGGTAGAAGTTCTCGATTGCTTTCTCGACGGCACCAACCGGCATGTGCCTGGCACCGCAGCTTGGACGCCGGGCCTGGTGGCTCAAGCAACTGAAGTACTCATAGACCCCGCCGTTGCCGCGATGGCGTCCGTAGACCAGCCGCCTGCCGCAGTGGCCGCAGAAGATTGAGCCCTTGAGGTAGTGGAAGTGCTTCTTGGTGCGATCACCGGAGTGGCGGTGGGTGGCGAGCACCGTCTGCACCTTCTCGAAGGTGTCCCGGTCGATGATTGCTGGATGGCGCCCCTCACGCTTGACGCCCTTACTCGTCACGACCCCTATGTAGTAGTCATCGCGCAGAATGCGATAGACGCCGTTGCGGCTGAGTGGCTTGGCTGGCCGCTTGGCTGTTGGGCGGCTGCGCAACCCTAGCTCCTCAATTAGATCGCGCAGTGTCGTGACCGAATACTCGCCGGTGGCGAACACATCGAAGGCGAGCTGGATCAGCGGCGCGCGCTCCTTGTCCACGGCAATCGAGCGGACCTCGCGGCCACCGTCGGCCTGCTCACGCACGTTCAGGTAGCCCGTCCTGGCGGGGCCGAGTGTGCCGCCGTCGGCGAACTTGCGCTCTAGTCCCATCTTGACCTTCTCGCCGTCGCCGCGTGAGCGGAAGGCGTTGACGCCGGCCATGATGGCGAACAGCAGGAGCCCTTGGGGGCTGTCGTCGACGCGCTCCAGCGTGGACTCGAGCTTCGCACCGTGGCGCTTGATCTCCCCGAGTAGCCAAAAGGCGTCTGTCTCCTCGCGTGCGACCCGTGAGAGGTCGTAGAAGATGACGTAGGTTGGCTTCACGTTTGGAAGCTCAGCGAGCATCCGTTGCAACGCCGGACGCTGGGTGCTGGTTGCACTCGCGCCGGGCTCAATGTAGGTGGCGATGATCCGCGCACCCAATGCCGTGGCATGGCGTTCGCACGCCTGGCGCTGCCCGTCGATGGAGTACCCCTCGGGGCTGTACCCCGTGAGCTGCCCGGTGCTGGACACCCGCAGGTAGATAACCGCCGTGGCACTCACCTCCGAGACAAGCACAACGTTAGTTGGTTTTACGAGAGTAGAAACTGGCATATATCCTCCTTTCTGGTTAATATGGCTTAACGATTTTCCCGTTAAGTTCTCGATTAAGCAAGCTGTTAATTGGTAATGCGAGCCGGTCAAGGTGTGTAACCCCGACCGGCCCGCTTTGGCCCTTTAGTTCAGCGCCTCCAATCGGTCGGCGATGGCGGCCTTACGTTCGTCGGCACTCCCTCGAATTGCCTCGTACTCGGCGGCTGTCTCCTGGGCTCGTTCCTTGGCCACCTCGACCTCCCGGTCGATTGACTGGATCGCTCGTTCGAGCGCTGCCCTTGCGTCGGCCAGTGCGTCATCGGGTGTCGTCTCACGACGACGCGTCCGTGACGGTTTAGCGTTTGGCTCACCGCCCTCGATCTTTTTCTTGTGAGAGTAGTAACTTCCTCTCACCGAATCGTAGGGTCGGCCTGTCTCATCGGCGAGCTGCTTGAAGCTGTCTGCCTTCTCGACGCCAGAGGCGATGCGTTTCTCGATCTCCTCATAGATTTCCTGAGCCTTGGTTGCCACGACTAGGTTCCTCCTTGTGGTAGGTGCTGAATGGCCATGTCGGCAGGCAGAAAGACCGAAGTCCTTCCGCCCGCCGTGAGGCCGCCCAGCACTCACGAGGACTCCCGTGCTTGTTGCGCATGGTGGGTGAGACGGGCGCAGGCGATGTCGATGTATTTCGCCTCTCGTTCGATGCCCAGGAACACCCGCCCCTCCATAACAGTGGCAATCCCGGTTGTGCCGCTTCCCGCGAACGGATCGAGCACCACCCCGCCCACGGGCGTGACCAGTTTCACGAGCCAGCGCATCAGGGCGAGTGGTTTGACGGTCGGGTGGATGTTGCGCCGCAGCCGCACCGCCGGGCGGCTGTAGAGCAGATCGGATTGCAGTGGCAGCTCGTCACAGCCTGCTTCGCGCTCTCGCTTCGATGCCTTGGCCGAAAAGAACAGGCGACTCGGCCGAAGCTCAGGATGAGCGGCGTCGAGCAGTCCGGCCGGGCAGTTGCTCGTGCAGTGAGCCTCGGTGCAACCGGGAGCATGGGAGAGCGCAATATGCGCAGGCCAGTAACCGTTGACCCGTGCGCTCTCCGTGTTCAGCGCCCCTGTGCCCCACTCCTGGAGGTTGCTCGGCGTTGTGCCGATCAGTGGCGCCCTGGCGAGCAGGATCGGCTCATATGCGGGCTTGAGCAACGCAGAGCGCCCTCCGGGGAGCTTGTGGGCTTTCGGTGCGCCCTGGGCGTGGACCCACATCAGCAAGTCGCGGATCTCCAGCCCGGCGTCTTCGACTCCGGCCGTGAGCCGATGGAAGGTACGTGGAGCGCCGAAGGCGAGCAGGTGTCCGCCGGGTTTGAGCACGCGCAGGCATTCGGCCGCCCAGACTCTCGTCCAAGAAGCGAAGGCTTCGCCGTCACTGAGATGCTTGCCGGCCTTGCCCGCTCCGTCCCAGGCTTCGCCGTGGAACCCGATCCCATACGGCGGGTCGGTGACGATCGCGTCGACGCAAGCGTCCGGTAGCTTTTCAAGCAGCGCGAGGGCGTCGGCCTGGATGAGCCCCCAGGTGCGGGTGGCGTCCTCGTAGAGAGTGAGCTTTCCGGTACTCATACCCGTGGTCCCTCCGTCAAGAAGGTGACGGCGTCGGCGCTGGTAGCGACGGCGAACAGCCGCCCCGCCTCAGCCGGTAGCCGGCCCAACGCGATTTGGATCGCATCGAGGCGTTTCTGGTCGGGAACGATCCAGACAACCCGTGGCGAGACGCCGTGGTTGCGCCGTGCGTCGCCGCTGCGGTGGTAGTCGAGGTGGCGGCGGGCCTTGCGCTCGATGGTCGTGAGCGCCTCGGTCGCCATATCCATCTCCAATAGCCACGAGAACTCGTACTCCCCGACTCCGAGCTTTATGTAGGCGTCGGGCTTGAGCATCAGCCGCGCCGCAAAGGGGCCGAGATAAGCTCGCCAGCACGCGGGCTCCGCGTGGAAGGCGAGCAGATCGCAGGCGTCCCGGCGCTCCGCCTCCACGAGCTCAACATAGATTTGGGCGACCGCCAGCGTGTGCGCGAGATACCGCTCGCCGGGCGTGTAGGGATGGCGCGCTCGGCGTGTGG
Organism: Solirubrobacteraceae bacterium; assembly: GCA_049581225.1. GTDB lineage: Bacteria > Actinomycetota > Thermoleophilia > Solirubrobacterales > Solirubrobacteraceae > Palsa-744. The sequence goes on from JBAURN010000348.1 coordinate 10,132, forward strand.
ACGCTTCCGAGGCGAGTAGTCGCTGCCCGGACAGCCCGACCGCGAAGGTCAGACCTTTGCTACCGGAGCGGACGCCGCCCACCCTGCGCGCAAGCGGCGTGATGACGCCCAGGTGACTCAGGCGAGCCAGCCCATGCCTGGCCAAGCGTGCCCTGGTTTCTGGAGAGCCTTCCGGCCAATACAGCCGCTGGAGTTGTTCTCCGCTCAGTACGCGGAACCGAGCGACCGCCGTGAGGATTGCCAGGTCACGAGCGGACAGCCGCTCACGGATGCTGGCTAGCTTGCGGGGAGATAGACGAGAAGAAGACCGCAGGTCTTTCGTTGGACTTGGGCGCAGCGAACCCGCACCGTTACGGGCGTTCTCGCACTTCGCACTCGACGCGAGCGGATAACCGAGCGGATAGGTCACGCTCGCCTCCGCTGGAAGCCCATTGGCCCGTCATCGTTGTCCGGCTCACCTGTGGGCCGGGCGGGTTGAGGCCGATCCGCTTCCGTTCCGTACAGAGCAGCCGAACGGTCACGGATCAGCTCGGCTTGCCCGGCCTCGGGTGGTAGCGGCTCGGTGTGGCCGGTCACGACCGACACTGCGCTACCGGCTCCGGTGCCGACTCTGGCCGCGATCTCGAAGCGCCCCAGCGCCATAACGTCGGATTCGCTGATTCCGGGGAGCTGGCGAGCGACCGCGGATGCCTCGGTGGCCGCAGCCCTAAACGTGATGAAGCTGGCCACGTTCCCTGTGAGCGCCGAGCGGGTTGGCTCACCGATGCGCCCCAACGTCTGCAATGCGACCGATAGACCGGCACCGAGTCCGCGGGCTCTCTCCGCCAACAGCTCGACGCTGAACGGCGTCCCGTTCGTCAGCGTCGCCAGCTCGTCCAGGTACAGGCAGACGAGAGGGCGCTGCTCCGGTGCCAACGCTACCCGTGCCTCGATGGCGCTCCAGATCGAATACATCAACGCAGCGCCGACAAGGGTTGCCCCAGCCTCGGATATGGCACCGGGTGCCAAGCTCACGAGCAGCCACTTGCGTTCGCGGAATATCTGAGCGATGTCGAGCTTCGGCGCAGGACTCGCCAGCACCGCCCGGACACGCGGCCGGGACAGCAGCGTCATCACCCTAGCCATGGGGGCCTGAACGTGCTCGGCCTGCGCCACCGCACTCAGCGCCTCGTAGCTCTGCCAGGAGGAGATCAGGATCGGGTCATGCAGCCGAGCGATGGCCGCACGCCGGAACGACTCGTCATAGAACAACCGGCCCATGTCGGCAAGCGACGCTCCAGGCACCTCGCTAAGCGTGCGAATCGCCAAGCGACCGTAAAAATCGCTCCTCACGCCCCACGCCCCAGCGAAAATGGACTTCAACGTTCCGGTCAGGACATCAGCCCGCGAATCTGGATCGCCACCGGATAGCAGCGCCACACCGGGGAGCGGACGATGATCGCCGGGATCAAGGACAACGATCCGGTCGGCATGTTCCGGCTTCACCCGATCCAAAATCGTCTCCACTAGATCGGCCTTCGGGTCGATGACCGCCCCCGCGTAGCCGTGCTCGATGTCATCCAAGATGCAGCGGGCGAGCAAGACCGACTTTCCGACGCCGCTGGGGCCACAGACCGCCATGTGGTGCCGTGCAGCCGTGGCGTCCAGTGCGACCGGCCGCTCACCGTAGACATCGCGTCCGACGAAAAGACGCCGTCCCTCGTGGGCGATGCCGGATGGGACAAGCAGCTCGCGGGAGCCGACCGCAACATTCGGCATGGCATCAGGGCCGAGCGGCAAACCGAGCAGCGCGAGCAACTCCAGGTTTGACAGCCAGCCCGAAGTGCGGCCGGTACGCGGCAGCGCCGAGAGACGGCGGCTACCCCGCCCGGTCGTGACACGGACGCCACCAACCCGACCCCGACGAGCGCGCAGAGCACTCTCGATACGCCTCGCCAGTTCTCGTGCCCTGGCCTTCGATGCCCGGATGAGGACAAGCCCACTGACGCTGAAGCCCGGTGTGGCCGTCTTTGTCAGCCACGCCCGCTCTATTTCGCGTTGCCTCGGCGTTGGTTCTGTTGGAGCGTGACGCCTGCGCGGGCTTCCCGGCCGCAGCGCCCAGCGAACGACGACCTGCTCACTCCCCCTCAGAGCGACAAGGCCGCCGAGTAGCGCCCGCGACGCGGCCACCGGATCATCGCCCGAAAGAACGCTCGGCGTTGGGATGAACAGCCGCAGCGCCAACGTGGCGGCATCATTTGGTGACGCCTCGGCGTCGGTGATGCGCAGGCTCCCAATCACGCCGGTAAGGACCGACTCCACCGACGATCTGTCCGCTGCTGGCACCCACACGGCGTGAGTAATCGCGCCCACTCGCGCGGCCACCTCGATAACCAGCTCGCTGGTATATGGCGAGCCGGCCAGAGCGTTCAGCGCCGAAACGGCTACTCCTGAGTCAAGCGCCAACGGAAACCGCGCCGACAAGCGCACACGGCTGGCCCGCATCTCCCTGTCACGGAGATGCTCGTGGGTTGCGATCCCAGCGATCATGCTCATTCCGCCACCGGCGGCAATTAGTGCGGGTGTGAGATCGACGTTCACGACCGACCTCCCGAATCCTTGTCCTTCCGCTGCTCGCGTTGAGCGCGCTTGGCTTTCGCTTTGGCCTCACACTCTCGGCGCTCCGCCAACCGGCGCTTTGCCTGCAAATAAAAAATGTTGGCGAGATCTTCAGTGGAAATCTCGCTTTTCTTGATACCTGAAATCACAATACGACGTGTCATAACTAGATGCACCTCCCTTCGATTTAGTTGTTACATTGTCGCTCTCCTCGTTATTTTTGTTCGCCTTTTGTTCGGCTAACCTCCTGAGTATTGATCGGGAAAACGCTGACTGTCAAGAACAATCTTTGTTTCAACGGGAGTCAATCCGGCTGTGGTTACAGACAGGTTCCTAGCGCGTGTAGAACCAGATCGCCCGCAAAACGACAGCGACTATCCCACTAACGAGCACCAGCGGCACCAGCGCTCCAACGACTTGAGCGATTCTTGGAGCAACGGCACCAAGCGCCAGCAGCACCAGGATCACGGTCACGATGGTGGTAACTGCCTTGGTCATGGGTTGCTCCCTTCGAGCGCCGCGTCCATCGCGGCACCGAGGACGGTGTTGAGTGCGCTGCGTTCGACAGCCAGATCAGCAGCTTGCTTCTCCAGCACGGCCAGCCTCTGTTCGAGGCTGCGGATCTTCAGCCACAGCAGCGTGTTCTCTCGGGAGAGCCTGCGGTTCCAGCCGCAGACATGACGTAGCTGATCGTCGCATTCGCTCATGGTCGCCACCTCCGTTCGGCCTCGTCCATGCGGCGGATCGTGCGAGCGCTAATTCTTGACATCCGCCGCATCGTGCGGGCCGTACGTTCGGCGTAGCGGCGGCGTTCACGCATCATGCGCTGGTGAGGGCTCGCGTTGGCAAGCCCGATGAGCAGCACCAACACAACCGCCAGGATGAGGAGCACGACCACCGGCATAACGCCGGTAGCCGTGCCCGCGATGAGGGTCGCAAGCATCGCCTAGAACCCCCGCAGGCGGCGGAGTTCGTGGCGCAACCCGTTGATCCCGTCCTCGGCGATGCCGGATAGGGCCTTCGCGCCGAAGGGATCGTTCTCGATGCGGCTGGCAAGGTCGCCAATGATCTCGCTGCCCTCGTCCATCGCGTGGCGGGTAGCCATCCCGAGGTCGGTCATGCGTGCGAGCGTGAGATTGCGCCGGGCCTCATCCTGGGCGCGCTCCAAGAACGCACCGGACTGGATCGTGGCCAGATGCTTGCCCGCCGCCTTGTCCTCGCGCGTGGCGAGGACGCCTCCGAAGCGAGAGCGGTGGGCGGGGAGATAGTCGGACATGATGAGCCTCCATTTGTGTTGTGCGCGAGGTCCGTGGTGGCGGCGCGCGATGGGCAATGTGGTTAGGCTGCCTGCGCCGTTTTGGTACCGCAAGTGCTTGCCGTGGATAGCTTGTGTCCACCGTGGATCGCTTTGGAAAACCTTGGAAAGCCAGGCAGACAGCCAACTTGTTGAGCAGATCGAGCCGAAGGTCGCGGCTCTAGCTGCTGTGGGACGTCGCAGATGGGAGCCTGTAAGAATCGACATCAACCTGCTGACGGGCGTGCCGCTGGTCCAAAACCGACTGGACGAACTCGATACTGGAGATCGGGCTAATCCAGACGCCAAGCTGAAGGCGATAGGCGACGCGCTCAAAGCAGCCATCCACACCCTCCCCAACCCATATAGGGAAGCTGCGTTGGATCACTTTGGCTTCACCGACAAGGACTCTGGTGACCCATCGAACCAGGGAGAACGTGAACACCGAGCCGCGAAAGCGTGGGGGTACGGTGGCGGCTGGTATCGCAGGAGACGCCAGGAGTACTTCGGGATGAAGACGAGCGAGTACGTCATCACGCTTGCTACCTGCGCTTTCTGCGGCATTGCAGACCCTATCGCCTACATCGCCCGGCGCGAAGGCGTGAATGCCGAGACCGTGCCTAACAGGCCCCAAGAAGACCAGAACCCGACTTCCGACGGGGTTGACGCCTCGAATGCTACGGATGCTGCCAGCGGGGAGCTGGCGACCTTGGGCGCAACGATGGTGTCACGCGAACCGGGCCACCTTGAGGTCTTTTGGGTCGGACCCAACAATGAGGTGTTCTACAGGTGGTTGGAGGATGGGCACGATTGGTCTTGGGACTCCTGGGACGAGCCTGCGGCGATCTCTCTCACGGCAGTCAGCCGAGGGCCAGGAGATGAGGTTCTGTTCGGACTGTCTCCTGACGGACGCGTGTGGTACCGCGTTTGGGAACTAAAAAGCCAAGGATGGTATGCCGCCGGCGACGTGCAGTGGCTCGATGATAATGAGATAGTTCGCGGCCCTTTGGCAAGCGCCAACCGTGGGCAAGACATGATCGAGCTGTTTGCATTCGATGTAGATGGCCAGCCGTGGCATCGCTGGACCGAAGGCGGCATGAGCTGGTCACCGTGGACACACTGGTCAATCGGGTGACGATTCACTATCTGAATAGTGTTGACATATACTTATAATTATGGTACCCTAATGACACGTTGTAGTAAGTAGTCACTTCTGCAAGCTGTACCCTCGGACCCGGAGTTGAGGCCACGCATAAATGCCCCGCGTGACTCGGCCCCGAGGCCGACTGGCGGCCTCTTGAACCAAGAAACGAGGCCGTCATGGACACAACAAGAACTCCTCCATTCAGGACATACCACGGGGGACTGTCAACTACCAGAGACATGTTCGAGGCGGAGACATTCTTCCCGCCAATCGAGTACGCCAAAGTGCCGTTTGATCTGGAGCAGGTCCAGCGAGCGCTATTTGCAAGCAACTACCGCAAGCCCATCACCCTGCTGTTCCCCAAGGAGGGCGTCAACGTCGGCGACACCGCAACCGACATCGAGGTGACGATCGAACTGGCCCACGCTCTATATGGGCCCTACGAAGGTGAGGGCCCATCCGCGGAGTGCTACGACACTCCCGATTGGTACCTGCGGGGCATCGCCCACTTCACCGGCCCGACCGGCGAGCAGGAGGCGGCGCCAGCCCATGTCTACTTGCCGATGAACGAAGACGGCAGCATGGAGTTCCCCGTGTTGCAGGTGGTTGTCAGCCCCGATCGGCTCAAGACCCACATTGCCGCACCGGATGGTGAGTAGCGATTCCAATTCACGCCCCCGGTAAGCCTCCGCTTGTCGGGGGCCTACCATTTTCCGCACCGCATGGTTCAAACTTCCACTAATTCAGCGCCAGCTCGTGTTCCTGAACTTCTAGGACACATTTGATGCTCGCGGTATCCGTGCCTTCCGGTACCTCCCACTCCGCGTCCCACGGATGAGGCTGGCCGTCTCCCATCGCAATGTTGTCGCCAGCGGGATCGGGAGCGCTGCCACTGCCTTCGTCATAGCCATTGTCGTTGTATTCATTCTTCCACTTGCCGCTATTCGGACCTGAGCAAAGCACCTTGAGGAAGGCCGGGCCAGGGACAACTGAGCGAATCGTCTTGCTCGTAATATTGACCTGTACCATAAGGACGGTATATCCCGGTGAGACGATGGCAGTACCAGGAAATCCGGTCGTATTCTCGCTGATACTCACGATCTGTGCAGTGAAAGGCCAAGCGCCCTGTTCGTTGAACGTGAAGTCCACGACCGGGTAGCTTGGACTGGTTGGAGTGGGCGAGGTAGCGGGCGTGGTAGCCGGTACTGTCGCCGCCGGTGGCGTGTATGCGCTCGGAGCTGAAGTTGTCGCCGGACTGTTGTTCGAGCTATTGGCGCTAATCAGGACGGCTACCGCAAGCACAAGAATGGCGATCACCGCCGCAAGGAACGTCTTACTGAGGTGCATCAAGTCCTCCTTTGACTGTCACCGTGCGTGTCAATTCCGACGGGGCTCCAGCTCCCCCACAAATCGCTCGTCGCTGCTCTCATGCGTCGACTCCTTGGCTCGGTCTACATTCGGCAAGCAAGGTCAGCTGGCCACACGGGACGATCCGCCCGATCTAGCCCTTGCAACTATCTACTGGAATGTCATATGCCCGGGACCGTAGCGGAAAGGCCGCAGCTATGTCTACCTGGATGTCATTGCACTGTGCAGGGGCCACCGGGAGGCTGCTCAAATGCCCGCCTCTCCCGCCTTCCAAGCCGCGCTCGGTCTCGCCGTCAAGCACCGCCGCGAAGAACTCGGGCTCACCCAAGAACAGCTCGCCAACGACACCGACCTGCATCAGCGTTGGATCAGTAACGTCGAGACCGGCAAGCGCAACCCCAGCTATGGGAGCCTGCGTCGCCTGGCCGCCGGACTCAGCCTCAGCGCCTCCGAATTGCTGGCCCTGGCCGAGCAGATCGAGGCCCAGGGCACGCCCGACCAGCTCGGGCACGCAGCAGCGCAGACGCGATAGCCCCCAGCCGAGGCGACCGCCCCACAGGTTGCCAAATTGTGAGCCTCGGTCGTAACCTCGACGCGTTCCCCGCACGGCCCGGCCTGGGCCACCCTGCACTGAGCATCCAGCGAGCCATCGAGGGACCTATCACGATGCAGCAGCCCGACCACCTCACCGATGCACCGGAGAGCGTCCAGCGCTTCATCCTGCGCTTGCTACTACTCACCCCCGAGGACAAGCTCTGGCGGTTTGAGGACGTCGTGCATCAAGCTGATGATCCCATCGTGGCCCTGGATGCCCTGGCCGTACTCTCAGACGCCGGGCTCATCCTCCGCCGAGGGCGATACGTCCTTCCCACCCGCGCCGCCACGCACTACCGCAACCTCTTTGAGTCCAGCCGATAGCCGCGTCCGAGTGCGTCAAGTTCACAGCTTGACGACTCGCTCAGCTCAGCCCTACCGTGGCAGGCTCTGACCAACCCAAGCGGCCCCGGCACGGGTTGATGCCCCGCGCCGAGGCCCAGACACAAGGAGCATGAACTCCCCATGTCCGAGCAGCAGCCTATCCCCGCACGCGAGCCCGACGACACAACGATCGAATCCGGCATCCTCGACCGCCTCACCGACCCCAACGATCAGCGGCCCTGGTCGGTCGATGAGCTGATCCGCGACACCGGCCAGCGCCTAGCCACCGTCGACGCCGTGGGCAGCCTCCAGCACATCGGCCTCATTCACCGCACCACCGACGACCTCATCTTCCCGACCCGCGCCGCCCTCCGCGCCAAAGAGCTAGAGATATAGAGGCCCAGAAACGCGCCGCGCCGCTCGCGGAGGGCGCGGCACCCCTCGGTGTCGGCGATCAAGGAGAGCCGTCCATGCTCAATAGCCAGCTCTGCCGCAGATCGACCCTGCACTTCATCTCGCCCGCCGAGTGGGCCGTGCTCGACATCCTACTTGAGCGCGAGCCAAACGACCCCCACACGGTTGGGGAGATCGCGCGCGCAATCGGCAGCGTCGCCCTGCTCACCGACGCTCTGACCACCCTCGAAACCGCCGGAGTCATCCGCAGGTGCGGCCAACTGGTGCGCCTCACACCACCCAACCAGATCGGGAAGTAGAGCCATACAACGTCACTTGTGCGACCTGCTCCACGTTCTTTCCAAGGAACGTTGGACGCCATACGAAGTCCGGCCTACACTGGGTAGGCAATGCTCGACCGCCGAATCACCGACCTAACGAGGCGCGGGATCGAGGAGTTTGACCTCGTGGTAGCGAACGAGCCAATGGTCGTGGCGCTCTCGGGCGGCAAGGATTCGCTTTCGCTCTGCCTGGCCTTGCAGGAGTTCAAGATCGAGTTCGTAGCGGTCATCGTGGATATGGGCTACGAGGCCGGCTGGGCAGACAGGGTGCGCTCGCACGCAATATCCGTCGGCGTTGCACCCGAAGTCGTTGACGTGCGGCGAAACGCAGCGCGTTCTGACGCCAGGTTCATCACTTTGGCAAGCAACTTGGCGGTGCTCGACAAGCCTCAAACGCCCATCGATACATTCACCCCCTGCACCTACTGTTACAACGCCAAGGTCATCGCTCTTGAGGAAACGGCTCACCGATTGGGCGCATCCCGCATTGCGTTCGGTCACCACCGCACAGACGCGTGTGCGTCGCTCCTTAAGGAGGCGCTCATGCATATCGATCGGTGGGATCGTGGTCACGAGAGCTATCAACGCTCGCAGTTCGAAGATCTGGTCGCCTCACTTCACGAGGACGCGCAGTGTTGCACTACAGATGGCTCATCCCCTCCGCTGATCCGCCGCATCACCGATTTGGTAGAGAATGGGCGCGTCGATACTGACGAGCCACCGCGACAGCGCCTTCGAGAGGGCTGCGAGATCGACATAGTTCGACCAATGTTCTTCGTGGACGAGGGTCTGATCAGCGCCACCGTGGCTGACGCGGAGCTTCAAACGGAGGGCTCGGGGTGCGGGCATGGCGCCACTGTAGCCACCCAGACACCAAGAGAAATGGTCCACTTTCGAATTCTAGCTGTCGTGGAAAACGCTGCGTTCAGCAAATGGTTGTCAGGTCTACTGGGCTCATGTGTAGCGCGCGATGGTTACGCGAAGGTCGAGGCTCGCCGTCGACGCGCCGAACTGCTGGGCGGCGCCTACAAGCCGGTTGCCGTCGGCTTGGACAAGTTTTAGAATCTAAATATGATCGTCACACTGTGCGGCAGCGGAAAGGTTCGGGACGATGTCTTTGCAGCAGCGGATCATCTGCGCGGCATGGGTTTCATCGTGCTGTGCCCGCCTCTGCACAAGCTAGATGTGATCGCGAAGGATTATCAGCCCGAGGGGCTGGGCTTGGTATGGAAGGGCGCGACGTTCGCTCATTTCGCGCGCATCGCCAAGGCAGATGTCGTGTTCGTAGTCAACACGACCAGCTACGTAGGAGCGAGCACAACCCTTGAGCTTGGGTATGCGGCCGCGCTGAACAAGGTTCTGGTCGCGGCCCAGCACGACACCGAGCTTGCGCGCGAGGGCCTGTTCGACTTTGTGGCGGAGAGCGGCGATCCCGCCGAGGCATCACGGCGTGTAGCCGACTTCCTTGTCCGACGCTAAGCCAGACATCGCAGACGGTCTCGCCGAGGCATGGCGGATCGCTGGAGGAGACCCTGTCGATCCCGAGACGTTCGCCGCTGCCTGTGATCTTCTGTGTGACGCCGGCTTGGCACAAGGCGATGAAACGGCTCTGGGCGTTAGGCGGCTCGGCCCCTTTAGGGTCGCCAACACGCCATACCGAGGCGCCGTCGAAGACTTTCTAAAGACACTGCTGCCCTCGACGATGGTCGGCCTCGCAGCGGGCAATCCGGCGGGAGGTGCGATCGCCGGCGTACTGACCGGCACCTGCCGCTATTTCATCGAGCTCGTCAGGCGGGGCGTTGTGTTCCGAGACACGCCGGACGATCAGCTCCGCTGGACCGTCTTGATGCGTGTACGTGCCGAGAACGAGCGCGGGCACTACCCCACGCTCGAAGAAGTCGCCACGACGGTAGGCCAAAATGCAGACATAGACCAGGCTGCCGTGAGAGGCGCTGTTGAGTGGCTTTGCGCCGCGCACCCGCTACCAGATAAAGGGAGTTCTGCACCCCTGGTCGTCTCGAGGCTCGACGGCGGCTTGGAATGCCTCGCATAGATGAGCAGCTAGCGGACAGGATCGCGTCTGCGGTTCACCCACTCCACGACGATCAAGGCGCGGTCTTGGGGGTTGCGTTCCGCGCTGGTGTCGTCGACTCCCGCCGAGCCGGTTCGTTTCTTGTCACTGCGGCTCACGTTGTACGAAGCCATGCGCAACGAACAGCGCCTATATATGTCGTCGCCCGTGTAGGCACGAACGCTGTTAGGGCGAGGGTGATCGACGCCGTAGTTTCCGAGCTAGACGACGTCGCGGTTGTCTACATAGCCGAGAGCCTTGGCACATCGTTGACCTGCGTTGACCTGTTCCCATTTACGGGGACGCCGGCTTACGTCCGAGGAGCGCCCGCAGGGGCGAGCACGTCGCTGTCCACTTTTGAGGCACGGATCGCCGGCACCGAGGTGTCGAACGAGCGGACAGTGATCGATGTAGTGCTGAGCGATATGTCGCCGTTGATCGCTGACACACCGCGCCCGCTCCCCCAGGTGTGGCATCCCGATGCAATTCACGAGGCGCTAAAGGGTTTGTCGGGCGCTCCCGTTGTCGTGGGTGGCCGCATAGGGGCGTCGGGAGCGATAGCTGTCGCGACGCGTCGCAGCACGCGCCTTGCAAACCGCGTCGTTGCGGTCCCGATTAGGGCGGTCGCTGATCTGCTCGGTCAATCTGGACGTGTCTTGCTGCTTGATCGACGGCCACTCGCGGACCCGGCGCTCAGTCGGGGTGCCATCGAGGGTGCCCTCCTCGCCCAAGTCCTTGGATCTCCTGAGAATGAGCACGAGGCTTGGGAGACGTTGTCCGGGCTGTTCTACCAAGGAATACCAGTCGACGTATTCCTGGGCGACCAAGTCGAAGCCGATCGTAGTGGCCGGCGGCTTCCACCACCTGCGGCAGCAAGAGCGCGGTACTTGCTGGCACGGCTGATGCTCAAGCGCGGAAACCTCGGTGAAGCGCGAACGCTGCTACGCCAGTTGGATGCCGAGCTTCCCGCCGCTGGGCCGAGCGATAGGGCACGACTGGCCGCACTCGCCCGCCTTCGGCTGCTGATTGAGTCTCCCGAGTCGGTCTCGTGGCGCCAGCGGGAGGACAAGCTCCTGCGAACGCTGGCAGCAGTGGAGGATCGCTCAGAGATCCCGGAGCCAGTCCGTGCGTACGAGGTCGCGTCAGCAGTCGGGAGGGAGGCGATGATGGTCGCGGGCTTCTTGGCGCGCGACCAAACGGACGCTGACATCGCGTCGTATTTTGTTCGCCTAACAGAGCGACATCGCAGCCTGATCGCTGATTATCCCGCAGCTCTGGTGGAGAAGCAGGAGATCGTCGAGATAGCCCTTGCAACTGTCGGAGTCCTGTGGGGCGCGAGCGGTCCACTCGGTGATCCGGAGCAGCTTGCTCGACTCGAGACTATGGCCGTTCGCGGGATGGTGGCTGCCAGGCAGCGCGAAAATGCAATCTTCTATTCCCAAATGCTGATTATCATCGCAATCATCGCGCGCACACGTGGGGACTGGCCCGCAGCGTTTAGGATCGGCTTCGTCATTGGGGACGTGCTACAGCGAGGCGGGATCGGAATTACACATGAGGGGATCAATGCGCTCGTGCTTTATGCGCGTGCTTACGACCCGTTGCTGGCAGAGATCATCTCGGCAGCCCACATGCTCGGTGCGCACGCCGGCGTCGCGCACCTTGTTAGTCCGGCAACGCGCCCCCGCACCGAAGCGCGCGAACTACTTGTCGCAAGTGCCCAGGCGACCGAAGCCATCGAGTCGTTCGAGGGCTTGATTGACATCTTCGCTATCGGCACGGACGGGCAGCCGGCGATGGTGAGGTCATGATCATCGCCGTCTGTGGGAACACGGGAAGTGGCAAGACTACGCTTGCACGCGGTCTGGGCCAGGCGCGCGGGTGGCGAGTCCTCACTCCAGAGGAAGACGCCATCGAATACATGAAAGATCTTCTGCGAGACCCGCGGCGTTGGTCGCTTGAGGCTCAGACGGCTTTCCTGCTTCGCCGGTGTGACGCAGTAAGGCGTATGTCGCGCATGGATATCCCAGTCGTTCTCGACAGGTCTATCGACGAGGACATCGACGTATTCGCTCGCTATTGGCATGAACAGGGAGCACTGGACGACCGAGCGTTGCGACTTTACATGGACATCGCGGCCCTCGCAGCGGCTGAATGCCCGCATCCCGACCTCTACATCTACTGCATGGCCCAGCCTCAGACATGCATGAGTCGGCTCGCCCGCCGGCCAAGCTCGCACTACGCCGGCTTCCCGCCTGCTTTTGTCGAGAGCCTGGCAATTCGGTACGAGTCGTGGTGGAAGAGTCTCAACGCCGCGTCCAAGCTCCCGATCGATACCGAACAGATTGATTCCCGCACTGACAAAGGCGTTGAAGTCGTCCTAGACGGCGTCCAGCGGCGAGTTGGACCATCCACCATTACCGGACAGCTGTCTCTGCTTCCAGGCGAGGGTGGGGGTCACAGTACAAGGCGACGCCTTGCACCAAAGCCACGCCGCCCGAGTATCTATCTCGCAGGACCATTCACCGGGACTACTATCGAAGACGATCCTACTAGCGGGGATCGCCTGTTCTCGATCCCGCAGCTGGTCATACCGGCCGACTCGACATGGCGTCTTACACTCGAGCGGACCTCTCGCGCACTTGCGAACCAGGGCTTTCAAGTCTGTCTGCCCCATCGCGACATCAGCGCATGGGGCGCCGGTGCGAGCTCGCCGAGAGCAGTAGCGGACGCTTGTCTCCGAGCGGTCGCGGAGTGCGACATCGTGTTGGCGATACTTGGCCGTAGCTTCGGCACGCATGTCGAGGTTGGTGCCGCCGTTGGTCTCGGAAGGCCCGTCGTCGTGGTCGCCGAGGCCGACGACCCACCGTCGTTCGTTGGTGGTGGCATCAGCGCGGCCGGCTTCGCCGCCGAGATACAAGTGGCGAGCCTGGATGAACTGCCGCAGCTCGTGAAGTCCGAAGAGTTTCGTACGGCCGTCGCCAGAGCGGAACAGGCACGACGCTTGAGTCGCGGACTGTGACCTCGGTCACAGCGAGTTGCGCGTTGCCGCTTCTGCGACATGAAGGCACCGCTTGGCCGCCTTCACTTCCGGCTTATCGTCCGGCGTGGTCGCTCTTCCCCGCAGACCTTACGCAAGCCTGCAACTAGGAGCCAGACGTTGCGCCCAACGTTCTTCCGAAGTTTCACCTCCGTTGCTGGCGTGGTCTTGTGATGCGCAACGCCAACTCGCGCTGGGTTGATCTTGGCAAGAATATCCGCAAGCGCCGTGTCGGCGTGATTTGGCGTCTGTATGTTCCCAAAGGCAACCTTGAGCTGCCCCAAAGACATTCTGTCGATCCCTTCGTCTGTAAGGGTACGGACGCGTTGTCGCTTATCGAGCACGACGATTCGGCCGCTCGCCATTCCCGCCTTAAGATATTTCCGACACTCGACTTCAAACGCTTGGCAGCCGCTCTCGAAGCCCTCTCGCCAATGTGAATGCTCAAACTGCTCATACATTGGGCCGAGGCATTTGCGCACCTTGTGCGGGAGCTGTGCCAACTCAGGCAACGCTAGGTTGAGCGACAAGTCATGTGGCGCGCAAACCTCCATCACCGGCCCCCCGGCTATGTAGATGCCAGCCTTTTCTGCACGCAGAGCGTCCTCCGCCTGTAGGTCCCGCGCCGTCTCTGCGGGCGTCGCAACCGCGACCCGGAAGTCGGAGTTCAGTGAACAGCCATAGCGTACCCACTCGCTGGCGCGGTCGAGTCTAATAGCGTCATCAAGCTCCACGACGATTGTCGTCCGATTACGCTTACATCGCATGGTCGGTGCATACGGGTACGCCAGCGCAGTCGGCTCGCGCTGCACTCTGTAGCCGAGGTTCTCAAAATAGCTCTCGATCGCTTCGGCAGGCCCAACAAGAGCCTCGGCCAAAGTGACGAAGTCGGGCTTGGCCACGGCTATCCCCTGAGGATCTGCCGGATCACCTTTGCCAGGTCGCTGAGGGCGTCCGATACTCCTTCGCCGACGACGTACTCCCTATCCGCATGTTCGCGCAGCTTCTCCACGAGCCGCACAGCGAGCTGCTCGACTGAGTGCTCGAAGTCCACTTGCTCAATCGACCCTCTGAATGCATCATCAATCGAGTATTTTGGCTCCTCGATGAGCTTCATGGTTACACGGCGTGCCATCGCGGGCCGCAACTCTTCTCGCTCAACTGCACGGGCAATACGTGCGAGTTGTCTGGGCGCAACTGTATTTCTGATGATCCTTGATCGATACTTGTCAATAATTGCCCCGCGAAGCTGCTCTTCCTCTCCCGCGTCGATGACGCCCCGCTTTCCGAGTGCCGCAGCCCCCCGCGTAGCCTCCAAGACATGATCCACGGTTATTACCTGTTCGGAGCGCGGCTTCTCCAGCTCGTCCATAAGTTCGTGCCGATACTTCTCGGGCAGCGCGAGCAGGTTCTTCAGGCGTCGGACTTCGCCTCGACTTATAGAGGCTAGCTCTGCGAGCTGAGTCTCCGTCGGTGGTTTGCCCTGCCTCTTTGCAAACTCTATTTCTAGCTGCTGAAGCTTGTATGCGCTCGGAAGTGGGTCCCAATCCTTCCGCTGGTTGTGGATTGCAAACATCATCATGATGTTTTCTAGCCGAGAGGGCTTCGGTTGAACGTTGACCGGGATGTGCTTGAGGCCGAGCTTTACCGAGCAGCGCCATCGGCGCTCGCCATCGAGTATGAAGAGTTTTACGCCGTCCGCGTAGGCCGTCAGCGGAACAAGAATTCCCTGTAGCTTGATGCTCTCCTCAAGCTGATAAAGCTCATCGGCATGAAAAATAAGGCGCGGGTTGTCGGGATTGGGCGACAGTCGTCGCGGCTCGACGAGGCGGATGGCGTCAGCCATTATGAGGTGGCTCCAAACCAGGGTAGTCAGAACGAAGGCGCATCAGCCGCTGGTGCTCCACAGCAATGCCTCGGTCACAGTACTACGCTTGGAAGCTGAAGACGCGATCGTTGAGCGGCGATGTAGTGGTCGAACCTGAAAGCCACCATATAGGGCCAGAACGTCGTCGTGAAACGCGTTGGTAACAAGAATGTGTACTCCCCTTGCCGCTAGGGTGTTGGCGATCTGCGCAACACGTTCCTGGTCGCTCCACGAAAAGAGCAGCTCATTGTAATCGACGAAGCCGTTATTGTTATGCCCTGTTACGTAGGGCGGGTCTAGGAATACGAGGTCGCCAGACTCGGCATCGAGCAGCGCATCTTCAAAATCGGCCGACACTAGAGTCACGCCTGGAGTGCGGAGGGCGGTTGCACAGGTACGCAAGTTCTCGGCATCCACGATGGCGTCGGTCCGAGGGGCTCCGTACGGCACGTTGAACTCGCCTTGGGCGTTGACTCGGTAGAGACCATTCCAGCAGGTCTTATTGAGATAGATGAACTCGGCAGCGCGCTTGAGTCGCCCTACCGAGCGATTGCTGCGAATCTCATAAAACAGCTCCCGATCGGGGCGGAGCGGGCTTAGGTGTCGGAGCACTGCTGGCGCGTTATCACGAATCGCTTCGTACGTGGCGATGAGATCCTCACATGCGTCGCTAAGGACGGCTGTCTTGGGCTCTAGAAGGAAGAAGAGCGAGCCGCCCCCAAGAAACGGCTCCCGGTACGTCCCATACTCGGCAGGAAGGACGTCTAGAATCTGTCGAAGGAGCATCCGCTTCGACCCGGCCCAGCGGAGGAACGGACGTGGCGACGCTGACAGGGGTCGCTCCGCTCGTTCGACAAGCAACCCAGACGGCTTTCGTAGCGGGAACGGTGGTTGGCTCATCGAAGCGCAGAGCGTAGTCGCGTTGGCCGTGCTTGTGCAGGGTGCATAGCGTTGAAATGTAGACGTCACTGCGGCTGGAACTCTGGGTCTTAGGTTGCTGACTCAACCCAAGACCCCCACGATCGAGGAGTGGCGGTCAGCGCATCAACCAGTCGCCGAACCCGCTCAGCACGGCCCCAAAACGCCGAAGCCCCAGCCCCTCATCGGGAACCGAGGCGGTTCGACTGTCGTCAAGATGGTGGAGGTAGTCGGAATCGCACGGCTACGCCGCCTCCTTGATTGCGTTCGCTGCTCTTCGCCGGGCTTGCCGAGCGACGGGTTCCATGAGATCCTCAAGTAGGCTGTCCAGGTTCGGTCGTCGTACCCGGCTCCGCACTCTCAGCACAGTGTTGGACCGGGGTCGGCTCGAGGCCCGGTCCAACACCGGTCCCGGCCGGGCCGGCATCGTCATTCACCGCCCGTGGTACTCATCAGTCGGGATGCCTGCCTGAGCTGCCAACGCCCTATGTCGTATGCCGGGTGGCCGTCGTATGCCGGGTGGCCGTCGTATGCCGGGCTTGGCTATATGCTGGCCTACTCCTAATGCCCGATAGATGGAAGTGAATCGATGATCAGGCAAGTAGTCGACCGGCACGAAATGCACAGATACGTGGAGGCCATGCGCGAACAGCTCGGCGCGCCCGAGCTCCGGG
>JBAURN010000349.1:0-5105 GCA_049581225.1 Solirubrobacteraceae bacterium
CGTCCACCCGGGCCCAATCGCGCACCGAGCGTGCGGCCGCATCGAGGTTGCCGGCTTGCCAGAAGGCCAAGGTCATCAAGCGCAACACGCCAACGTTGCGAGGTTCCGCGTCGCGCGCATACACGAGCCGCTGGGCCGCCAAGACGTACTCGCCTTCGGCCATCGCCCGCTGGGCGGCCGTCATAAAGCGCTCCACTCGCTCCTCGGCGGGGTCGGGGCGCGAGAAGTCCACGAACTTCATGCTCCCCGCCGGCACCGTCCTGACGCCGTGGGAGAACTTGACGCGCGCCCATTGTTGGCCTCCCGCGCCCGGCAGCGAACCCTCCGCGTCGACGGAGCCGCCGTTGTTGCCTTCGGTCGAGCCGCCGCCGTTTGTGGCCCCCGTGGCGCCGGCGCCGTCTTCGCCTTCGTCATAGCCGCCGGTGAAGTAGATCCCTTCGACCGTGCCCACCCCCCACTCCGGATAGGACTGGCAGCGCGCGTAGCGGTGGACCACCGAATGGTCGGGAACACGACTGCCGAACGGGTCGTTCTTGGCCCGGTCGGCTGCGTTTTCGCGAGCGCGCTGCTCGGCTTCGTAAGCGCGCCTACCCGCCTCTTCGCGCGCCTGGCGGGCGGCGGCGGCACTGACCCTAACCGCGTTGCGAGAGACCTTGCCTCCACGCGAGGTTTCGGCCAGGCGCATCAGGTGGTCGGCCGCCTCGTTGATCGCCTTCAGATGGCGCTCGTGCTCGAACTGCTTGCCGGCCGGCGCGATGTCCGGATGCCAGCGCTTGGCCATCCGCCGACGGGCCAGCTGCACGTCGCGCTTGTCGAAGGGAGGCTCGATCTCCAGGAGGAGCATCTGCTGCTCAATGTCGAGAATCACCCCAGCCATGACCCCAACACGTTAGCGAGGCGGCGCGCGCCGGCGACGCCGGGCCGCGGACCGAGGACGATGCGAGCACGCCGATCCAGCGCCACAATCGGGGCGGGCGCGGGGCCGTCCGCCGACCTCATATCCTGCGGTGCAATGTCCTCCCAGTACATCTTCACGATGCACCGCCTGTCGAAGCTGCACCCACCCGACAAGACGGTGCTCAACGACATCACCCTCGCCTTCTATCCGGGCGCCAAGATCGGCGTGCTCGGCTACAACGGCGCGGGCAAGTCGACGCTCTTGCGGATCATGGCCGGCGTCGACCAGGATTATCGTGGCGATGCGATGCTTGCTCCGGGCGCAAGTGTGGGAATGCTGGCGCAGGAGCCCCACTTGGACGAGTCCAAGGACGTCAAGGGCAACGTCGAGGATGGAGTGGCTGAGACCAAGGCGCTGCTCGATCGCTTCAACGAGTTGGCCGCCAACTACTCCGATGAGACCGCCGACGAGTTCGCGGCGATTCAGGCCAAGATCGAAGCCGCCGACGCGTGGAACCTCGACACCCAGCTCGAGTACGCGATGGACGCCCTGCGCCTGCCCCCGCCCGATGCCGACGTGAAGGCGCTCTCCGGTGGCGAGCGCCGCCGGGTGGCGCTCTGCCGGCTGCTCTTGAGCGCGCCCGACCTGCTCCTTTTGGATGAGCCCACCAACCACCTCGACGCCGAGTCGGTGGACTGGTTGGAGCGCCACCTCTCCGAGTACAAGGGGGCGATCGTGGCGGTCACCCACGATCGCTACTTCCTGGACAACGTGGCCGGCTGGATCCTCGAGCTCGATCGGGGCAAGGGCATACCCTACGAAGGCAACTACTCCTCTTGGCTGGAGCAGAAGCAGAAGCGCTTGGCCCAGGAAGAGCGCTCGGAAAAGGGCCGCGAGCGCACGATTGCCGCCGAGCTGGAATGGGTCAGGACCAACCCCAAGGGCCGGCGCACCAAGTCCAAGGCTCGCCTGGCCCGCTACGAGGAGTTGGTGGCCGAGGAGCGCAACGTCAAGCTGGACGAGGTCCAGATCCACATACCGCCGGGACCCCGCCTGGGCGAGAAGGTGCTGGTGGCCGACGGCGTGCGCAAGGGCTTCGGCGAGCGGCTGTTGATCGAGGACCTGTCCTTCGATCTGCCCAGGGCCGGCATCGTCGGCGTGATCGGCCCCAACGGGGCCGGCAAGACGACCCTCTTCCGCATGGTCGTCGGACAAGAGCAGCCCGACGAGGGAAAACTCACGCTCGGCGAGACGGTCCAGCTCGCCTACGTGGACCAGTCGCGCGACGCTTTGGACCCCACAAAGACCGTGTGGGAGGAGATCTCCGACGGTCTCGACCATCTCAAGGTGGGGGATCGGGTCGTCAACTCGCGCCAGTACACGGCCGGCTTCAACTTCAAGGGCTCAGATCAGCAGAAGCGCATCGACAAGCTCTCCGGCGGAGAGCGCAACCGGGTTCACCTGGCCAAGCTGCTGCGCTCCGGCGGCAACCTGCTGCTGCTCGACGAGCCCACGAACGATCTCGACGTGGACACCCTGCGCGCGCTCGAGGAAGCCCTGCTGGCGTTCCCTGGCTGCGCCGTCGTGATCTCGCACGACCGTTGGTTTCTGGACCGCGTCGCCACCCACGTGCTCGCCTTCGAGGGCGACTCCCAGGTCACCTGGTTCGAGGGCAACTTCGAGGCCTACGAGGACGCCCGCCGCGAGCGCCTTGGCGCCGCCGCCGACCGTCCCCACCGCATCAGCTACAAGCGCCTCGTGCGCGGCTGACCGCGCCACTGCCGCAAACCACGGACTCGCAGCCATCGTCGCGGCCATTAGTGGGCCCAACGCGAGAGACGCGGACGGCCGCTTGACTGGCTAGTCAGCCAGTCCTGTATGCTCGCCGTGCATGGACACGGTGTTTGACCGCGACACCGCTGTAGTTCCCGAAGGGGACGGCCTGTTCGCGGCCACGATCGCCTCTGGCTGGCGCGCCGGACGGGGCCCCCATGGGGGCTATGTGGCGGCGATGCTTTTGAAGGCGTTGATCGCGGAGGTCGACGATCCAGAGCGGACGCCCCGCTCGCTCACGATCCACTATGCCCGCGCCCCCGAGCCGGGACCAATCGAGATCCTCGTGACCGTGGAGCGCGAAGGACGCTCGCTGACCACCCTCTCCGCGCGAATGCAACAGGGCGAGCGCGTCACCGCCTTGGCACTCGCCGCCTTCTCCGTTCCCTGGAGGGCGCCCGGCGCCAACGAACTGCCGATGCCCGACCTTGCCCCACCCGACGAGGAGCGGCGCTCCACGCCCAAGCTGTTCAAGGGCGCGCCCGAGTTCACCCGTCACCTGGTGATGCAACCGCGCGTGGGAGCCGTCCCCTTCTCGGGCAGCGACGCGCCGATGAAGATCGGGGGCTGGATCGGGCTGCCCGAGCCTCGCCCGGTCGACGCGCCCGCTCTGGCCCTTTTCGCCGATGCCTGGTTTCCCCCGTCGTTTATCGCCTTGCCCTCGCCGGCGATCAGCCCCACGATCGACCTGACCGTCCACTTCCGCCAAGCGATGTCCCAGTGCGATTGCGACCCGGCGGCATTGTGCCTGAGCGTGTTCGAGACGCGCCTCTTGTACGACGGGTTGTTCGAGGAGGACGGCGTGATCTGGGCGCCCGACGGCTCCGTCCTTGCCCAGTCGCGCCAGCTCGGAATCATCATGCCGACCGACAAACCCGTGCTTCGCCCCAACGTCACGTCCGGGCCCACCGGCGCGGACGTGAGCGAGGAGTCGATGGAAGTTCACCCAACCATCCAGACAGGAGCAGCAAATGAGTGATTACACCGCCAAGAACATCAAAGACATGGAGGCCGCCTTCGGTGGCGGCTTCGTCAAGGCCCGCGCCGAGCTCGGCGTCACGTCGTTTGGCATGCAGGTGATCCAGATGCCGCCCAACTACGAGGACTATCCGCTCCACGATCACGCCGAGAGCGGCCAGGAGGAGGTCTTCCTCGCGATCAAGGGCTCGGGCTGGCTTGACATCGAGGGCGAGCGGGTGGATCTGGAGCCGGACGTGTTCGTGCGCGTGGGTCCGGAGCCCAAGCGCAAGGTGTTCGCCGGTCCCGAGGGGCTGCGCATGCTCGCACTCGGCGGCACCCCCGGCGCCCCCTACGAGGTCGTCGAGTTCACCGAGCTCACCGTCGAGGCCCCTCCTGTCAGCTCGCTTGAGGGCACCAGCAACTAACGCGCAAAGGACGTTTTGGCGTCCAACGTGAGCGCGGTCGCGGCGATCAGGGCCGCGGCCGCGTGCACGTCCTGCAGCTGCACCAGCTCGACGGGGGAGTGCATGTAGCGCAGCGGGATCGACACGAGCGCGGTTGGCACCCCGCCGCGACTGAGGTGGACCGCGTCGGCGTCGGTGCCAGTGTTGCGCCCGATCGCCTCCACGGTGAAGTCGATTTTCTCGCGCTCGGCCGTCTCATGCAAAAGCTCTGAGAGCGCCGGGTTGAGTGTCGAGCCCCTGCTCAGCACCGGCCCAGAGCCGAGCTCGTGCTTGCCCGACTCCTTCACGTCAATGCCGGGGGCGTCTGTGGCGTGGGTCACGTCGACGACGATCGCCGCGTCCGGCTCCAGCGAGAAGGCGGAGGTGCGAGAACCCCCGAACGTCGTCTCCTCCTGGGCGGCCGCCACCGCGACCACCTCCCACTCGCTCGCCCCGCCGGCCGCGGCTACCAGGCGCGCGGCCTCCAACGCCACGAACGAGCCGAGCCGGTTGTCCAGAGCCCTTGAGGCGATCCGTCCGTTGGGCAGCTCGATCGAGTCGCCGTCAATCACGGCCACGTCGCCCACCCTGACCAGCTCGCGCGCCTGCGCCCCGTCCTTCGCGCCGATGTCGATGTGCAGGTCGCGAACCTCGGCCACCTTTTTGCGCTCCTCATCGCGCAACAGGTGGATCGGCTTCTTGCCGATCACCCCCGCCACTTCACCGTCGCGCGTCGCGATCGCGAGACGCTGCCCGACCAGAATCTGCGCGTCCCAGCCGCCCACCTCCCTGAACCACAGGTAGCCCTCGTCGTCGATGTGGGTCACGATCAGGCCGATCTCGTCGATGTGGCCCATGAAGACGAGGCGCGGTGCCCGGCCGCGCGTCCCTTTGCGGGCGCCGACGCGGGCGAGCGGCGTTCCCACAGCGTCGGTCGAGCCCTCCGCGAAGGGCTTCGCGTAATCGAGCCA
>JBAURN010000350.1:0-2513 GCA_049581225.1 Solirubrobacteraceae bacterium
CCATCCCGCGGGCGGCCTTCGCAACCAGCGCGATCGCGCCCACGCTCGAGCCCACCGCGAGCGCCTTCAGAGCCCACAGGCCGCCCGCCAGGCCCAGCGGTGCGATCGCGTACGAGCCCAGCGTGAACAGCGGCCCGTAAGGCGAATGCTGGAAAGGCCAGCCGATGAACGGGAAGCTCGCGTCCGTGGGAGCTTCGGCCGGCACGTGCGTATACGGGTCCAGCCCATGCAGCGCCCCCAGCCGCGCGAACGCGAGATAGCCGAAAACGTCCTGGGAGAGCAGTGGCGGTCCCACCAGCAACAGTCCATAGGCGAGCGCGATCGAGACCCCGATCGCCCTCCCCGACAGCACGCGCGAGGCCAGCAGCACCATCCCATAGCTCGCGCACATCACGAGCGTCAGCGCCTGAAAGCTTGACGAGCCGATCCCCATCCCAAGTCCGTGCAGCGGCCCCCACAGCCACCCTGGCCAGCCGCCGCTGCGGGCCGGCACATAAGACGTTGGCGTCCCCGCGGCCCCCGCCACCACCCCAAACAAGCTCGCCGGCACGCCCACCAGGCCCACCACGCCGAGCACGCGGACCGTCGCCGGGAAGCGAGCGCTCAGGCTTGTTGACGCGCGACCGTTCGCCACGACCGCTACGCTTTCCATGTCTTCGTGCTCTGCGAGCATCTTCCACCTTGCGCACGCGCGGGCCTCGCCGTCCACCGGGCGGGCAAGGCTTGAACTGTATGCCACGCCGCCATCGCACACCCTCATCGCGCCGCACCCCCGGCCCCAAGCGAGTGCTCATCCTCTCCGCCGACGTTGGCGAGGGCCACGCCGCCGCGGCCCGCGCCCTCGCGCGCCAGCTCGACGCCTCCCCCGAGACGACCGAGGTGACGGTCATCGACGGTCTCGCCGCGATGGGACCCCTCCTGCAGCCCGTGGTGGAGGACGGCTATCGCGTGCAGCTTCGCTTCTTCCCCTGGACCTACACCGTCGTCTATCTCTTGCTCGAGCGGGTCGCCCCCGTCCGCGGCCTGGCGCGCAAGCTGCTCTGTCTGCTCGGCTCGCGCCCCCTTTCCAAGCGCATAGCCGAGCACGAGCCGGACGTGGTCGTCTCCACCTATCCCGCCGTCACCGTCGTCCTCGCGCGTCTGCGCCGCACCCAAAAGGTGAAGTGCCCCACCGTCGCCACGATCACCGACCTCACCGGCCTGTTCTTCTGGGCCCAGCCCGGCATCGACACCCACCTCGTCATGTACGGCGAGTCGATGGGCTCCGTCGAGCGCATCGCCGGTCAAGGCAGCGCCCGCCTGGTGCGCCCTCTCATCTCCTCCGAGTTTCTGGACGAGCGGCCCCAAGCCGAGGCCCGCCACATTCTCGGTCTGCCCGAGGACGGTCACATGGTCGTCGTCTCCGGTGGCGGCTGGGGCGTCGGCGACATCGAGGGCGCCGTACGTGAGATCGCCTCGATCCCCGACGTATCGGCGATCGTCTGCCTGGCCGGGCGCAACGAGCAGCTGCACCAGCGCCTCTCCGAAGATTTCGCCGGCGAGCCGCGCGTGCACGTGTACGGCTTCACCGAACGCATGCCCGAGATCCTCGCGGCCGCCGACACCCTCGTGCACTCGACCGGGGGCGTAACCTGCCTGGAGGCCAAGGCCACCGGCACGCCCGTCGTCTCCTACGGTCTGCCGGTAGGCCACGCCCGCCTGAACACGCGCGCCATGGCCGACCTCGGACTTCTCCGCCTGGCCAACGACACCAACGAGCTGCGCGCCCAGGTGCAAGCCTCCTTCGCCGAACACCACGCTCTAAGAGGCCGTGGCGAGCACCCGCGCGAAGGCCTCCTCGCCGTGGCCGGTCAAAACACCGTCGCCGCCCCCGAGCTCGCCGACGACGTCGACGGGCTCACCGTCCTTGGGGCTTCCCCCGGTGAGCCGCCAGGAGGTCCGGCGCCGGCGGGCCCATCCGAGCCGCGCGAGCCCCACCCCGATCCAAGCGCCGTCGAGCTGGTGCTGGACGCCCCCCGTCGCGTCCGCCCGATTCCTTTGTGGCGCCTGCGCCTGGTCGCCTTCGCGACTCAGTTCGTGCTGCTCGTCGCGATCAGCACCTGGCTGATGAGCACCGACGAGGTGACCGCCTTCGCCGGTTTCTTCCTGGGTGTGCATCCTTTGGAGCGAGTGGATACCACCAAGCCGGACATCGGCCTGGTCATACGCGCCCCCGCCTCGCAGGTCGCGATCGTGGCGGGCGAGCTATCCAACGCGGGCATCCACGCCTCGTTCAGCGACAATGGCGTGGACGCACCGTCCACGATCGCGGACCTGCGCTCCCTGCATGACGAGCTCGTCCCCGAAGTGCCTCATTCCGGCTCGCCCCTGCGCTGGGTCCGCACGCGCGGGACCCTGCGCTCCCAGGCGCGAGCCCTCGGCCTGCACCACCGCTTCTATTTCCTGCAGCCCCCCAACGGCTTGACGGTTGGCCAACTAGTCCTGGCCCGCACCGCCGGCGCGCTGCCCGTGGC
>JBAURN010000351.1:0-5346 GCA_049581225.1 Solirubrobacteraceae bacterium
GGCGCGATACTGCGTCCTCGGTCGCTCATGTGCTGAGAGCACATTTCGCTCCCTGCGTCCTTGTCTCGCTTGCTCATCGACGCAGCAGGCGCTCGTTGGATTTACCGCTCCGCCGCCTCCGACATTAGGGTCTCGCGCGTGGCGTGTGTATTTGTGATTACCGGACCCTCGGGCGTCGGCAAGGGCACCCTGATTCGCGGCCTGATGGAGCGCCTGCCGCGGCTCGAGCTCTCGGTGTCGGCCACCACCCGAGCGCCCAGACCGGGCGAGCTGAACGGCGCCGACTACCACTTCCTCTCGAGCGAGGAGTTCGAGCGACGCGTGGGGGATGGGGATTTCGTGGAGCACGCCGACTATGCGGGCCGTCGCTACGGGACTTTGCGCAGCGAGCTCGAAGGACGCGTCGAAGAAGGCGTCCCTGTCGTGCTCGAGATCGAGGTTCAAGGAGCGCGCCAGGTGCGAGCCGCGATGCCGGAGGCGGTGCAGGTGTTCATCGCGCCCCCCTCATTGGAGGCGTTGCGCACACGCTTGATCGGACGCGGCACCGACTCAAGCGTTGAGGTCGAGCGTCGTCTCGCCGTGGCCGAGCAGGAGCTGGCCGCCCGCGACGAGTTCGCCCACGTGGTCGTCAACGACCGCCTCGAGGACGCCCTCGACGCGCTGGTCGCGATCGTCGCCGCCGAGATCGGCGAGCCGACAAACCCAAACTGACGCGTGCCCAGTCGGCGCTCCCGCCAGCCCCGGCGGGCGGGAGAGCACGAGCGAGCCACTACACTCACAAGTCCACAAGGAAAGGTGTTGCCCCGACCATGATGACCTCCCCCCGCATCGATCGCCTGCTCGACAACGTCGACTCCAACTACGCGAGCGTCCTCGTGGCCGCCAAGCGCGCGCGCCAGATCAACAGCTACTACCACAACCTCGGCGAGGGAGCCTTCGAGGAATTCCCACCGCCGATGATCGAGACCGCCTCCAAGAACTACCTCACGATCGCCCTCGAGGAAGTCGCCGGCGGAAAGATCAAGTACCACTACCGTTAGCCGCGCGCACGCAAGCGCTCGACCAGCGCTTGAGTTCAAGCCGCGCGGCGCCTAAGAAGTCAACATGGCACGCATCCTGCTCGGTGTGAGTGGCGGTATCGCCGCCTATAAGGCGCTCGAGTTCATTCGCTTGGCAAGCGCCGCCGAGCATTCGCTGCGCGTCGTGCAGACGCCGACCAGCACCCGCTTCGTCGGCGAGGCCTCCTTCGCGGCGCTCACCGGCGCGCCCGTCTTGCTCGATGAGTTCGAACGAGACCCCGCCCGGGGCGCCTTCCCCGGGCAGGAGCAGCCCACCCATCAGCCGCTGAGCCATCTGCGGCTCGTCGCCAACGCCGACCTGTATTTGATCGCGCCGGCTTCGGCCAACACCTTGGCCAAGCTGGCCGCCGGGATCGCCGAGAACCTGCTCACCAGCTGTGCCTTGGCGGCCACCTGCCCGGTGATCGTGGCCCCGGCGATGAACAACCACATGTACGAGCATCCCGCGACCCGGGCCAACCTCGACCTGCTGCGCTCTCGCGGGGTTCACGTGATCGAGCCCGACAGCGGCCTGCTCGCCTCACGCGGCGAGCAGGGGATCGGCCGACTCGCCGAACCCGAACGCTTGCTGGCTGTCTGCGAGCAAGTCCTCGCCGGGCGAACGGTCTCCGGGGAGGCTGGGGGCACAACCTCCGTGGAGGGTGGGGGAGAAGTCTCTGTGGAGGGTGCCCTACGCGCGCGCGGGGGGCCTTGGAGTGGCTTGCGCGTACTGGTCACCGCCGGCGGCACGCGCGAGCCAATCGACAGCGTGCGCTTCCTTGGCAACAGCTCCTCCGGGCGCATGGGCTTGGCACTCGCCGAGGCAGCCCGACAGCGTGGAGCCGAAGTGACACTCGTGACGGCCAACGTCGCGCTCGCCCCTCCGTCCGGCGTCAGAGTGGAGCGGGTGAGCACCGCGGCCGAGCTGTCGGAGACCTGTGAGCGAGAGTTCCCGGACTGCGACGTATTGCTGATGGCGGCAGCCGTCGCGGACTTTCGCCCCTCCAGTCCCGTGGACGGCAAGATCAAGAAGGGGGGCCGCGAGCACCTCACGCTTGAGCTCGAACCGACCGCCGACATCATCTGCGGGCTGGCGGCTGGGCGCCGCGCCGGTCAAACGCTGTTCGCGTTCGCGGCCGAGCACGGCGCAGGCGGTATCGAGCAGGCTCGCTCAAAGCTCACGGCAAAGTCCGTGGACGCGGTCGTCTTCAACGACATCTCGCGCCCGGACATCGGCTTCGAGTCCGAGCTCAACGAGGTCACGATCGTCTCCAAGCTGGAGGACAGCCGGCTCCCGCGCGCCTCAAAGCGGGGCATCGCCGAGGGGATCCTCGACGCGGTCGACCGTCTACGCGAGCAAGCTTAAGTCGCCGCGCGGGCTTGAACAGACCAAGCTCGCGCGGTTAAAGTAGACGCATGGAAAGCGTCTACGAGCTCTACACGCGTGGATGCGACCTGCTCGATCACGGCGACCACATGGCCGCGATCGTGCCCCTATCGCGCGCACGTGAGCTGGAGCCGGGCAAGACCTCGATCCGGGAGGCGCTCGGACGGGCCCTGTTCCACGCCCAGCACTACGAGCGTGCCGCCGAGGAGTTTCAGGCGATCGCGGCGGCAGCCCCCACCAACGACTATGCCCTGTTCTGCCTTGGGCGCACGATGCAGCTGCTCGGACGTCATCGCGAGGCATCTCGTCCGCTCGCGATCGCCTGTTCCATGCAACCGACACGCGCCGACTATCGCCTCTATCGAGACCGGGCACGCCGCGACGCCGCGAGGTCGTGAGCACGGTTGACCGAGCCTCCTCCGAGGCCTCGCCGTGGGCCGCGCCCTTCAGAGCCGATGCTATCCTCGGCGGACAACTTTCGAGCCGTCGCACATACGACGGCTGGCAGCACCGAAAGTGGGCGCCCGCCCGCTTTTTTTTACGCCTCGTCCCGGGAAGAGGGTTTTTGCAGGAGATGTCACCGACGCAGTCCGAGATAGAAGAGCGCCTGGCCGGCGCGGAGCCGGAGGTCGAGGTGCTGCTCGCCGAGGTCGTCTCCGACGGCACCCTGCGAATCTACATCGACCATCCCGACGGGGTCACGTTGGCACTGTGCGAGCGCGTCACCGCCCTGCTCTCCGATCTGCGCGAGCGCTACGCCCTGGAGGTCTCCTCGCCCGGCAGCGAACGCCCGTTGACCAAGCCCACCCACTTCCGCCGCTTCGTCGGCCGCCGCGCCCGTGTGCGCACGCGCGAACCACAACCCCTCCCAAGCGCCGGCGCCGAGGCGCGGCGCGTCAAGAGCTTCACCGGAGAGCTGGTCGGCGCCACCGACAGCGAGATCACCCTGGCCGCCGATGGGGGAGTCGTCGCGATTCCCTATTCGGAGATACGTCGTTCGAACCTCGTCGAGGAGTAGGAGAGAAAACCTATGTCACGCGAGATCCTGGAAGCAATGCACGCCCTGGCGCGCGAGAAGGGGATTGAGCCCGAGAAGCTGATGATCGCCTTGGAGGACGCGCTTCTGTCGGCCTACAAGAAGCAGCCCGGCTCGGCCAAGTACGCACGCGTCGAAATGGACCGCGAGACGGCCGACTTCCGGGTGATCGAACTGATCATCCCCGAGCGCCTGGAGGCCCACCTGATCGTCGAGACGATCGATGAGGGCACCACCGTGGATCCAGAGACGGGCGAGTTGCGCGAACCGGAGGAGCCGGAAATCGATCCGGCCAAGTTCGAGCAGTATCGCGATCAGATCGGTGAACAGGACGTGACCCCCGAGGACTTCGGACGAATCGCCGCGCAGACCGCCAAGCAGGTGATCTTGCAACGCATCCGCGAGGCAGAGCGCGACATGATGTTCGAGGAGTACCGCGACCGCGTTGGCGAGCTGATCACCGGAATCGTGCAGCAGTCGGACTCGCGCTACACGCTCGTGCAACTGCGCGAGCGCGTTGAGGCGCTGCTGCCAAAGTCAGAGCAGGTAGACGGCGAGCGCTATGACCACTCGCAGCGCATCAAGGCCGTCATCAAGGAGGTCTCACCCTCTACCAAGGGCCCTTCGATCATCGTCTCAAGGCGCGACCCCGAGCTGATCAAGAAGCTATTCGAGCTGGAGGTTCCCGAGATCGCCGACGGTTTGGTGGAAATCGCCAATGTCGCTCGCGAGCCGGGCTACCGCTCGAAGATCGCGGTCGTCTCACACGCCGATGGCGTCGACCCCGTCGGCGCGTGCGTGGGCCCGCGCGGCTCGCGCGTTCGCATGGTCGTCTCCGAGCTGCGCGGCGAGAAGATCGACATCATCCCCTTCAACGAAGAGCCCGCCCGCTTCGTGGCCAAGGCTCTGTCGCCGGCGCGTGTGCGCGAGGTTCTAGTAGACGACGAGGCCAAGCAGGCGACCGTGATCGTGCCCGACGATCAGCTCTCTTTGGCGATCGGCCGCGAGGGCCAGAACGCGCGCCTGGCCGCCCGCTTGACCGGCTGGCGCGTGGACATCCGCTCTGAGACCGAGTTCGCCGCCGAGGAGGCCGAGCACGGCTACGAGGAGGAGGAGCTGCAGGGTCGTTGTGCCGCGATCCTCTCAAACGGCCGGCGCTGCCCCAACGCTTCGCTGCCCGGCTCGCGCTACTGCGGGCTGGAGTCCCACCAGGCCCTCAACGAGATCGAGGGTGACAACGTCGCCGACCTCTCGCCCCAAGGCGGCGCGGACGCGGCCGAACATGCCCCACCGGTCGAGGATGCCCCGGTCGAGGCCTTGGCTGAGGCCGAGGCCGAGGCTGTCGAGGCCGCCGAGGAGCAAGCGTCATAGCGGCGCATGTCCCCCGGCGCCGTTGTGTCGGGTGCGGGCGCATCGCGCCGAAGTCAGATCTCGTGCGAGTGGCGGCCGTTGCGAGGAGAGGTCACGATCGGCCTGTCGCAACGCTCGATCCAGCGAACACGATGCCCGGCCGCGGAGCATATGTGTGTCGCGGCGGTGTCGATTCTCCGGAGAGCGATTGCCTGAGGCGCGTGATCGCCAGAGGGGTTTTGCAACGTGCTTTTCGTTGCGCCGTGGACGTCCCTGCCGAACTCGTAGAATCGGACATCGATGAGTAAGAAGCGCGTACACGAGATAGCCAAGGAGCAGGGCATATCGAGCAAGGATCTGCTCGAGAAGCTGAATGCTGCGGGCGTAGCCGCGAAGGCGGCCGCCTCATCTGTCGAGGAGACCGACGCGCTGCGTGCGCTCGGCGTCAACGGCGCATCGGCCACCGCAACCGCGAGCAAGCCGAGCGCACCGGCGCCGGCCGCATCGGCCTCGCC
>JBAURN010000352.1:0-2811 GCA_049581225.1 Solirubrobacteraceae bacterium
GCTCGGGCGCCCGCTGGGAGCCGGGCGCGTGATCGCGGTCGCCTCCAGCGCCGAGAAGCGGGACTTTGCGCTTGAGCTTGGCGCCGACGTCGCTATCGACGCGGACCCCGACGGCCTGACCGAGCGCTTGGTCGAGGCCAATGGGGGACGCGAGGTCGACGTTGTGTTCGACATGACCGGCGGGGAGACTTTCGAGCGCTCCTATCGAGCCTTGGCCCACTTCGGGCGGATCGTCGTGTGCGGCATCTCCTCGCGAGAACCGAACCGCATCTCAAGCGGCTCGCTGCTGCGCCACTCGCGTGCGCTCGTGGGCTTCTACCTGTTCCACTGCCTGGAGCGTCCCGGGATGTTCGACGAAGCCCTGAGCGACCTGTTCGCTCGCGTGGCGGCAGGCCAGGTGAAGGCTCGCGTGGGCGCCACCTACCCCTTGGGACGGGCCGCCGAAGCCCACGTGGAGATGGCCGAGCGACGCACGACCGGCAAGGTCCTGCTCGACCCCACGACCTGAGCACCGGCCCCAAGTCGGGAGACCCATGCGCGGCCGATGGGCCAGAGCACGTAAGCTGCTCCCGCGATGACCAAGACGTTTGCCGAGCTCGGCCTCACCGAGCAAACCCAGCAAGCCCTGCGCGATGTGGGCTACGAGTCGCCCTCGCCGATCCAAGAACAGGCGATCCCACCGTTGCTCGAAGGGCGCGACGTGATCGGCCAAGCCCAGACCGGCACCGGCAAGACGGCCGCGTTTGGCTTGCCGATCGTGCAATACATCGATCCGACCGAGCAAGAGGTCCAGGCGCTCGTGCTGACCCCAACTCGCGAGCTCTGCATCCAGGTCACCCAGGCCCTGCGCGCCTATGGCGCCCAGGCCGGCGTCGACGTGGTGGCGGTCTTCGGGGGCGCCCCGATCCGCACCCAGCAGGCCCAGTTGCGGGCCGGGGGACACATCGTGGTGGGCACCGTGGGTCGCGTGCTCGACCTGATCTCGCGTAACTCGATCGTGCTTCACGATTGTCGCTTCGTGGTGCTCGACGAGGCGGACGAGATGCTCGACCTGGGCTTCTTGGAGGACGTCGAGAAGATCCTCTCGTTGACCCCCTCCGGGCGCCAGACCGCGCTGTTCAGCGCGACGATGCCTCCGCCGATTCGCAAGCTGGCGGACAAGTACATGTACGAACCGGAGGTGATCCAGGTCAAGGCCACCACGCTCACGATCGACACCGTGGCCCAGTTCCAGCTTCCGGTGGAGACACGCGACAAGGCGGCCAAGCTGGTTGAGGTGCTGCGGGCCGAGAAGCCGGAGCAGGCGATCGTGTTCGTGCGCACCAAGATCCGTTGCGACCAGCTGTTCCGGACGCTGCGCGACGGCGGCATGAACGTGAGGGCGTTGCACGGCGACATGTCCCAAGGCTCGCGCGACGGCGTCATGCTCGCTTTCAAGGGTGGGCGTGTACCGATTCTCGTGGCCACGGACGTGGCCGCACGTGGCCTTGACATCTCGACGGTCACCCACGTCGTCAACTACGACGTCCCTACCTCCCCCGACACCTACGTTCACCGCATCGGCCGCACTGGCCGGGTGGGGCGCTCGGGTCGAGCGATCACGTTCGTGGAGTCGCGTCAGAAGCGCGAGCTGGAGGCGATTGAGCGCCACATCGGCACCAAGATCGCTGCCTGGTCCAAGGACGCTCAAGCGGCTCCGACGCCGGTCTCGGAGCGTCCGCGTCGCCATTCCAAGCCGCGTATCTCGCGCGAGCCCTCCGAGCCCTCGGTCAAGCTGGTCTTGGGCGGGGGGCGCTCGGCCGGCCTGAAGGTGGCGGACATCGTTGGTGCCGTCACCTCGGCGGCCGGTCTCGATGGTGAGGCGGTCCGCGACGTGAACGTGCTCGAGCGCTTCTCCTTTCTCTCTGTTCCCGCGTCCGCGGCCGACCGCGTGATCGAGGCCTTGGACGGGCGCGAGCTGGGCGGGCGCGAGCTGCGCTTGGAGCGCGTCAAGGCTTAGCGGTCGGATCGCCCCAGTCACGCGCGTGAGCGGCCCGCTCATCGCTATCGTGCCGTCTCGACCCGGCCGGCGACGATTAGAGGAGAACCGAGATGTCAACCGCCACTATGCAAACCACAGAGGGCACGATCGTCTTCGAGCTGTTCGACGAGGATGCGCCCAAGACCGTCGAGAACTTCCGCAAACTCGCCGCCGATGGCTTCTATGACGGGCTGAACTTCCACCGCATCATCAGCGACTTCATGATCCAGGGCGGCTGCCCCCAGGGCACGGGCACCGGTGGTCCCGGCTACACGTTCGAGGACGAGATCAACTCCCACAAGATCGTGCGCGGCGCGCTCGCGATGGCCAATGCGGGTCCCAACACCAACGGCTCCCAGTTCTTCATCGTCACCGCCAAGTCGTGCCCATGGCTGGACGGCAAGCACACCGTCTTCGGCGAGGTGCAGAGCGGCATGGACGTCGTCGACAAGCTCGAGGGCGTGCCGACCGACGGCGGCGACAAACCGGTCGAGCCGGTGGGCATCGCCACAGTAGAGCTGTCTGACTAAAAAATCTGGCCGGACGGCCAATCGGGTGTAGCCTTGTTCGCTAAGGGCGAAGTCAAGAGCGAAACGAGGCAGGGAGACAGCGATATGGCGACCGTCGAGCAGCAAACATCCCACGCGCACAACGGATCGAACGGAGCGCCCATCTCCGGCGCGGACATCTCGGTCGAGAACCCGGCCACGGGTGGGATCGCGGGCAGCGTCCCCGATCTCGACGCGGCCGCGGTCGCCAAGATGGCCGAGCGCGCCCGCGCCGCCCAGCCC
>JBAURN010000353.1:0-5312 GCA_049581225.1 Solirubrobacteraceae bacterium
GTCCGTGCACTGGTCCGGCGCGCGCCCGTAGCGGGAATTCGGGCCTTGTCCATCGGAGTTTCGAGCAGCGGCTCGGCCGCCGCCAGTCGGCGCACCAGCTCGTGGCGCACCCCTTCCAGGTCATCGACGCTCAACAGCCGCGGCCCGGCGTGCCGGTGGGCCTTGGAGGGTGTCGGGATCAGGCCCGGATGGCGCGCCTGAATCTCTGACAGCGTTTGCTCCAAGGCGGCGATCTGAGCGCGAAGTTCCTTGCGACGCTCCGCCCCCTGCTTGCCGGTGGATGCCCCGACATGTCCTGCCGGTGAGGACCCGGCCGCGGTCCCCGGCGCCTCGCCGGTGACGTACAGCGCCGCCGCCACCTCGCGCGGATCCACGCCCGTCCTACGCGCCTCCTGCGCGGCGTCGGCCGCGATCTGGCCGACCGCCGATGGTTCTTGGGCGATCCGAGCAACGAACGTACCTGTGCCCTGGCGACTGTCGATCAGCCCCTCCTGCTCCAACCTCTGGTAGACGGCGCGGGCCGTGTTGGCGTTGATGCCGAGCATCTCGGCCAGTTCGCGCAAGCCCGGAAGTCGCCGCCCCGGCGCCAGCCTCCCGTCGCCGATCCGAGCCCGTAGCGCCCACGCGAGCTGTACCCCGATCGGGATCTCGCCGGCTCGATCGATCTTCAAGTCGCTCAGGTCAAGCTGCGTGCCCTCCGGTTGCGGGGGGGCGCTCGAGGCCGTCCCAGGCGCCTCTGACGGACTTGCGTCGCGATGGTCGCCTCTTGCCATACCCCAACTTTAGTGGCTCCACCGCAAGGAAACATAAAGTGCTAGTGAACTAGTACACTATTTCTATGGGTGAGCGCGGGGAGATCCTCAATCGAGCTTTTCTGCCTGCCAGGAACATGCTCGAAGAGGTGGGCGACATGATGATCCTGGCCGGACGCACCGTCGTGGCCACCGTGATGCCGCCCTATCCCTACGGCGGCGAGTTCGTTTGGCAGTTCCTGTTCGCCCTCCGCGTCTGCTGGCTGCCGCTGCTGCTCTCGACCTTCGCCATCTCCTACGGCGCCCCCGGCCTGCAGGCAGCCAACTTCCTCACCGTTCTGGGCTCGCTCGACCGCCTCGGCGGCTTCTTCGTGCTGATCGTGGTCCGCGAAATCGGTCCCCTCATCACAGCCACGATGCTCGCCGGGGCCGCCGGAACCGCGATCACCGCGGACCTGGGCGCGCGCAAGATCCGCGAGGAGCTCGACGCCCTTCAGGTGCTGGGCGTCGACCCCGTCAAGAACCTCGTCGTCCCCCGCTTCCTCGCCCTGATGCTGGTGACCGGCCTGTTCAACATATACGCGATCCTGTTCGGCATCTTCGGTGGCATCCTCGCCGCGCTCGTCCACAACCAGCCCTTGGGTCCCTTCTGGGCGACGTTCTTCAACAACACCTCGACCACCGACCTGTGGGGCTCGAGCTTGAAGACGATGGTCTTCGGGGCGATCATCGCGATCATCTGCTGCTACAAGGGCATGACCGCTTCGGGCGGGGCCGAGGGTGTGGGCCGCGCGGTCAACCAAGCCGTCGTCGCCTCCTTCATCGCATTCGGATCGTTCAACTACGCCTTCACCCAGGTCCTGCTCGCCACCCACCCCAACATCATCACGGTGCGGTGATGGAGGCGGCGCCGAGCACACGCGAGTGGCTCGCCTCCGTCGGCGAGATCGTCGGTTTCACCGGGCGCATCGTGCGCGATGTGTGGAGCCTGCGCGTGCTGCGCTTCTTCGGCGAGGCGATCCGCCAGTCGGGCCTCTTGATCGTCTCCTCGACCGCGGTGCTGTGGATCATGGTGTTCATCATCGGGATCGGTCCCTGTGGGATCCAGGGCGCCTACTTCGCCCAGGCACAGGGAGCGCCAAGCGTCGCCGGCGCGTTCGCCGCCTGGTGCGACCTGCGCGAGGCGATCCCCTACGCCTTCGGCTACATGATGGCCGCCAAGGTCGGCACCGGGATCGTGGCCGAGCTGGGCGCCATGCGCATCAACGACGAGATCGATGCGCTCGAAGTGATGGGCATCGACTCGATGGTGTTCCTCTGCGCCACACGCATGTTGGCGGGCTGGCTGGTGCTTCCGTTCATGTACATAGCCGGTATTGGCATCGGCTTTTTTGCCTCCTACATAGCCGTCGTCAAGCAGGTCGGGTCGGTCACCTCCGGCGGCTATCTGCTCGTCTTCTGGCAGTATCAGAACCCGCTCGATTACCTCTACTCGGTGATCAAGGCCATGTCGATGGCGACCGCCGTGGTCCTCGTGGCCTGTTACTACGGTTACACCGCCTCCGGCGGTCCCGTTGGCGTGGGGCGGGCCACCGCCAAGTCGATGGTGCTCAACCTCGTGCTCGTCACGATGATCGGGATGCTGGGCACCCAGGTCTTCTGGGGCACCAACCCAAGGACCCCGATCGGCGGTTGAGCGCACGGCCCGCTACGCTGGGCGCCATGTCGAAGACGCTCGTGATCGCGGAGAAGCCCTCGGTGGGGCGCGACCTGGCCCGGGTTCTGCCGGGTCCCTTCGCCAAGCAGGAAGGCTGGCTGGAGGGCCCGGACCACGTGATCACCTGGGCCGTCGGTCACCTGGTGCAGCTGGCCGAGCCCGACGAATATGAGGCCAAGTACAAGCGCTGGCGTATGCCCGACCTGCCGATCGTGCCGTCCAAGTTCAAGCTGGTGGTGCGCGACGAGCGCTCGCGCAAGCAGATGTCGGTCGTTACCGCCCAGCTCGGGCGCGAGGACGTCTCGGAGGTCGTCAACGCGTGTGACGCCGGGCGCGAGGGCGAGCTGATCTTCGCCTACCTGTATGAGAAGGCCAAAGCCAAGAAGCCCGTACAGCGGCTATGGCTGAACTCGATGACCACAGCCGCCATGAAGAGCGCCTTCGAGTCCCTGCGGCCCGCCGAGGACTATGCCCTCTTGGAGCAGGCCGCCCGGTCTCGCTCGGAGGCCGACTGGATCGTCGGCATGAACGCCACCCGCGCCGCTTCGATCCGCCTGAAATCCTCTTTCGACGGCGCTGTCTCGCTCGGCCGCGTGCAGACGCCGACCTTGGCGATCGTGGCGCGTCGCGAGGAAGAGATCAAGGCTTTCGTGCCCGAGCCCTACTGGCTCGTGGACGCCACTTTCGACGCCGGTCCACTCGAAGACGACCAGCGCGTCTACGAAGGCCGCTTCCACATGGGTGCCAAGCCACGTCTGGCCACCGAGGCGGAGGCTTTGGCGATCGTCGAGGCCTGTCAAGGCAAGCCCGGCACGATCACCAAGCTCGACAAGAAGGAGCAGCGCGAGCGCGCGCCCATGCTGTATGACCTCACAAGCTTGCAGCGCGAGGCCAACACGCGCTACGGCTTCTCCGCGCGACGGACCTTGGCAGCGGCGCAAAGGCTCTACGAGGAGCACAAGGCGCTCACCTATCCGAGAACGAATTCACGCTACCTCACGACCGACATGGTCGAGGAGATCAAGCCCACCGCCGAGTTGGTCGGCGGCCAGAAGGAGTACGCCAAGGCGGCCGCCTACGTGACCGCCCTCGACGTGCTTCCGCTCGCGCGAGTCGTCAACAACGAGAAGGTCACCGACCACCACGCGATCATCCCCACCAAGGCCCAGCATGACGTCGATCGCATGGGCGACGACGACAAACGCGTCTACGACATGGTCGTGCGTCGCTTCCTGGCCGTCTTCCACCCCGAGGCCGTGTTCGAGAACACGCGTGTGGAGACCACTGTTCTGCCCGCTGGGGAGGACGCCGGCGGTTCGGTGTTCCGCACGCGCGGCAAGCTTCTGCTCGTGCCGGGTTGGCGCGGCGTCTACGGGCAGATGCCCTCCGAGGCCAAGTCCGCGGCCGAAGAAGACGAGGGCACCGATCAGCAGCTTCCCAAGCTGGAGCACGGCGAGCAGGTCCAAACCGTGGAGATCGCAAGCGATCGCAAGGAAACTAAGCCGCCCCGGCGCTACAGCGACGCATCGCTTCTGGGCGCCATGGAGACGGCCGGCAAGCTGGTCGACGACGAGGAGACGCGCGAGGCGATGAAGGAGTCCGGCATCGGAACTCCCGCCACGCGTGCCGCCATCATCGAGCGCCTGATCCAGGTCGGCTACATCGAACGCGAGGCGCGTGCCTTGGTGGCCACCGACAAGGGTCTCAACGTGATCAGACTGCTCGGAGAGCACGCGCTCACCTCTCCTGACATGACCGGCGAGTGGGAGCACCGACTCGACAAGATCGAGCGTGGCGAGGACTCGCGCACGAAGTTCATGAGCGACATCGCCGGCTTCGCAGAGATGACCGTCAAAGAGCTGGACGAGAAACTCAAGGACGTTCGCATCCCGCGAGCCAATCTGGGCCCCTGCCCGATCTGCGGGCACGACATCAAAGAGAACCGCAAGGGCTACTCCTGCTGGGCGCGCGACGATCCAGGCTGCGGATTCGTGATCTGGAAGGGCAAGTCGGGCAAGCAACTGGCGGTGGCGATCGCCAAGGAGCTGATCAGCTCCGGCTACACCTCCAGGGCGGTGACCGGCTTCAAGGCGCGCTCCGGACGCACCTTCCGTGCGCACCTCGCCCTCTCCCAGGACGAAGAGGGCAAGTGGCGAGTCGAGTTCAACGAGGCTTGGGCTCGCGAGGGCGCCAAGCCTCCGGAGGCCGAGGCAGAGGGAGCGGCCGGCGAGGAGAAGGCCGCAGTGAGCGAGGACAAGGTCGCCGCCAGCGCAGCGTAGTCTGACCCGCTTCGGTCGGGCGGTTCTCTCGGGCGGTGAGTGTTTGTTTCGGGGGGTGCCTCGCGCGCGCAGGGGGCCGATATGCGCCAGGACGTCGTCGGGACGGTGCGCGAGGATGGGGAGTGTGCCCATCGCGCTAGTCACTGGACCCGCCAACGCGGGCAAGGCACGCCTCGTATTGGACGCCGTCCGGGCCCACGCCGCGCACGGCGAGCACCCGCTCCTGGTTGTACCCACTGGAGCCGACCAGGCGCGCTACAGGCGCGAGCTGGCCGAGGGGGGATTGGCCCTCGGAGTCCGCGTCGAGCGCTTCGAAGGCCTCATGCGCGAGGTTCTCCGGCGCGCCGGCGAGGCCTCCGCGCCACTGAGCCCGCTCGCGCGGGAGCGTCTACTCGGGCGGATCGCCGGGGTGGGCGTCGGAGTGGCCGCCGAGCTGGGCAAGCTCGTTGCGGACCTCGAGACCCAGCGCGTCTCGCCGGCTCGCCTGCGCGGCGCCGTGCGAGCCTGGGGGGTGGCCGGCGAGGACCTCGCGTGGGTGTGCGAAGCGTTCGAGCGCTATCAGGC
>JBAURN010000354.1:0-18022 GCA_049581225.1 Solirubrobacteraceae bacterium
GGCCGAGGGTGCCTGCGTCGTCGCGGGCGCGGAGGTGGACGGGGCGGGACTCGCCGGGCCGCTCAAGTCCGGCTCGGCATGGACGCCGCCGGCGTCCTTCACGCTGAAGTAGGCCCACGTCGAATACAGCCCCAGGCGACCAGCCAGTTCGGGCCCGTCAACGACCTTGTGTCCCTTGGAGCCAAGCACCTCAGCCGACACAATCCGCGGCGAAGCGCCCCGCTCGAGCACCTCGATGCCCTCAAATGCCCCCTCAACCAATCCGCTCAGGCGAGCCGCCGCCGAGGCGAAGCTCAAGCTCTGCGTCCAGCGGTGCAATGGCCCGCCGTCGTAAGGGTCGCTCACGCCGACCAGCCAAGGCTCGGGAGTGGAGCCCAGGAAGGAGTCCTGGATGTTCTCGGTGTGTCCGCCCGAGCTGGCGAAGAAGTAGGTGATCGCCGGCTGTCCCACATAGGTCACGATCTGTCCAGCCGTCGCGGCCACAGCCGCGTTCGTGCGCGAGGTTTCAGCCGCTTTGCCCTTGTACACCTGCGAGCGGTCGTCGGTATACACGTCGAACCTGCTCCCGCCCGCGTGCGCGGTGATCGCATAGGTCCTGCTGGCCACCGCCTGTGCCTCCAAGGCCGCCATCGGCCAGCTGGCCGACACCTCGGCCGAAACCACCCCCCTCACATAGGTTTCGAGTGGTATGTCCTTCACCTTCGAGCCGATCAACACCTTCACGGTGGTGCCTTCAGGCGCCTGCCCGAGCGCCGTGCCGGTGTAGTAGTGGCTCAAGATCGCCTGATAGGACCACCCGTGTTCGGCGAAGCCCAGCGCCCCGTCCTGGCTCATCCCCACGCCGTGCCCGTCGCCGGCGCCGTCGATCACCAGCGTCGAGGCGGCGGCCGTGGAGGCGCCACCGAGCAGGGCGAGTAGGACCACCGCGCTCACGGCGCGGCTTAGCAGGGCACGAAGTCGGTGATAGGTTGATCTCGTGAGGAGCATCCGTGCTCAGGGCGGTACCCGTTTAGTCTCTTACTCGCTTGGGCTGGGCGCGCACATGCATAGCCTCGGACGATTGGGCCTCTGGCTTGAGCCGTGCGAGCCCCGTGGCGGTCTGCCATGAGCCCATCCGAGCAGCAGGCGGTGCTGGAGCGTGTGCCCACCCGCCTCTACATCGGCGGCGCGTGGCGTCCCGCCACCGGCGGCACTACCCTCCCCGTGGAGGATCCCTCGACCGGGCAGACCTTGGTCGAAGTCGCCGACGGGACCCCCGAGGACGCATTGGCGGCCCTGGCCGCCGCGGCCGAGGCACAGGCGTCCTGGGCGGCCACCGCTCCGCGCGAGCGCGGCGAGATCCTGCGCCGCGCATATGAGCTCCTGCTCGAGCGCGCCGACGACCTTGCCCTCCTGATGACGCTCGAGATGGGCAAGGCCGTGAGCGAATCGCGCGCCGAGCTCACCTACGCCGCCGAGTTCCTGCGCTGGTTCTCCGAGGAGGCGGTTCGCATCCACGGGCGCTACATGACCAACACCACCGGAGTCGGGCGCATCCTCACCACGCGCCAACCGGTCGGCCCGTGCGTGTTCGTGACGCCCTGGAACTTCCCCACCGCGATGGGCACGCGCAAGATCGCTCCCGCGATCGCGGCCGGCTGCACGATGGTCGTCAAGCCGGCCCAACAAACCCCCCTCTCGATGCTCGCCCTGGCCGGCCTGCTGGAGGAGGCCGGCCTGCCGGGCGGTGTGCTCAACGTCATCACCGCCCATCGCTCGGGCGCCGTCATCGAGCCTCTGCTGAAGGACGCCCGCACGCGCAAGCTCTCCTTCACCGGCTCCACCGAGGTCGGTCGCGCCCTGATCGCCCAGTCCGCCGAGCAGATCCTGCGCGTATCGATGGAGCTCGGCGGCAACGCTCCCTTCCTGGTATTCGAGGACGCCGACCTCGACGCCGCCGTCGAAGGAGCCCTCACCGCCAAGCTGCGCAACGTCGGTGAGGCCTGCACCGCGGCCAACCGCTTCCACGTGCACGAGTCGATCGCGCCCGAGTTCGCACGCCGGATGGCCGAGCGCATGCGCTCCCTGAAGGTGGGGCGCGGCACCGAGCCCGGCGTGGACATCGGCCCCCTGATCGACGATCGTCAGCGCGGGATCGTCGAGGAGCTGGTCGGGGACGCCATCGCCACCGGGGCCACCCTGCTCTGTGGCGGCGAGCCCGTCGACGGTCCCGGCTACTTCTACGAACCAACTGTGCTCGCCGACGTGCCGGCCCGGGCCCGCGTCCTGCGCGAGGAGATCTTCGGTCCGGTCGCGCCCGTCGCCACCTTCTCGACCGAGGCCGAGGCGATCGCGGCCGCCAACGCCACCGAGTACGGCCTCGTGGCCTACGTGTACACGCGCGACCTCTCGC
This sequence comes from Solirubrobacteraceae bacterium, assembly GCA_049581225.1. Lineage (GTDB taxonomy): Bacteria > Actinomycetota > Thermoleophilia > Solirubrobacterales > Solirubrobacteraceae > Palsa-744. The sequence goes on from JBAURN010000354.1 coordinate 2,393, forward strand.
GCACATTCAGGGTAAGCGAGGCGATCGAAGCCGGCATGATCGGCGTCAACCAGGGCATCGTCTCCAATCCAGCCGCCCCATTCGGCGGCGTGAAGCAGTCCGGATTCGGCCGCGAGGGAGGTTTCGAGGGCATCGACGAGTATCTCGAGACGAAGTATGTCGCACTATCGATATGACGACCAAAGATTCAACCTGATTCGCGTAGCTCGTTTTGGGGTAGCTCAAGCGGACGTCGAATTCGGCCGAATAGACGAGAAGCGTTAGAACGGAGTGCTTTTCGTGCGTGGAGTAACAAAGGTTGGCTTGGAACGGTCCACCCCACGCGGGGCGTCGCTCCCGCGTGGGCGCGCCGGCCTTCCCTCGGCCGAGCCCGAGCAAAGTTCGGTGCCCGGCAAGCTGAGAGCCCTGCTCGGCGGCTCCGGCGGCGAGCGCCCCCAAAACGATGTCGCAACCCCCAACGGGCCTTCCCCCCCGATCCCCGAGCCGCGCCGTGGGCCGCGCCGTGCGTCCTGGCGCAGAGTGCCCGTCCTGGTGGTCGCCCTCCTCGGCGGAGTGGCGGCCGTCCTGTTCGGTGGAACGGTGGTGACCGTGATCGGAGCGGCGGTGCTTGTCACCGTCGCGATCCTCTGCGGCTGGTTGTTGGGCGAGGATCGCCGTCAGGTGCTCCAGTTGGAGGTCGACGAACGCAACGACGACCTTCGCCGCGCCCTGTCCGAGCTGGAGATCGCCCAAGCAGAGACGGTCCGCCGCCTCTCGATGGCGGTCGAGTTTCGCGACGAGGACACCGGCGCCCACATCGAGCGCATCGGGCGCTTCTCCACGCTCCTGGCAGAAGCCATCGGGATGAGCCCCGAGTTCTGTCGGCGCATCGGTCACGCCGCGCCTCTCCACGACGTGGGCAAGGTGGCGATCCCCGACGCGATCCTGCTCAAGCCCGGCCCGCTCACCGCAGAGGAGCGCACGATCGTGGAGACCCACGCCGAGGAGGGCCACCGCCTGCTGCGCGGCTCCTCCTCCTCGATCCTCGACATGGGCGCCACGATCGCCCTCTCCCACCACGAGCGCTGGGACGGCGACGGCTACCCGCGCGGCCTCTCCGCCGAGAACATTCCGATCGAGGGTCGCATCGTGGCGATCGCGGACGTGTTCGACGCGCTCACCTCTCATCGCGTCTACCGTCGCGCCTTCTCGGTCGAGAAGGCCGTCGAGATGATGCTCGACCAGGCCGACCGCCACTTCGACCCGGTCCTCCTGCACAAGTTCATGGAGGTACTCGACTCTTCTGGCGCCGAGGCTCGCACGCGCGAGCGCTCCGATCCAAGTACTCTGATCGCGGGCGTCCTGGAGATCTACACCGACGCGATGCGGCTCGGTGACGCCGAGCTGGCCGAGGAAGCGATCGCCCAAGCGATCGAGGACGGGATCGAGCCCGTCACCTTGAAGGAGCAGGTGATCGGCCCCGCGATGCACAGCGTCTCCGAGCTGCGCGAGGCCGGGGAGCTCGACTCGGAGACCGAGCAGCGAGCGGATTCGATCACGCGCCGGGTGATCGCCACGATGGACCGCTACATGCTGGCGCGGGGGTAGCCCCGCCCGGCGAACGCTCGCTCCGGCCCACCAAACCCAGCAGTTGGCGCAGTGGGCCGCTGTCTCCCACGCACGCCTTCGCGAGCGGCGATATAGGCTTCCGCGCGTGTCCTTACGCGCACTAGTGACCGGCGGCGCCGGCTTCATCGGCTCGCACGTCGTCGATGCCCTGCTGGTGGCGGGTCACGAGGTGACCGTGATCGACGATCTCTCCTCGGGGCGTGCTTCGAACGTCGCGTCCGAGGCGAAGCTGCGCGAGCTCGACATCGTCGACCGTGACGCGCTCCAGCGGGTGTTCGAGGAGGTGCGGCCTGACGCCGTTTATCACCTCGCGGCGCAGGCGTCGGTGACCGCGTCCGTGGCCGACCCGGGCCGCGATTGCGCGGTCAACGTGCAGGGCACCTTGAACGTGGTCGATGCCGCCACCAAGCGGGGCGCCCCCGTCTCGTTCACCTCCACGGGCGGGGCTCTCTACGGCGACGAGGCTCCCCTGCCGACCTCCGAGGAGCGTATTCCTGCCCCACTGGCTCCTTACGGCGCTTCGAAGTGGGCAGCCGAGGCCTACGTCAACACCTGGTCGCTGTCCTCGGGGGTACCCCACGCGGTGTGCCGGCTCGGCAACGTGTATGGCCCGCGCCAGAGCCCCCACGGCGAGGCGGGCGTGGTGGCGATCTTCTCCGAGCACCTCCACACAGGCAAAGCGCCGAAGATGTTCGGGCAGGGCAAGCCCACCCGCGACTACGTTTACGTCGGCGATGTCGTTGCGGCCCTGATCGCGGCCAACGGCAAGCGCGGCACGTTCAACGTGGCGACCGGCGTGGAGACCGACGTGCAGACCCTGTGGCGTGTGCTCAAGGAGGCGTCCGGGTCGGATATCGAGCCGCAATTGGCGGACCTGCGCCCCGGCGAGCTGCAGCGCAGCTGTCTTGACGCAGGCCTCGCCCAGCGCGAGTTGGGTTGGCGCGCCGAAGTGCCGATCGAAGCTGGTTTGCGCCAAACCTACGAAGCCCTCATAGAGGAATTCCAAGCCGCAAGCTAGCGCCCAGCGGTTTGCCAACGCCCACCTCGGGTCGAATAAGGGGTCATGAGGCATGTCCTCAAGGCAGTCGCACAGGGCACGAGGAGCACGTTCGTCGTGCCCGTTGGGGTGCTTGCTCCGATGCTCGGCGTGCTCACGATCGTCGTCGCGCTAGCCGGGTCCGCATCCGCCGCCCAGGCGCTCGATTCGACCGGGGGTACGTCGGCTTCCTCGATCGCCGCGACCGCCGATACAAGCGGGCTTGGCGGGTCCGTCGCTCCAGCCACACAAGGGACCGGTGGCAGCGAATACGGTGTGCTCGCGCCCAAGCCGAGCGCTCCGCCCAAGTCGACCGCCCACAAGACCTCTCGCCCGACGGCTCGAACCCATGCCAAGCCGAAAGCGCCCGCTCCCAAGCCGCGACCAAAGCCCAAGCCAAAGCCCGTCGTGAGCCCGCCGAGCAGCTCTGCGCCCGGCGTCCCCTCTCCGGCGCAAACCGTCGCCGAAGGAGCCGTGTTCCCGGTTCTGGGCGCCCACAGCTTCGGGGGGCCCGAAAATCGCTTCGGGGCGGCGCGCGAAGGGCACATCCATGAGGGCCAAGACGTGCTTGCCGGCGAAGGTCTCCAAGTCGTGGCCCCCCTGGGCGGCACGATCATCACGACCGCCTACCAGGCGGGCGGAGCCGGCTGGTAGGCGGCCGAGCAGACCGCCGACGGGCTCGACTTCTTCTATGCCCACTGCCAAGCTTCCTCCTTGACCGTAAGCGCCGGCGAGGCCGTGGAGGCGGGTCAGGCAATCTGCAAGGTTGGCCAGACCGGGGACGCCACCGGGCCGCACTTGCACCTGGAGATCTGGGTGGGCGGTTGGCAGGCCAAGGGGGGCTATCCGATCGATCCGTTGCCTTACCTCGAGGCGTGGGAAGTGGCCACGGGTTAAGCCACCGCGGCGACGAGCACGGAAAGCGGTGGCGATCATGCGTTCTCGGGGTCAGCCAGCGGCTCGTCGCTTCAGCCTTCTTGCTGCGCGTGCGATGGCGCGGGCTTCATGGCGCATGGGTCGTAGATGCCCGCTGAGGTACGCCTCACCCGCAACGAAATCGTGGTGCCCGTCCAGCGCGTGCATACGTACGCGCCCCTTGATCATGTACCCCCAATGTGGACAGGGGCAAAGGTCATCCGGCAAGCCTTTGGTGGCGGGCCGCAGGTCAGCGCCGGCCGGCAGCCGCACGAACCCGACAGAGGGGCCGTCCTCGTCGCGCAAGCGGACCTCGACACCATTCTCCCCAATGACGATGGGGACATCCTCACGTGGAGTGGATCGCATGTTCTGCCTCTCTGTTGAATGCAGACTTCCCAGACTGTGGCTGCGACGCCTCAGTCCGCAGTCGATGGTCGATGACGGTCGATACCTTGGAGATGCGGTCCGCGGGGAAAGCGCCACAACGAGCGTGCTCGAGCAAGATGTCCTCGTCCGGAGCGATGTACACGCAATAGATCTTGTCGTCCGTGACATAGCTCGTGAGCCAGCGGATCTCCGGGCCGAGCTCGCCGATCACATGGTTTGACTTCGCTGCCATTTCCTGCAACTCCTCGGCGCTGAGCTCTCCGGCTCCGGGAAGGTCGCGCTCGATGACGTACTTGGGCATATGTCTCCTCCTGCGCTGTCTACGAACAGGTCAAGCGCGAGTCTCAGAGCGCGCCGCGACGGCGTTCTTGGAGCCCGATCCATGGGAGGACTTGTGCTTTGGATGCCCGGCGACAATCCAACAACTCCCCGCGTTGAGACGCAGCTGTTCCCGAAAGCCCGTCGTGTCAAATACCGACGGCCTGGCGGGCGCACGATCGGTTGCCGACTCCACGAGTCGAGCCTACTCGGGACGAGCCACTGACTTCCAGCCGCGACTACCGGGGCTACTCGTCAACGAACCATATGAATGCCATATTGAACACACGTAAGCTGTCGATGATTTGCCGTAAGCGCGGTGTAATGTTGATGCCTACCGAATGCGAGGAGGTTCCCTATGTATGTGCGTGTCGTGAGGTTCACTGATGTGAACGCCGAGCGGGTGGAGAGATTGCTGTCCCGCATAAAGGAGTCTGACGGGCCACCTCCGGGCGTGCCCGCCACTGGCGTGACGATGATGTTTGACGAGGCGCAGGGCACAGCGATAGTTCTGCAGCACTTTGCTACGGCGGAGGACATGAGCGCAGGCGCCCAAGCGTTCAGCGCAATGGATGCCTCAGAGACTCCGGGTGTCCGCGCCTCTGTGGACATGTGTGAGCTGAAGCTCGAACTCAAGGTCTAACACACACTACCCTCGTACGCTGAGATGGCCTATGACAACGAGCTCGCCCACCGAATCCGCGAGCAGCTCGGCGGAGAGCACGGCGTAACGGAGAAGGCCATGTTCGGCGGGCTGGCGTTCCTGCTGAACGGCAACATGGCGGTAGGAATCTCCAATGGTGGAGAGCTGATGGTTAGGGTCGGACCGGACGCATCTGATGAGGCGCTCGCTCGACCTCACACCCGCGTCTTCGACATGACCGGCCGGCCGATGAAGGGCTGGATCCTAGTCTCCGCTGAGGGATTCGCTACCAAGCGCCAGCTCGGCGTCTGGGTACGACGCGGCGTGCTCTCGCTGATGTCGGTGCCGACAACGGTGCCCTCCGGCGCGACACCAGCGGCCAGCGGTCGAAGGCGTCCCGGTGGCGCGCTGCGCGTTCGATAGCTCGATGGGGATTCCGCCCCATACGCGGGCTTTGGGCGGAGTACAGTTCGATACTGATGCCGCTTTACATGGATCGTCACGACCTTCCGGATGCGACGGCTGCCGACATCGCAGAGGCTCACCTGCGCGATCGCGAGGTGCAAGAGAGATTCGGCGTGCGCTTCCTCACCTACTGGTTCGAAGAAGAGGCCGGCAGCGCGTTTTGCCTTGTCGAGGCACCTGACAAGGAGGCTGTTGAGGCGGCCCACGGGGCCGCCCACGGGATGCTTCCAGCGAACGTGGTGGAGGTCGATGAGGCCAACGTCCGAGGGTTCTTTGGACGGCTCAATACTCATCCCCCGGGCGAGCCATACGTAGAAAGCGCCTTTCGGGCGATCCTCTTCACCGACATCGTTGATTCCACGCGCCTCACTCAGCAATTGGGGGATCGTGAGGCGATGCTGCTGCTCCGCGAACACAACACAATCGTGCGCTCGGCGCTGGCGCAGTTCGGCGGCAGCGAAGTCAAGCACACCGGCGACGGGATCATGGCCGCATTCACCTTGGCGTCCCAGGCAGTCCGCGCAGCGATGCAAGTCCAGCAGGCGCTCCAAGAGCAGGACGAAGCTGAGCGGTCGCGATTGCATGTTCGTATCGGGGTCGCCGCGGGAGAGCCCATCACTGAGCAGGACGATCTCTTTGGCGCGGCCGTGCAGCAGGCCGCGCGGCTGTGTTCGTGCTCTCACCCAGATTGCATTGTCGTTTCATCAGGTGTGCACGACCTCTGCCGCGGCAAGGGCATCCGATTCTCCGACGCAGGCCCTATCGCCGTCAAGGGCTTCGACGAGCCAATCGGGCACTTCAAGGTCGACTGGCGCGATTGACCTCACCGACACACGTACCGCGCTCCGACGGCCGTCACCGTGTCTGAGGTTCGCTGGGGCTTTCGCTCTCTGAGTTGACGTCCGACGTGCCTTGCGGCTTGTCGAGCTTGTGTAGCCAGTCAGGCCCAACAATCGCGAGCACCGCGATGATGGCAAAGCCCGCGACGAGCCCGCCGATGGTGCCGGTCGCCAAGACATTGGTCCCCAAAGAGGAACTTGCGACAGCGCCGCCTTGGAACTTTTCGCTGTCAGCGGCGAGATCCCCCCGAAATACACCCGATGCACCCATCAAGGCACACGACTCGCCGATCAGCAGGAAGAGAAACACCAGAATTCGGTAGGCCGTGGCTTGCCCTTCGAAGATGGCTAGGGCCCGACGCTCCACCGCAAGGGCCAAGATCAGCACCGGTATCACCAGGGCGGTCGTTTCGTAGAAGCTGTGCACGGGTCCCGGCCCGCCACTGACGTATGTGTACAGGGCTGCGACGAGCCCGGCTGCGAGAACCATCGCGAGTACAACACCCTTCGGAGCGCTGAGCCTCACCGGAGTCGAAGAACCCATCGTCTCGAATCTTCCCCCCATCGGCGGCGCGAGCCCCCGCGCGCCTGAGAGAAATTTCGACGCGAACTGGGTTAGCTGACGCAGAGAAGTTCTCCGCGCAGAGTACAACGACGGTGTACGTCAGCTCAATCGGCGCCGTGCCTTCTGCACCGACGGCAACGCACCCTTAGCCTTGGTCAGCGCCCGCGCGCGCAGATCGACGGACGCGGGTTTCGCCGCGATCGTGATCTCCTCACCGGTGGCGGGGTTGCGCCCTTTACGCGCCTTCGAGGCGGGCTTCACGCGTACTGTCAGCTGCACCAGCCCACCGATCTTGACCTTCTCGGCGTTAGCGATCTCCTCGAGCACGACATCCTCGAGAGCGTCAAGCACACTCTTGGCTTCGGCCTTGGTGATCTCGGCACGATCGGCGACAGCACCAACGAGTTGAGTCTGAGTCAACGGCACGACGATCTCCTCCATGTGGGGTCCATGGCTGCGCAGAGTACCCATCCAGCCGGACCTGGTCGTCCCCCTGGATCTCGAAGCATGCAGATGCACAGTTGCAGCGCGGGCAATTCGTGACGCGTCGCATGACTGGTGTACCTGGAGAGCGGCGAGAACTCGCCATGAGCCCACCCCCGGGCCGTGCTGCGTGTTGGACCTGGCGCGATCGGCTACGGCACGGTCGTCCTGGTTCGCGTGAGTCGCGACGACTCACGCCGGATAGCGCGTCCGTTTACTGTCGCCTGGCCGCTTTCGAGGGGCTGCCCGGGAAGGCAGGGCAGGCCAGTCTCCTCGCTCGCGCTGAGGAGCGCGGCGGGGAGTCTCACCGTTTCGCCTCCTCCGGGGTTTCGGTCCCACGGATGCGACGTTTGCAAGAGTACGCCCCAAGAACGCGACGCACTGGTCGACCCGGTCGATGGCCCGGGAAGCGGGCTCACGCAGTGTTAGGCTGCTGGTCGGGCGTACCCGACCGTCGCGCGCCGCGAGCGCTGTTGTTGTGCTGCCGCTGGCATTTGCGGTCTTCCGGTGTCTGCGGCGTTACGGGTCAGCTGTGCCGCGTTGTCGTCGGTGTGGTTTCGGCGGCTGGCTGGGATTGATTCAGGGCAGAACGGATGAGTTCGTGGGCCGCCCAGGCGAGCAGGTCTGGGATCCGGGCTGCAGGGATGTCGCTGTTGTCGCGGAGTGAGACGATCGGGTCGATCCCGAATAGCAGTGTGAGCGAGCCCGTGAGCCGTTCATACGCTTGGGGGGTCATCTCGGCCTCGACGTCCTCGAGCAGTTGTGCAATGTAGTGTCGGCGGCGGGCGGGGCGCTCGACGTTCTCGTGCTCTAGCGACATGCGGAGGATCGTGCGTAGGCGTACCTCGCGGCCGAGCGTCCAGGTTGCCGCGCGTCTGACGGCCTCGGCGACGCGTTGGGACGGGTCCGGGATCTCGTTGATCAGCTCCGGCAGGGATCGTAGGGGGCCGCTGTCGCCGAGGAAGGCTGTCTCGAGGAGTAGCGCCTCCTGGGTGGGGAAGTAGCGGTACGCCGTCGCGCGGGCGACATCCGCACGCTCGGCAACCTCCCCGACGGTCGGCACGCGGCCCCTGGCAAAGATCTCGTCGGCGGCTGCCACTAGCGCGCGCTTCGTGCGCCTCGTTTGCCGGTCTCGAGTCTTCGCTGGCACAGAACCCGGGCCTGCCGCGCTTTGCTGGTCCTCTGGAGTTGACACCACATTACGGTACCGTATTCTTGTAATGAGATTACTATTCCCATTACAAGCCGTCTATCTCATAAGCTCAGCAACTGAAGCCGGAGGACAACGTAGATGCAAGGATCGATCGTGGTGAGCACAGGCGCCCAGGAGACTGATACTCAAGACCAACCAAGCGCAGAGCACCGGGCTCAGACCGTCCCCGCCGGGGAGGGTGAGGCGGTCTGGTTCACGAACAACCTGATGACTATCAAGGCCACGGCGCAGAGCACCGGCGGTGCCTACGGGTTGATCGAGGCGCTCGCGCCTCCAGGGTCCGGGCCTCCACTCCACGTGCATCACCGCGAGGACGAGGCGTTCTGGATCCTTGAAGGGACTCTCACGGTGCGTTGCGGCGATCAGATGTTCACCGCCGGCCCCGGATCCTACACGTTCCTGCCGCGCGATATCCCACACACGTTCGTCGTCGAGGGAGACTCGCCGGCGCGGATTCTCTCAATCTGCACGCCCGGAGGACTCGAGCGGTACTTCGTCGCCTCCGGCAGACCCGCCGAGAGCCCAGGTCTGCCGCCTGCGGGCCCCCTCGATGTCGACCTGCTCGTACGTGTTGGCCAGGACTTCGGCGTCGAGATTCTGGGACCACCGATGCCACCGACTGGCACGCCGCCAGCGTAAAACGGCGCCGGACGAGGAGCACGCCGGACGACAACGCCGCGCTTCGCGCCGGAAGACGGACTCGGCGAAATCATGGGCAGGCCCTTCCTCCTCGTTCGGAGCAGCCGAAACATCTCCTCTGCCCCGAATGAGCCTAGATAGCACTCCCGCGCGATCCACGGCGGCTAGACAACCGTGAGGGTACGGCGGCGTTAGTGACTGCTCGCCTCCGGCAGCGACCCGTGCTCCGGCGAGCGACTCGGCTCCGCAATCGGCTGCACGCACTCGTCGCAAAGCGCGGGCTCCCCCACCCGATCACATCAAGCCCACGCAAGGCGGCGGCCAGGCGCCTCAGCACCGGCGTCCAGAGCGCGCATGTCACTGACTCGGGACGCGCCTGGGGCGCATCCTCGCACGCTCGCACCAACTCGGACTGCAGCGCCCCGCGCAGAAGGACCGCGACCTGCGGCGAGAGGGTCGCGTGGTGTTGCTCATCGGCTGCTGGGCTGAGCCGTCCTGGTCGTCCATTGAGGGTTGTCTCCCTTCGGGGGCCGGGGTGCGTTCAGCACGAACGCCTAGTTGGACTCCCGCGAAAGGGCAAGCCGGCGACCGCTGGGGGCCGCTTGGTGCGGTGGATTTCTTCCCGCAGCTAATCGGCGCGCACGGGCCGGCGTGGTCAGCTGGTTCTGTGGGAGCTGTCGGTTCGCCGCCCGCCGAGTAGTGGTAAAGGTCCGCGATCCGCTATAAAAAACTGACGGGTCGGTTTTATGTGCTGGTCGAAAGGAGCGTTCGCTATCCCGAAGATACGTCCTGAGATACGTCTGGAGCGCCGTCAGGTGCTAATCGACGCGGCGTGGCGCTGCGCGGCGGAGCGTGGCTTTCGCGATCTGACTGTCGATGAGGTGTGCGCGGAGGCGGGCGTGAGCAAGGGGGCGTTCTACGGGTACTTCGAGCAGAAGCGGGACCTCCTGCTTGCGCTGCTCGAAGATGACGCCGCGGCGCTCGACAGGGAGCTGGAGCGCATCACGCAGGGCAACGCCTCGAGTGTGGAGCGCGTGCGCCGCTTCGCGCAGGTGATGCTCGGGTGGGGGGAGGATCACGCGCGTGTGCAGGTACGGGCCGATCTGTGGTCGGAGCTTTTGACGGACGAGCTCGTGCGCGGCCAGCTCGCCGAGGCAACCCAGCGCAGGCGTGAGCTGGTGCGCTCATGGGTGCAGGAAGGCGTAGGTAGCGGCGAGCTGGTGGCGATCCCGGAGAACGCGCTCGCCTCGATTCTGCTCGCGTTGACCGACGGCCTGCTGTTGCACGGTGCGCTCGATCCTGGGGCGTTTCGCTGGCGCAACGTGCGCCGCGCGATCGACGTGCTGCTCGCTGGCATCGAGGCTGGGTGAGCCCCGTGGAGGTCGCCAGCGACGCGGCGGTAGCTGGCCGCTGGCGGGATCGGGTTCGCCGTTCCGCGACGCACGAGTCCACTGCGCTCACGGTGCTCGCGTTGCTGGTCGGCGCGGGAGCGGGCGCGGGGGCAGTTGGGTTTCGCTACATGATCCTCGGCTTCACCTACCTGTTCACGGGCCATCGCGACTACAGCGCCGTCGGCCATGCAGCCAATCCGCTCGTGCCTGGCGTGGGCATCTGGTTCGTGGTCTTGGCGCCCGTGGTCGGAGGGCTGATCTACGGGCCGCTCGTCTCGCGCTTCGCGCCGGAGGCACGCGGTCACGGCGTGCCCGAGGTCATGTACGCGGTCAACCGCCTCGGCGGACGGATGCGCCCACAGGTGCCAGTGGTCAAGTCGCTCGCCTCAGCGCTGTGTATCGGATCGGGTGGTTCTGTCGGGAGGGAGGGGCCGATCGTGCAGATTGGCTCTGCACTCGGCTCGGTGCTCGGGCAGACGCTGCGGCTGCCCGAGCACCAACTGCGCCTTTTGGTGGCGTGCGGTGCAGCCGGCGGCATCGCGGCGACGTTCAACGCTCCGATCGCCGGGGTGTTCTTCGCATTGGAGCTGATCCTGCGCAACTTCGAGACCCGCTCCTTCGGGCTGGTCGTGCTCAGCTCCGTGACCGCAGACGCGATCGGCCGGGCGGCATTCGGCAGCCACCCGTTCCTAACGCTCCCGGAGTTCTCGTTCACCTCACCGCTGGAACTGCTGCCCTACGCGCTCCTCGGCGTGCTCGCCACTGGCGTCGGCCTCGGCTTCGTGCGGGTTCTCTACTCGGGCGAGGACATCTCAGACCGGCTGTGGGGGCGCCGACCGGACTGGCTGCGTCCCGCCGTCGGTGGAGTGCTTCTCGGCCTGCTGCTGCTCGCGGTGCCCGAGATGTACGGCGTCGGCTACCCAGTCCTGCAGAACGCGGTCGCCGGCCACTACCTGATCCTCGCCCTGCTCGGCCTACTCGCCGCAAAGATCCTGGCGACGAGCCTGACAATGTGGATCGGCGGCTCAGGCGGCGTATTCGCCCCGTCACTGTTCATGGGCGCGATGCTCGGCTCCGCCTACGGCGCCATCTTCCACCACATCGCACCGCACCTTGCGCCCGCCGCCGGAGCCTACGGACTCGTCGGGATGGGGGCAGTGTTCGCCTCCTCCGCGCGAGCGCCAATCACGGCCGTAATCATCATCTTCGAGCTGACCGGCGACTACCACGTAATCCTGCCGCTGATGTTCGCCATAGTGGTCGCCACCGCCCTCTCCAATGCGATCACGCGCGACACGATCTACACCCTGAAGCTCCGCCGCCGCGGGATCGACATCGACCAGCCCGCCCGCCGCAACCACCTGGCGGAGATCCCCGTAGCTGAGGCAATGGGCACCTCACCCAAGCCGCTCTCGCCACAGGCTCCCATCGATGCGATCGTCACTCGCTTGGCGGCCGAGCGCGTCGACACGCTTCCCGTTATCGACCCCAGCGGCGTGCTGCTCGGCGTCGTGACCGCGTCCGACACCGAGCGGGCGCTCGGGGAAGATGGTGACGGCCTGTCTGCCGGCACGCTCGCGCGCGCCGCGCCCGAGCTACGCGCCGACGAGACGCTCGATGACGCCATGCTCGCCCTCGCCGTCAGCGACGAACAGGGACTCCCGGTGCTCGCCACCGACGGAAAGCAGGTCGTGGGCTGGCTCACCCACCAGGGACTACTTCGCGCCTACCGCGAAAGAGCCAGTTGACGCTACGGGCCGGCGCGCGCCGCGAGGCGAGGCCGAGCTTCGAGCGCTTCTGCTGGCGATGGACGCCGCCGAGAAGGCGAAGTGCGCGACGTCATCTTCAGGACCGACTGCGAATCCGCGGCCCGACCACACCTCGGCAACAGCGAGCAACTACGACCCCTGCGCGGAGAGGCGTGCCTCTATCTCGCCAGCCACCAGCCAGGCTGGGCCATCGCCCAAATCTCCCGCACCGAAAACGTGCTCGCCCATGCGCTCGCGCGCAGAGCACGCCGAACCCGCGAGGACGTGTCGGTATGCGTCGACAGCCAGCTTGCCGAGGCCCTCATCGAGCGCGCCGGAATCCCCGAGCTGACTAACGGCCACTGGTGAGTAGCACCCGGACGTCACGAGACGAGCATCGGCGGCGCGCTGAGCGCCGCACTCCTGAAGCTCGCAACCGGAGGCGCGCATGCAGCCAGTTGACCACAGTCGGGAAGATCCGTGGGCCATGTAGTACGTCGCGCGCAGCGACCGAAGGCTCAGCTTCGCTCAGTCGATGGCACTCGGCGGTGCTGGTGCTGTGGCCTGCGCCGACCGCTTCCGCGACAGCGAGCGCTGGTCGGCGAACTTCGCCGCCTGGCAGGCAGCAGCGTTCCCCAAGATCGCGCTACGCGCTGACGCCGATCGGTTCGCCGCGCTGGCCGGGATCGACGCGGCGCCGGTCCCCACCCAGGCCGATCCGATCGCCCTATGTCTACCGCCCCGGCGTAAGTCAGAACGCGAGCCCCAGCTAATCGAGCTAGCCCCATTCACCGACGCCAAGCTGCCGGTCGAGCCAACGCCCGTCCCGGTCGAGGCCGCGCTCGTCTACATCATCCGCCCAGGCATCCTCAAGAGCATGGGCAAGGCGATCGCCCAAGCCGGCCACGCCGCCCTCGCGGTCGCCGACGAGATGGCCGTCACCCGCCAGGCCGAGCTGCAGCGCTGGCGAGCTCGCGGCATGGCCGGCGAGGTACGCCTAGCCGACGAGGCAACCTGGGACCGCCTAAAGGCCGAGGTTGAATGCGTCGTTATCCGTGACGCCGGGTACACGCAAGTGGCAGCCGGAACGGAGACCGTGCTGGGGATCCCGCCACGCCAAGCTCAGCCGACGCTCGTCACCGAACTTGAGCGCCTGCCGTGATCCCAACATGACCGAAGATCGACTCCTCACCCCTCCCGCCGGTAGCGGATGTGCGTGGCCAGCGGAGAGTGGAGCACCTCTACCGGCTCGAACCCGAAGGACTCGACTCCGTCGAATAGCCGCTCGCCAGACCCGAACAGGACAGGGACCACGTCAAGCGTGAGTTCATCGACCACTCCAGCGGCGAGCGCCTGACGGACAGTCGAAGCGCCGCCCGCGATATCGATGCCATCCCCGCCGGCCGTCTCACGCGCCTGCGCGTAGGCGGCCTCAAAGCCCTCCGTGACGAAGTGGAAGCTCGTGCCGCCCTCCATATCGATCGGCTCGCGAGCGTGGTGGGTGAGCACGAACACCGGGGCGTGGTACGGCGGCTCGGAGCCCCACCATCCATCCCACTCCTCATCCCACTCGCCGCGGATCGGCCCGAACATGTTGCGGCCCATGACATAGGCCCCGCGCGGTCGCATGAGCCAGCCCTCAGCCGTCGCGTCGGCGTCGTTCGCGCGCTCGTCGCCGAGGTGCCAGCTATGGACCTCCCTGCCGCGCTTCCCCAGCGGATTCTCCCGGCTCTGGTCCGGCCCGGCGACGAAGCCGTCGAGCGAGATCGACATGTGGCAGGTGGTATCCGGCACCGGCGTCCTCCTAGTAATTGCGATGTGCAAGCGTCGGCACAGCCCCGGGCCAAGCGGCCCGCCGGGCACCATACGAGGCACGCGGGAGCCCCGATCCGGCGATGGCGAGAGGCGGACTCGAACCGCCGACACCTCGATTTTCAGTCGAGTGCTCTACCAGCTGAGCTATCTCGCCGCGACCCCCGATCCTAGCGTTTCCGGGCCGTTGAATGAGCGCTGCGAGCCTGATCGTAAGGCCACCGCTAGGTCGGGCAGATGGCGGGAAGTTCGAGGCATGTACCGAAGGAGACACAATGGGACAAACCTGTTGTGCAGCAGGGGGCGCGTCCACGCTGGTGTGTACGTTGCGCCCATGACCGAGGGCACACTCGCGCGCAACTACGGCAAGGTCTTCAACGAGATCGCCCTTGAGTACGACCGCCATCGTCCGACCTACCCGGAGGTGCTCATCGATCGAGCATGTGAAGTGGCTGGTCTTGGAGCGGGAGACCGGGTGCTCGAGGTCGGGTCCGGCACCGGCCAACTCACCCGCAGCCTGCTTGCGCGCGGGCTCCGGGTGACCGCGCTGGAGCCGGGAGTCAGTCTGATCGAGCTCGCAGAGGACAGCCTGAAAGACGCGGGCCATGTGGAGTTCCTTCACGCCCGGCTCGAGGACGCTCAGCTACCTGGCGAGCATTATCAGGCGGTGTTCTCGGCGTCCGCGATCCACTGGGTGGATCCGGATGTGGGTTGGCGCAAGATCGCCGACACGCTGGCGCCTGGAGGGACGCTCGCCTTGATCCAGTACGTCGGGCTCCAAGAGCGCCGCGGCGTCGACGATCAAGAGCTTCTACTCGCGGCTTTGCGCAGACACGCGCCCGAGATCGTAGAGACGTGGCCCACCTACCGCGACCTCGACTGCACTATTGCGGGCGTGTGCGAGCGCCGTGGGAACGTCGCGGACGCTTGGGCCTGGTTGGGGAGCTACGACACGGGACGCGACTACGCGGCCGATCTCTTCGACGACCTCCGGTTCGCGTGCGTGCCGAGCCTGGTCGAGCAGACCGCGGCTGAGCTGAACGCCGTGCTCGCCACGATGTCGTGGTGGGCGAGACTGTCTCCCGACCAGCGAGACGCCTTGGTCGGTGAGAATCACGCATTGCAAGCGCGCCTGGGGCGCCCGATCCGGGCAAGCACGCTCGCCGCGCTTGTCACGGCGCGACGTGGGGCGCCGGGTCGGCCGGTGGCCAAGTAGCCTCGCCTCTGACTGGCGTTAAGTGTTCTCTACGGAGGACCCTTGTGGCAATCACCGATGCTCGATCGTCCGGCCTCGCCTATCGTGATCGCAAATGCCGGGCGGCCCGGCCCCACGCAAGGAGACTGAGATGTTCAAGAACGTGCTTGTCGGAGTGGATGGCCGGCCAACGGGCCGCGACGCGATCGCGCTCGCCACGCGCCTGCTCGACCCCGAGGGCAAACTGACCCTCGCCCACGTCCACAGCGACCTGCTCAGCCCGCTCCACGCCGCCGCTCCCGGCATGATCGAGGGCGAGCGCAAGGCCTCCCACGAGCTGCTCGAGAGCGAACGCGCCGACGCCCAGGTC
>JBAURN010000355.1:0-2374 GCA_049581225.1 Solirubrobacteraceae bacterium
CCTCGGGCGAGCCCGCCGGCGCCGCCAAGTTGCCGACCGGCAGCGGTCCCCGTCCCGCCAGCCAACCGGCGCACAGCAAAGCCACGAAGGCGTCTCCCGGCACGTACCAAGTCCAGTCGGCGAACGAGTGCACTCCGAACACGATCACGATGCACAGCATCGTCAACATTCCGATCCGCTCTGGCGTATATGCCTGGGGCGCGTGGCCCCAGCTGAGCGACGGGGCCGACCGAAGACGGGAGACTCCCGAGCCTTCCCCCTCTGGCCGGCGGAACGTCCACCGCCGGTTGAAGGGGTGCGTGGGGCGTCCGGCGGCCGCCATCCAGGCGAGCAGCAGCGCCAAGCTCACCGCCAGGCCGGCGATGCCGAGATCGGCCAGCGTCTGCACCACATAACCGTGCGCTTGCCTCACGTCCAGAAGCTGTGTGCGGTAGCGCAGCCGCGCGGTTTCGTAGCCCGCGGCTCCGGCCCCCAGCACCGGGTGCGCTTTGAAGATCTCCAGCGCCTCCTTCCAGTAGCGCGCGCGCACGCTGCCCACGGCGGTCAGGCGACCGGGCGTGTTGGCGGGCACGGGCGCGTTCGGATTCGTCAGCGAGGAGAGGTCGTGGGAGATCGTGCCGGTGAGCCCCCGTTTGGTGGCCGCCAGGCCGCCCACGCCGGCCAGCAGGAGCAACACCAGCAGCGAGGCCAGCGCGATCCCGACGGTGCGGCGTGTGGACGCGGTCGGTGCCCGCCGGTCGCCGAAGAAGCCGATCGCGATGCCGATCAAGCTCAGCAGGACCAGCATCGCGAGGAGCAGCGCGCCCAGTTGATGGCCGGCGTGGGCGCGCACCGCGAGCGCCACTCCATCGCCGCTCAGCGCGTGCCGAGAGAAGTCCCAGGCGACGACGGGAGCTGCGCACACGCCACCCACGATCAACACGCGCGCCCCGCGCAGACGCAAGGGCACCAGGCACATCCAGGCCGCGACACCGATCGCCAGGGCCGCCAGAGCGCCGCGCGAATAGGCCAGCATCAACGTGACGATCAACAGTCCCGTCGCGGGGTAGGCAAGCGCGCTGAGCAGCGCATGACCCGCGCGCCGCGCGCCCAGCCACAGACAGCCGATCGTGCCCATCGCCGCGGTCAGACCGATCGCGTTCCAGTACCCATACGGTTCCTGCAGCCGGGCATAGAGGTTGGCTTCGGCGCTCAAGCCCAAGTCGCCCGGCAACACCTTTGTGAGCAGCGCATAGGCGCATACCAACACGGCCGCGAGCACGGTGGCGCCCAGGAGCGCCCGCCATCCGCCCGGGGCGATCCAGGCAAGCGCTACGGCCGCCGCGAACAGGCCGCTGTAGGAGAGCATCCGGCCCGCGTCTTGCCAGCTGGCGTCGGGCGCAACCGACCACACGACGGAAATCCCGGTCAGGCCGGCGAAGGCCAGCAACAAGCCGACCGACCACAGGCCGCGCGCGCGCAGTTCCCTTGCCGCGACCAGTACGGCACCGCTCACCAACGCTCCGGCGAGGAGCGTGGTCGTCAGCTCGAGCGTGGTCATCCTCGACAGGTCCAGGCCGCCTCTTGCGAGGAACGTGGCAAAGCACAGGAAGCCCGCTATGGCCACCGTGGCGGCCGCGGTGGCGCCCGCCCGCGGCTCGCGATCGACGGGTGCGGAAAGCGGCTCGATCGGCTCCTCGTCCAGAACCATGATCGAAGCGTGCTCAGCCGTCGCGGCGTGAGCGGACACGCTTGCGCACCTCCCCGATCGTCATCCCAACGGCGGCGGCGAGCATCAACGCAAGCACCGCAAACAGAGAGTGGGGCAGCGTGTTGACGGCAGAGGCGACATTGGCGTGAACCACACCCGGGCTGATGGGTTGATCGCCCACGCGGACCGGCGTCGCTCCACCGGTGTGAGCGCTCTGCACCGCCTTCTGCTCGATCGGCGTGAGCGCCAGTGGAACGCCGGCCGGGCTTGTTGTGGAGGCCTTGTTGCCGCCGCCACCCGCGGCCGCAAGCTCAGCATTGCGGATTTCTTCGTTGCACGCGGTGTACTCGACGACGATCGTGGGCAACTGTTTGAGAGCCTGGCGGTAGGCGTTCTGGCCATAGCCCCCGAACGGTTCTTTTTTCGCGCACTTTTCGACGATTTGCGAGGCTTGGTCGGCCCGCGCGGCCGTGGCGCCGCCCAGCAGCGCCAGGAGGGTGAGCGCCATCGCGACCGAGCGTATAGTCCCGCCACCGAGCCGTCTCGCGCGGCCGGCTGCGCCGTTGCCCCTGCTTCTGTTGACCGACAGCCCTTCCAAGAGGCCCAACGCTACCTCACCGTCCCCCAGACTGGCCGACGTCGGCGAGCGCTCGCGAGAAGCCTTCGGCCCAAGCGTCGTAGGTG
>JBAURN010000356.1:0-2457 GCA_049581225.1 Solirubrobacteraceae bacterium
CCCCTCACCCCACCGGGCGCGGGGACGCCAGCAAAGACGTTGACCACGCTGAGCGCCCGATCACTGGAGAGCAGTGCCCAGCAATCGAAGACAGCATCGTCCCAATGAGGCGAAAGCACCAACTCGGGAGCGTTCGCGTCCACCTGTAGAAGGGTGCGAAAGGAACGCTCTTGGAGCAACTCGCGACTGGACTTGAGGCGACGGTATACGCCTCGTGGAACCCTATACAGAAGAGTGGCCATCGACGCTTGCGAGTGGGTGCAGGCGAGAGAACACGGCACGCCACGGAAGTTGGAGCAGCGCCGTGAGGCGGGAGTCGTGGCGCGGGGACGACGCTCGACGCTCCAGTGAGACGACCTCGGCCTGCAGGAGCCGGTTGCCGTTGATCGGAAAACCCGTCTTCAGCGACGTCAGGTCTGGCAGCGGCGCTGAGGAGCCGCTCCAGTCGAGAATCGTGCGCAACATGCCTTCCGGGTCGGCAAGGAAGTCCTCGTGCCTCAGCAACATGC
This sequence comes from Solirubrobacteraceae bacterium, assembly GCA_049581225.1. Lineage (GTDB taxonomy): Bacteria > Actinomycetota > Thermoleophilia > Solirubrobacterales > Solirubrobacteraceae > Palsa-744. The sequence goes on from JBAURN010000356.1 coordinate 510, forward strand.
GTCGGGCTCGGGGGTGGCGCAGGAACACGAGCGTGGCAAGCACATGCGTCAGCCATAGGTTTGCGTTTGTGCTGAGCACGCGCAACCACCGCTCTGCGGTGTCGTTGCGATTCAGGTAGAGGTTGAACGAGGCCACGACGCTCTGCGGGTCGCGGATCAGAAAGATCAGATGCAGATCGATTCCCTTGAGCGCTTGCAGTTCTCGCCCGCGCAGCGGAAAATGAGCCGTGTCGACCACGTGCGTGGCTCCGGCGACGCGCGCGATCGTGCGGTACAGCTTTTCACTCACGCGTCGGTACTCGCCACGCAGACCGCGCCGGACACGCCACTTGTGGACGCGAAAAGGGGAAAACGAGCGTTCCAGCAGACGTTGAGCGTCGTGGCCGAAGAGCTTCTCCGCGCCCGCCATCTCGCGGCGCACCTCGCTCCAAAAGCGCCTGCGCTCGATGCCACCTTGCAACGGCACACCCGCGCGAGCCAGCCAGTTGTCGAGCTCCCCCGCATAGAAGAGTCCCTCGCAGTTGCCGAGCGCCACGCCGAGAATCGTGCTGCCGCTGCGACCTGAGCCCATCACGTAGATCACCTTGGGGCGAGCCGCCTCCCGAGGTTGCCCAGACCTCGATGTCGCCGTCCCGGCCATCGAGCCGAGATTCTCTCAGGCAGAGCACGCCGGCGTCTTCACAACCCAGACACATTCATGGCTCGCCGGCTCCGGTGCGGAGTATCATCGGCGGCGATGTGGACCCCCCCGAGTTCGGTGCTGCTCGGCACGCCGCTGTGGGGTCGCAACGGCGGTGTGGCGGCGCACGTGCTGGCAAGCGCGCGCTTGCTCGCTGAGAACGGTTCGCGTGTAACGGTGCTCGCCGAGCGCGTGGACGCGACCGTACGCGTACCCGGGGTTAGCGTGTACTCAAGCTCCAAGCTCTTCGATAGGGACGCTCCGCCGGAGGAGCGTCTCGGTGACGCGCTGTCGGCCTGTCCCGATGTGATCCATCTTCATCAGCTTGACCATCCCGAGTTGGTCGTGGCGCTGCGTGCCCATGCCCCCGTGCTCGTCAGCGCCCACGCATACACCGCCTGCGCCTCAGGCCTGCATTACTTCCGCCCAGGGCACGAGTGCACTCGCTCCCACGGACCGGGCTGTTTGACGAACATGGCGCTGCGCGGGTGTGCGCACGTGCGTAACCCGCGCCCACTGCCGGGCGCCTACCGGCGCGCCGGCCGCGGTCTCGAGGCGCTGCGCGCGGCCGACCTGGCGGTCGCCTACTCGGACGTCGTGGAGCGCCACCTGGCCACCAACGGCGTGGCGCGCAGAGCGACGGTCCCGCTGTTCTCGACGATGACGCCAAGCCAGGGACACGGACACGAGAGCAGGCGGCGGGTCGTGTTCGCCGGACGCATAGTCAAGCCGAAGGGGCTCGCGGTGCTCATCAGCGCGGCTGTGCACGTGCAGGGAGAATTCGTGATCTGCGGAGATGGCTTTCAGGCGCGGGCGATGCGCGCACTGGCGCGACGCCTGGGCGTGGAGCGACGGGTTCACTTCAGGGGCTGGCTCGATGAGCAGGCGCTCGCACAGGAGCTGGCCGACGCATCGGTCGTGGCGGTGCCATCGCTGTGGCCCGAGCCGTTTGGATTGGTTGGCATCGAGGCCCTGGCGGCCGGGCGGCCGGTCATCGCCAGCGCGACAGGAGGGATCGGCGAATGGTTGCACGAGGGCCGCACCGGCTTGTCGGTCCAACCAGGGGACCCGAAGGCGCTGGCGCGGGCGCTCGGGGCATTGCTCGAGGACCCCGCCAGGCAACACGCGATGGGGCTTGCCGGCAAGCAGCTGGTGGCCGAACGTTTTTCACCCGAGCGCCACGTGGAAGCTCTGCTGCGCGCCTACGATGCCGCGCGCTCTGCCTGGGAGCTCGGGCAGGGCGGCGCTAACCCGGCAACGGCGCCGATC